>JBEIEK010000367.1:0-5694 GCA_040382995.1 Planctomycetaceae bacterium
CATCCGGTCCGCGACGCGCTGATCCCGCTGGCGGGGTGTGGTTTGTGTTTCCGTGTTGGCCGGGGGGGCGGGGGCGCCCGCGGTCTTAAGAAGCGCGGTGGGTGGGGGGGGGGGGTGGGGGAGCCGAGTTCCCCGGGGGGCGCCTTGCTGAGAGTATTCGGAGCCCTGACTGTTGATTGCGGGCCGTGGGCGATCTGAGGGGATCAGATGAGCAGGCCATGCGGAGCGTGGGACGGGCGATACCGGCACAGTAAGCACGCTGGCAACCCGGCCATCTGCCCGGCTGTCTGCCGCTGGTGGATCGTCGTTCTGACCAGTAGCACTGGCGGTCGGTGGCGGTGGATCAGCGATCCCCTGCGGGTTGCCGTTTCCGGTGGTCAGCGGAAAGGTGCGAACTGCGGTCTGTGATCCGCTGGTGCGTGAACGACTGCTGGCGTACTCGTATACGGTGTCCGTCGTATTATCCACGATCCAGAGACTGCTGCTGGCGCTGGAGGGATCGAGTGTGATGCCAACGGGGGACGTGATTCGTTGGTGATCGTCACACTATAGCGGCTATTGGTATCAGCCAGAGATGCCGTGGGAATGGTGTACGTGGCGGCAGCGGCTCCGGGGATTTGGCTGCCGTTGCGGCGCCATTGATACGTGAGTGGGCCTGTACCGGCGGCCGCAACGGAGAACGTGATCGACTGTCCTTCGGTGACGGTCTGACTGGCGGGTTGAGTGACGATTCTGGGGGCATCGGTTTGGCGGCTGAAGACTTTCAGTTGCGGACCGGAGGTGGTTTCACGGGATGAGATGCGAAGTCCGTCAGGCTGGGTGTCACCGATTGAGAGGCTGGGCAGGGCCACGTCCCAGCGGTGATCCTGAACGATCAGAAACGAGGCGAAACCATCGGACTGGGAACGCACAAATTCTGTGACATCGAACTGGCGTTCGGCGGCGGTCGTGCCAGCGGTGATTTGTCCGAGTATGCGTGTTGTGGTGCCCTGCGCGGTGACAGTGTTGCTGGAGATTTGATTTCCGGCCGGGGCGTCCTGTCGCAGAGCCGAGGAGAGGCCGCTCCAGACTGTTGCCTCGGTCCACGCATCGTCCTGAAGGCCGTAGAGGTGGGCCTGAGTCGGCATTGACACCAGCCAGACGGTTTGCGGTGGCAGCGTGCCGGTCGGCACTTTTCCAGCGGATACAGCAGCGACCCGGGAAACACCGCCGCTGAAATTCTCACTGACCTCCTCGATGATGGCAGCAATACCCGCCGGGATCCCCATCGCGGTGAGATCCAGTTCAAGCGGTACGGCCACGGAGCTGTTGTTGGTGATGAAGGCGAAACAGGTTTTTGATGCTGGGTCGAGGGTCACCAGTGTTCGCACGTCAGTCCCGGCATCGCTGGTGAAGGCCAGTCGATCACGTCCCGCGGCTGCCGCCTTGTTGAACAGTCGGTACACCTCGGCCGCCTTCGTGGCACCACCGTAGTTGTTGGTACTGGCTGTGCCGTTGCGGACGTCCTGGTCTGCCAGCGCGACGCTGTTGGCTCCGAGTGCCGCGTAATCGGAGGGCGAATCCAGCGTTTCCACTCGGGTGTCGTAGCTTGATGCGGTGCGCACATTGTATTCGGTGAGTGCGAGCGGCAGCGGTTGGTTCAGGGTATCCGGGGCCAGAAACGTGCGGAGTTCCTGAAGATCATTGATGTAGCCGCTGGCAGTGCCGGTATCCTGGGCGTACATGCTGTACTTCTGGAAATTGTAGACGTGCAGGTTTGACCAGCTGGCATCGGTGGTGCCGTCAATTCGCACGTGGCGATTCTGCACGGCCGGCTGTCCCCATTCCAGATACATCGATGGAGAAGCGATTGGTGTCGCCAATGGCGTTGGCGTAACGCTCACGAAATGCAGGCTAGTTGATGTCGCTGTTGTCCAGCGGCACTGACGCCGCTGTAGCGGAACCAGTCGGCAGCGTTTGTGCCTGGCATCAGGTGACCCAGGTTGTAGCCCAGTGCATCCGGGGTTTTGCCGGCCGAGGAATTTTGAATGGTGATGACGGCGAGCGGGAGTCGTTGTTCGAGCGTTTCACACCCACTGCAGACTGACGCAGACAGCTTGCGACGCTGGTTCCGATTCACTGATTGCTCTCCTGGCAGTTGTGCGAAATCACCACAACTGCAGAAGGCCGCAGTGATCAGGAAATCCGCCAGAAAAATGCAGAGAATTGGCAGCATCGAAACCTAGCCGCATGCAGTGTCCGCCATCCCCTCGAAACGCCTGAGAATCCTGCCGCGGGACACCCGATCTGTCAACGAAAGGCACCTGTATCCGGCCGCGAGCGCGGCGGCGATACCTGGATGGGTGTTGTGCCATCGACTACATTGCGGCAATTCATGCGGCCAATGAACGCATGGTGATTCCGTTCAGCTGTCCTGAAGTTTGGGAGTACGCCAGCAGTGTCTGATTCATCCCAGTGGATTCCCTATCGCGGCTCGCAGCCCGCCGAATCGCCACCGGAACTGGTGGTGCCTGCCGTCATCCCGGAGGACGAGCGAGTTTGGGTGCCGGTGGACAGCAATGTCTGGTTTCGTCCTCTGCTGATGTGCGTTACCCGAGGATATTGGTGCAATCTGCTGCGAGTTCGAAAATCCGGAGTGCTTTCCCGGCATCGCCATCCGCTCCCGGTGCATGGTCTCGTGCTCAAGGGCGAATGGCGTTATCTGGAGCATGACTGGGTGGCGCGGGAAGGCAGCTACGTCTACGAAACACCTGGCGAAACACACACGCTGGTTGTTGACGCACATGTCGAGGAAATGATCACGTTTTTTCAGGTGAACGGGGCCATGATTTATGTCGACCCTGACGGTAACACCACGGGCTACGACGACGTCTTCACGCGGATCGCCAAATGCCGCGCTCATTACGCGGCCGTTGGTCTTGGAACAGAGTTCATTGATCAGTTTATTCGTTGATGGCAGCAGGTGTGGCACATGACAGATTCACAGGCAACCTCAGCCGGGCAGGTGATCGTGACTGGTGGCACCCGGGGCATCGGTGAAGGCATCGCACGTCGGCTGGCTGCGGCGGGCTACCGCGTGATTGCCGCAGGGTGTTCGCCAGAAGAGCTGTCGGAATTTCGCAGCCAGCCCGGCATCGAAACAGCGCTGCTGGATGTGACCAGCCAGGAGTCGGTGGATCGCCTCTGTACCACTGTGCCCGTGCTGGCGGGGCTTGTCAATTGCGCCGGCATTCTGCAGCGTGGCGGCGCGGAATTTGACATCTGCCATTTTCAGCGAACAGTGGACGTGAACCTGACGGGGACCATGCGGATGTGCCTGGCTGCTCGTGCGGCACTGGCTCGCGGGTCCGGGGCAATCGTCAACACGGCATCAATGCTCTCCTTCTTTGGATCTCCCTGGGTTCCGGCCTACGCCGCCTCCAAAGGTGGTGTCGCCCAACTTACAAAAAGCCTTGCAGCCGCGTGGGCAACAGAAGGCATTCGTGTCAACGCGGTAGCTCCAGGCTGGATCGACACAGAGATGACGCGGCCACTTGTGGATGATCCAGTCCGCTCCGCGGCCATTCTTTCCCGCACGCCTCAGGGACGCTGGGGGCAGCCGGACGATGTCGCCAGCGTCGTCCAGTTTCTGCTGTCGCCTGCGGCGAATTTTGTCACCGGTGTGATTCTGCCGGTGGACGGTGGATACCTGACGGTGTGATGCTCTGGAATCCTGAATTCTGACGCCGCCCGCGTGCTGCTGTGCGGTTATTGACATGGCACCTGCGCGGATGAGCCCACCGCGCGCTCTGATGAGCGCGGAATACTGCTGAAACGCATCGTCACCCGTCAATCTCAGCCAGTGGCACGGCGATTGCCATGGGAATTTCCGTCTCACTGTTCTCCCCCTTTGAACGGAATATCAGCCATGCGCAAGAATGATCCGGTTTCGCACATCATGACCAAAGACGTTGTCACTCTGGACCTGAATGACCCGCTCTCCAAAGCCCGAGCCCTGTTCGAGCAGACTGGTGTGCATCACCTGCCCGTGATGCACGGAAGCGAGCTTGCCGGGGTGCTGGCGTGGAGCGATTTTTTGCGTGTGAGCTTTGGTGAATTCGGCAACCAGGACTCCCGCAGCCTCGATGCCGTCCTCGATCACACCTACAGGCTGACCGATTTCATGAAGGCGGAGCCGGTGACGATTCCGGTCTCCGGCACCGTCCGTGACGCCGCAAACGTGCTCAGCCGCGGCGAATTCCACTCGCTTCCGGTTGTCGATGGCCGCAAACTGGCTGGCATGGTGACTTCGACCGACCTGATCCGGTACCTTGTGGACCAGTACTAGTTCCGACTAAGCCACGTGCGCTGTGCCAGGGTACGACGGACTTCCGGTCCGTCGGCCTATGCTCTTTCAAGCCACTTTGGTGCCATCCGCAATACAAACATTCTCAGCAGAATCAGTGCTGCACCAAGGATCACGGCTGACAGGCATATCAGGAATGTGACAGAATTTCCAGAACGAGGCACATCGTCAACAATGATGGCAACCCAGGCGATCAGTGGCAGCCCGGCGAGCAACTCTCTCATGGTGTCGAGGTCCCAGAATTCAACCAATATCAACGAAAAAAAGTGCAGCAGGCAGTAGCCGAAGAGTGTGGCCAGGGTCCCCACGGCAGCTCGCAGTGTCGTGCGGGCAAACATCGACCATGCAGCGGCAACCCAGATTACCAGCGTCAGATGTTCCCAGGTCAGCACCAGCCCAAGCGGTTCAAAGAAGGCTCGTGGCAATTCATAGTCTCGATTCAGATTGCTGAGGGTTGGATCCCAAATGCGAATCGCGGCCAGCACAAGGAAACCGGTCATAAACAGCAGTCGCGCTCGACTGGCTGCGGTCAGTTTCTGCGTCAGGATCTCGTGAGTGGACTGCGGGATGGTCAGCAGCACATCCAGAGTCTGGCTGTCGCGTTCGAGTCCGAAGGAGCGAGCACCGACGCTGAGCACGACAAGCACTCCGGCGATCATCAGAATGAACGCCAGCATGATGCAGGCATCTTCCGGACGGAAGTTCAGGTCGGATTGCGTGAGCACCCAGAGTGCCGAGGGGACAAACAGGATCAGCAGGATAAACAATCGGGGACCGTAGGCGGCCGAGGTGCTGCGTTCGCGCCAGGCGAGCGGTCGTTCAGCGGGGACGCGCATTGGCGGAATCGGCTGTGAAACGCCCGCAGGCAGACCGGCGGAACCGAGCGCAGCCGGCCTTTTCCGCAGCCAGGTAAACAGGCCGCGCAGAATCCGGAGTGGCTGTGGCAGCCGCGATAGTGGCGCATCACAGCGATATTTTTTGACCACGGCCGCAGCCCCGACCAGCAGAACGGAACCGGCGATCAGGGGCGGCAGGCAAAGTTGGACCGCGATCTCGAACGGGACCTGCCACGGCAGTTCCCAGAAACCGATGAACAACGACGAAATCTCGACGGACAATCCGAAAATGCGGCTCTGCAGACGGTCGCTCAACAGCAATCCCAGCAGGCCTGGTCCGAGCAAATAGGTTAAAAGGGTAAACAGTGTGGCCCAGAAGGCCTGCAAAGAGGTCCGAAAGACGGCCGACCAGAAAATGGCGGCGGTGGTGACCTGCACAGCAGCCAGCAGCATGGCGGCAACGCTGCCGGCCAATTGTTGCGGCGACAGCCCCCCCAGCGAGTACGCCAGTGC
>JBEIEK010000368.1:0-5686 GCA_040382995.1 Planctomycetaceae bacterium
CGCAGTTGCCCTCCCCGGACTCCCCGGATTCCTTGGAGGTGCCGTCGGATTCGCCGGCTATGACGTTATTCGTTACACCGAAAATCTTCCTAACGTTCCCGCCGATGACCGCGGACTCCCCGATCTCGCCTTCGCCTTCTATGACTCCATCGTTGTCTTCGACCACATTCGCAAAGTCATCCTCGTCGCCGCACTCGCTGATCTGCAACAGAGCGATACCGAAGACGCCCGCGCCCGCGCGGAAGAACGCCTCGATGTCCTCTGCCGCCAACTCTCCTTCACCGGCGGCGATGTCAGCCTCGCGGATGTCGACCTCACCGTCGACCCCGCGCCTCCCGTTCAGTCCAACTTCACAGAAGATTCCTTCTGCCAGGCCGTCGAACGCTGCCGCGAATACATCCGCGCCGGAGACGTCTTCCAGGTCGTCATCAGCCAGCGACTCTCCTGCCAGTCGTCCGCCAAACCACTCGATATCTACCGCTCACTCCGCATGGTCAACCCCAGTCCCTTCATGTTCCTCCTCCAAACCCCCGATACACACCTCGCCGGCAGCTCCCCTGAAATCATGGTCCGAGTCGATCATCGGGAAACCACCATTCGGCCGCTCGCCGGAACTCGACCACGCGGCAAAACACCAGCCGAAGATAAAGCCCTCGAAACCGAACTCCTCGCTGACCCCAAGGAACGCGCCGAACACGTCATGCTCATCGATCTTGCTCGCAACGACATCGGACGCGTTGCCGACTACGGATCCGTCAAACTGTCTGATGTCATGGTCGTCGAACGCTACAGCCACGTCATGCACATCACCTCCAACGTCTCAGGAATGCTGCGGCCCGAACTCTCCGCCGTCGAAGCCCTCCGCGCCGGACTCCCCGCCGGCACCGTCTCCGGTGCACCCAAAGTCCGCGCTATGGAAATCATCGACGAAATCGAACCGCACAAACGCGGCCCCTACGGCGGTGCTGTCGGCTACTTCGATTTCTGCGGAAATATGGACACCTGCATCGCCCTCCGCACCCTCGTGATTCAAAATGGACGCATCGATATTCAGGCCGGAGCCGGTATCGTCGCCGACAGCGTTCCACAAATGGAATATCGCGAAACGCTCAATAAAGCCCGCGCTCTCCTCAAAGCAATTCACATCGCCGAAACTCAGCTCACCCCGCAACACTCAGAATAACGTGTTTTGATCCCGGAATCACCGAGACTCAAACCCCTTCACCTTCGCTCCCCGCCGTCGCTCACGCAGCCCACGGCAAACCCGCTGAACAGGATTTCAAAGTGACCAACTCCACACAGCCCGTTCTGATCAATGGCCACTGGTCCCAAAGCTCCGGCACCGCCTCCTTCCAGGCTGTCAATCCCACTACTCAACAGCCCATGCCGCAGGTCTTCCCTGTCAGTCCATGGTCCGAAATCGACTCCGCCATCGCCTCTGCCGCCACCGCCTCCAGCGAAATGCGCGGCTGGCCAGGCTCCCGCTTCGCAGAATTCCTCGAACGTTACGCCCAGGAAATCGAAGCCCGCTCCGAACTCCTCGTCGAAACCGCCCACGCCGAAACCGGACTGCCACGCTCACCCAGACTCAAAGACGGCGAACTCCCCCGCACCACCAACCAGCTCCGTCAAGCCGCCGCCGCCGCCAAAGACGAATCGTGGCGCGTCCCAATTATCGATACCGCCACCAACATCCGCTCCATGTTCGGCGCCATCGGCCCCGTCGTCGTCTTCGGTCCCAATAATTTCCCTTATGCCTACAACGGCATCGCCGGCGGTGACTTCGCCGGAGCCATCGCAGCCGGCAACCCTGTCATCGCCAAAGGACACCCCTGCCACCCCGAAACCACACGCATCTTCGGCGAAGCCGCAGTCGCCGCCATCCATGCCTGCGGAATGCCCCCCGCACTCGTGCAACTCGTCTATCGCACCAGCCACGAAGATGGACTGAAACTGGTTTCCGATCCACGCATCGGCGCCATCGGCTACACCGGCGCCCGACAAACCGGACTCCGACTCAAAGCCGCTGCCGATGCCGCCGGCAAACCCATCTACCTCGAACTCTCCAGCATCAACCCCGTCTTCATGCTCCCCGGTGCACTCCGCGAACGACTCCAGAAAATCGCCGACGAATTCACCTCCAGCTGCCTCATGGGCGCAGGCCAATTCTGCACAAACCCCGGCCTGATCATCGTTCCAGCGGGTGACCTGGGAACGGCATTCACCGCCGCAGTCGCCCAGCGGTTCTCCGCCGCCACCCCAGGTACCATGCTCTCCGAAGGTGTTCGCTCCGCCTTCCTCGCCGCCGTCCAGCTGCTGCAGTCGGTCGGTGCCACACTCGTCACCGGCGGAGAAGCCGGCGGTGGCACCGGTGTCAGCTGCCGCAACACACTGCTCCAGGTCTCCGC
Organism: Planctomycetaceae bacterium; assembly: GCA_040382995.1. Lineage (GTDB taxonomy): Bacteria > Planctomycetota > Planctomycetia > Planctomycetales > Planctomycetaceae > SXXK01. Next base: position 2,409 of record JBEIEK010000368.1, read on the forward strand.
TGCACAATTCATGGCCAACCCACACACCTTCCAAACCGAAGCCTTCGGCAACGGCTCACTCATCGTGCACGCCGAATCTCCCGCTCAAATGACCCAGCTCGCTGAACTCCTCGAAGGCAATCTCACCGGCTCCATCTACTCCGATACCACGGGGGCCGACGATGCCGACTACACGCCACTCGCCAACGCCCTCCGCACCAAAGTCGGACGACTCCTCAACGACAAAATGCCCACCGGTGTTGCCGTCGTCGCCTCGATGAACCATGGTGGCCCCTTCCCCGCCACCGGACATCCCGGCTTCACCGCTGTTGGCGTCCCAGCCTCCGTCACGCGCTTCGGAATGCTCCAGTCGTTCGATGCCGTCCGTCCACAGCGCCTGCCCCCAGTCCTCCAGGATCGCAATCCCGGAGGCGTCTGGAGACGTATCAATGGTGTCTGGACCCAGGCAGATATCGGCTGAAACACCAACGCCCCGCGCCCAACGAGCCGCGACCGTCAGGGAGTGAAGCCCCCCCTGCAGCGACCCTAATCCGGTCGCTGCAGGAAACGCCCCGCATACTGCTCCGTCACAACACGCAGCACCAGCAACAGCACCGCCATGGCCGCCAGTCCGCTGAAGAACGACGTATAAGGCAGCATTTCACCAGACCTGCGCCCGGGGAAACTGTCGCTGAGCAGGCAAACCATGCCCGCCAGCGGGGCTGATGCGATAAGACCGTCAAGCTCAATCCAGCGCAGCGGACTCTCCAGCAACACCACGGCAAACACATGCAGCATGCTGTAGCCAAACAGAATCCCCAGAGTCAATGCAGCGGATCGCAGCGTGGTGCGAGTAATCAGTGAGCACAGACCGCCAACCCGCAGGGCCAGCGTCAGCTGCTGCCAGTAAATCAGGAACAGCAGCAGATGCGAAATCAGTGCACCCCAGTCATCTCCAAACAAATTGAACCTTTCTTGCCCGGCTCCCGGCAGGAACGTTGTGCCCCAAAACAGGCTGATCACCAGCAGCACCCCCAGTGGCAGCATCAGCAGGTTGCGGAAGCGGGACGCCGCCGCCAGCTTCTGCCGGATGATCTCGGCCGAAGTCATCGGCACGGTGAGCAGCACTGGCAGAGTCTCACGATCGCGCTCACTTCCAATCGCCCGTGAGGCCAGGCTCTGCACCTGCAAAACACCCAGTAGGAACACGCAAATCTGCAACACCAAGCTGGCACCAAATACCGGAGCCGCCAGCTGGCTGTTCACCATCAGCCACAACAGTAAGACCAGGATGACACTCAACACCAGGTGCGTGATCGGCAGTGCAGTCACCGATGCACTGCATTCCCTGGCAGCCAGTGGTTGATCGGGAAACAAAGCAAACTTCTTCCCCGGGTCCCGCACTTCGCGCGGTTGCCCCCCAGTGTCCTCAACCGCTCCCGCAAACTTCGCCGGAGTACTCTCGGGCGAAACCGAGCGCCGAAATCGCAACTCGCGAAGCCAATTCCTGAACAACGTCAGCGGTGCTTCCCAGCGATATCGCGATACCACCAGACCACTTAAAACCAGCAGCAGAATTGACACAAACAGCGGCGGAGACAGGTTGAGCAGAAAAGACAGCAGCACGTCAGCCGAAAACAAATCAGCTAACTCCACCCCGGAATCCAGCATTTGCCAGAAATTGCAAAACAGAGCCGCCATCGGCAACTGACCAAATAAATCCTCCCGAAACGGCCAGATCTCTGCAACAAACAACACCACCGGGCCAAGCAACAGCAGCAGCAATGTCAGCAGCGTCCCCCAAAACGCCTGCAGTGAACTGCCGCACAGACTCGACCAGAATATCCCAGCCGAATTCACCTGCAGTGCCGCCACAAACATCACCACGACGCCAGTCACCAGCTGGGCGCCGGATAGTCCGCCCAGCGTGTAGGCGAACGCCATCGCCGGCAAGCTCACGAGGATCGCAGCGAACACCAGCTGCAAACTCCACAGAAATTTCTCCCAAACAAGTCGCGCGGGCGAAATTCGCGAAATCAACAGCAGCGGCAGCGTCTGACGCTCCCGCTCCGACGAAATCGCCGCACACGCCGACAACGGCTGCAGCAGATAAATCAGCACAAGGTTGCAGGTCAGCAGAACCGACATCAGATTCCCGCCACTTCCCAGTGCCGAAAACACATCAAAACTGATCGCTGCAGCGTAGATGGGCACCACAAAGATCAACTGCGTCACCGACAGCAATGCACGCACCAGCCACAGACGCCGCCGCTGTGCCAACTGCAGTGCCTGACGTTTCAACAGTGGAAACTCAATTCGCAACCTCATTGCCTGTCCCCACGCCTTCCCTCGCTCAATCGCCCCGAGGCCAACGCCTCCCGCATCTGTCGACACCCCTGAGCTTAACCGCTGGCCCAGGAAAATCCACCATGTACCAGACACGCTCAGATTCCAGCTATTCTGTTCAATCAAGCCATCACGGGTGCCATGCACCTTGCAATCGAATTCGCTGTGTTTATACTGCCCCGGCCGCGTTTTGAAAGGTCTGTTATGCCCCGCGTGAATCGCAAAGAGATTTTCTCCGAAACCGATGTCCAGGTGTTTCACACCATCAGCCGCTGCGTCCGCCGCAATCATTTATGTGGACGTGATCGCAGATCAGGACGCGATTTTTCACATCGCCGCGAATGGATCCGCAGTCGCCTCGAAGAACTGGCCGCCATTTTCGCCATCGAAACGCTCGGCTATGCACTCATGGCCAATCACATGCACCTCGTCATCCGCACTCGCCCGGACATCGCGGCCACGTGGTCCGACGACGAAATCGCACGCCGCTGGTGGACCCTGTTTCCACAGCGCCGCACGCCCACCGGGATTCCGGAAACACCCACCACCGAAGAGCTCAATCACCTCAAAAACAGCCCCGCCGGCCTCGCCGACAAACGCCGTCGGCTCAGCAGCGTCTCCTGGTTCATGAAGTGCATTTCCGAACCCATCGCCAAACGTGCCAACCGAGAAGACGAAGTTACCGGCCACTTCTGGGAAGCCCGCTTCAAGGCTCAGCCACTCCTCGACGAATCCGCCGTTGCCGCCTGCATGGCCTACGTTGATCTCAACCCCATCCGCGCCGCCGTCGCGCAGACGCCTGAAGCCAGCGAATTCACAAGCCTCCAGGACCGCATTATCGACCGTCAGGCCGCTACGGCCGCTCGTTCCACAACCGCCCAGGAAACGCAAACCGAACACGGCCCCCGCGCTGGCTGGCTGGCCCCCATCGCCCTGGAACCTCCCCGCAGCCA
>JBEIEK010000369.1:0-5675 GCA_040382995.1 Planctomycetaceae bacterium
GCCACGTAGCCGCCCTGACAGGCCGGAAACGCAGCAGCAATCAAGGGGACTGCGGACGCAGCGATCGATCGCGACACGGTGGGTTGGGGCCGTTCCTGAAACAACAAACCCCGGGCATTTCACACCGTCTTGTCATCCCAGCTTCACCCTCCAATTGCGAAACAACGAACCCTCGGCATGGGACCACTGACAAGCAGCCAACCGCGAAAGATCCGGCCCTCCCGCGATTCGCCTCGGTTTACCCTGCGATTCCGGCCTGTAAGGCCAGCTCTACCAGCCCGGGGTGAAAACCCCGGGAAACCCGCAAAGTACCGCGCTCCGGCCTGTAAGGCCAGCTCTTAGCCTCGCCCCTGCAACGGTCCCTTTGGGTGCACGCTATTCCTGTGCCGGGGTGGCCTTGTCGGAGTGGCAGAACGTGGCATCGGCGAACGAGAATCACGCCCGCGGCGCACAGGCATTCAGCATCGCTCCCGCCACGTAGCCGCCCTGACAGGCCGGAAACGCAGCAGCAATCAAGGGGACTGCGGACGCCGCGACGCTGCAATCGCTCGCGTCACAACCACGCCCTGTGGCGTGCGGCCGATGTCAATCGGCCGGTGCGGCCCTGTTGCGTTCCAGCTGCGGTCTGGGCAGGGACCTGATCTGCAGTGGCGAAACGGCGGCGCACGAGGAGCGGATTTAAACACAGAGGGCACAGAGGACACAGAGTTTCGGGGCGAAACCAAGGGTACTCAGCCCTGGTGGTGTCACGATCGGTGGTGGCGGTTCCGCATGTGTTCGTGCTGTTCTTTCTCCGTTTCACTCTCCCGGCACCACCTTTTGCCAGAACGTCAAGGGCCTTGAGCGCGGGCCCGGGGCCAGTCCACTCCGAATCCTGCGGTCGCACGGCGGTGACAACTGGAAACACCATCTGGTGCCGGGTACGCTTCACGATTCACGGCCGGGCAGCCTCATCGGGTAACACTATCCTGCAGAGACGAAAGACGCCGCCGCACGACAGCCACAGACGTAACCGAGAGAGTTCATGCTTGACGAAACACCACTGGTTTTCATCAGCTACAGCCACGACTCTAACGAACATCGGGAAAGAGTCCTGCGTCTTTCTGAACGTCTGCGAGGAGACGGTGCCGACACCATTCTGGATCGTTATGTACAGGAGGGCACTCCGGCCGAGGGCTGGCCGCGTTGGATGCTGAATGGGCTGGACAAAGCCACTCATGTTCTGTGCATCTGCACTGAGACCTACTACCGTCGGTTTCGGGGGTTGGAAGTTCCGGGGAAAGGCAGGGGCGTCGACTGGGAAGGTGCACTGATCACACAGGAACTCTACAACGCCCGCAGTGTGTCCACGAAGTTTATCCCGGTCCTGTTTCAGCGATCGGACGAAAGTTTTGTCCCTGAACCGATGCGCGGTCAGACTTTCTACTTGCTGGACTCTGATGCCAGCTACGAGGCTCTTTACGACGCATTGCTGAACCAGGCTGGTTGGCAACCTGGCCCATTGGGGTCACTGAAACGCAAGCCGCGTGCGACCGCGGAGCCGCTGACGTTTGATGCTGCGGCAACCACTGGCTCGAAGGGGGCAACGGCCATTTCGCCCAACGGGCGGCCCAGCCACGGCACGCCCGGTGCTGCAACAAACTTCACCACCACCCAACTATCCCGGCACGCCCCGAAATATCTGTTCGGTCGCGATGCCGAGCTGTCGCTGCTGGATGCGGCGTGGGCCGATCAGAAGCTGAATGTGTTTTCGCTGGTGGCCTGGGGCGGTGCGGGCAAAACGTCGCTGGTGTTCCACTGGGTGCAGACTCGCTTCGCCACCCAAAACCGGCCGGGTGTGGCCCGGTATTTTGACTGGAGCTTTTACAGTCAGGGGACGGGGGACAGCCGTCAGACTTCAGCGGACCTGTTTATTTCCAGGGCCCTGCAGTTTTTCGGTGATCCCGATCCGTCTGCGGGCAGTGGTCCGGAGCGTGGTGAGCGTTTAGCGGGGCTGATTCGTCAGCAGCGGACGTTGCTGGTGCTGGATGGGATTGAACCGCTGCAGTACCCGCTGGCGGATCCGCAGGCCGGTCGGCTGAAGGACCCGGCGCTGGAATCGCTGCTGCGTGGATTGGCGTTTCAGAACCCAGGGCTGGTGATCATCACCAGTCGCGAACATTTGACGGACATCGAGCCCTTCGCGACAACTCGGGAAGTGAAACTGGACAAACTGTCCGCAGCCGCCGGAGTGGCTCTGCTGCGACACCTGCAGCTGGTGGGCACCGACCAGGAACTCAGCGAAGCCTGCAGGGCCGCTGGCGGGCATGCGCTGACACTGCAGCTGCTGGGGCGATTTATCGCGGACGCGTTCCCCGATAAGGATATTCGGCATTACAAAGAGGTGCAGTTTGAGGAAGCGGATCGGGAACGTCAGGGACGTTCGGCGGTCAAGGTGATGCAGGCGTACGAAAAGTGGCTGTTGCGGGGCGAAGATGATCGGCAGCGTGAGTTGTCGATCCTGCGATTGACCGGATTGTTTGATCGTCCAATTTCTAATAACTGTTTACAGGCCTTGCGTGCCGCACCGGTGCTGCCGGGGATTACGGACGGTCTGGTGGAATTACCGGATCTTCAGTGGCAGATCGCGATCAGCCGGCTGCACTCGATCGACCTGTTGTCAGCGACGCCAGACGGGATCGATGCACATCCATTGATTCGCGAATATTTTTCTCAGCAGTTGCGTGCCCAGCAGCCGGATTCGTTCAAGGCAGCCCACGGTCGGATGTTTGATCACCTGTGTGCAACGACGCCGCATCGTCCGGATGATCTGGAGGGCTTGCAGCCACTGTACCAGGCGGTGGTGCACGGCTGTTTGGCTGACCGGCAGCAGGCGGCCTGTGACAAAGTGTACCTCGATAGGATCCTCCGCAGGAATGAGGCTTACAGCACACACGAACTGGGCGCAATCGGTGCCAACCTGTCTGCGGTGGCGGCATTTTTTGAGCAGCCGTGGAGCCGAGTGTCAGGGCGTCTAAAGCCTGCGGATCAGACGTGGCTGCTGAGTGAGGCTGCGTATCTCCTGCGGGCACTCGGGCGACTGACGGAAGCCCTGCAGCCCATGCGCGGCGGGCTGAAGATGTACGCCGAGCGGGAAGACTGGATAAACGCCGCCATCGCGGCCAGCAATCTGAGCGAACTGCAGTTGAGTCTGGGCATGCCGGACGTGGCGATGACGGACGGTCAGCAGTCGGTGCAGTACGCCGACAAAAGTGGCGATACGTTCTGGAAAATGGGAAGTCGCTCTACCGCGGCGGATGCGGTGCCGCAGCGGCAGCGACCGGGTGGGGCAGCGGATCCCGGGGACCTAGAACAGGCGCGGCGACTGTTTGAACAAGCCGAAGAACTGCAGCGGGAATATGACAGTGTGCAGCCTTGGCTGCATGCGCTGCCGGGCTTTCGTTACTGTGACCTGCTGCTCGGTCCATTGGAGCAGGCGGCGTGGCATTGTTTGCGGTCGGATGCGACGGTGTCGCAGAAGACGCTGTCGCAATTGGAGGTGCTGGCGGAAGTGAAGAAACGGGCGGAGTACGCCTTGGCGATTTCCACGCGCGGCAATTGGTTGCTGCATATAGGCCTTGACCACCTGACGCTGGCACGCGTTGCCCTTTACGGCTGGCTGCTGACGAGTGACCGTACGCAGCCGCTGGTTGTTGAGCACCTGCAGCCAGCGGTGGACTACCTGCGGCGCGCGGGCCAGCAGGATCACCTTACCAAAGGCCTGCTGACAGCAGCCGTAGTCGCCTTCCTGCAGGGGGATCCGGATCGCAGCGAACAGTTGCTTTCTGAAACCCAGTTGATCGCAGAACGCGGCCCGATGCCCCTGGTGCGGGCCGATGTGCACCTGCACCGAGCCCGGTTGTTCCGTGATCGCGAACAACTGCAAACGGCGAGGGACCTGATCCGGAAGCATCACTATGGCAGACGGTTTGTGGAACTTGAGGACGCGGAGCGGGCGATTTGAAGTACTCCGTGACCCAGCCACAAACCTGCCCGCATCACATCCCAGCGGGACTTGAGCGTTTGGCCTGTCGGTGGGCATGGAACGAACGCAGCCGATCCAGGGCCTTGCAACCGGGAACCGTGCACACCCTCGCTGCGGTGGAATCCCGGTTTCTCTCTGCCCCATCTGCCGAACGATGTTGATGTGCGAAGTGGAACTTGTTGATCGCCTGCTTTTCGTCATCGGTCAGCCAGTGATCAGGTGAGAGCCAGCCGTTGCGTTCGCTGTTCAGCGTTTGCGACACCCAAAGACTCGTCCGGGAACATCGCCACCGTTTACTTGAGTGATCACCAATTTCGCGGGTACTCGTTAGACCTTCGGAGTAGGTTTCTGTACCTTTTACTGTAGTGGGAAAGTTTTGTCAGCGGGACAGGCGAAAGAGGCCAGCAGAATGCCAGTCAAGTGTATTTCCTGTGGTAATTTTGCTAACGAGAGTGAGCTGCAGGCTGTCAAGAAGGTCTCGTCGGTGCTCGATGGCGCCGGTGGTGGTTCAACATGGGTGCTGCTTACGAACCTCGCATTCTCGGTTTCGCACCATGCGCAGCCGGACGAAGTCGATATTGTGGCTGTTGGTCCCCAGGGCGTGCGTGTCGTCGAGGTGAAGCACTGGTCTGCTGCATGGGTCGATGAAAACTTTGAGATTGCCGAGCAGGAAGCTGAAAAACTGACTCGCAAAGCTCGTCGCGTCGGAGCAGCGTTGCGGGTTCAGTTTCCGCAACTGCCACCGGTCGAAATCGGGTTTCTGCTGACGCGCGCTCCCTCAAAAATCAAAAAGTTGCTCGAACGGGGCGCTCTTCGTGGTGTACGTTTGTATGCACTGAATCAGTGCGAAGATCTGGCAGGTCTCAGTCAACTCCCGATCCTGACCGAAGATCAGATTGAGGCAATCACGCAACTGCTGGCTCCGGCAGAGACAGTCCAGAGCAGAGGGGCGACCCGCCGTATCGCGGGGTACGTCAACCTGCAGCAACTCGGAGCCTCGCAATCAGGATTCCAAAAAGTCTATCGGGGGAATCACCCGACACGGCGCGACCGCGTAATTCTGCATCTGTACGACCTGACAGCCGAGGATGACGGGCGAGCGATCGTTCGAGCCCGCAGGGAGGCGGACGCACTCCAGAAACTGCAGATGTTCCCGTGGGCTCCCAGAATTCTGGATTCATTTCAGGAAGTGCCGGGCTATGCCGGAGAAGTCTGCTTCTTCACAATCGTCGACCCTGTGGCGCCCAGTATTGCGGAGCGAGCGGAGGACAGCCGGTGGTCTGCGAGGGCTCGGCTGACGTATGCTCGCCACGCCTTGTTGGCTCTGCAGCAACTGCATGAGACATCCACCGAAGATGAACCTGTCATTCACCGGAATCTTTCTCCGGACACACTTCTCGTCAGGTTCGACAACACGCCGATTCTAACTGGATTTGACCGAGCACGAATCGCTGGGGACCTCAGTATCTCGTCCGCCACACCGGCCACCAATACTGCAGACGATATCGTACCTCCGGAGGTACGAGCAAATGGGCTTGCGGCTGCCGATTCACGTTCTGATATCTATTCGCTGTGCAGCTCGCTGCGGCAGGTTCTTGCCGATCCCCAGGAGCCCGCCGTGCGGGACGCTCACCGGATACTGACCCTCGGC
>JBEIEK010000370.1:0-5673 GCA_040382995.1 Planctomycetaceae bacterium
GGCAGGGGCGTTTCACCCCTCACCCCCTGCCCCTCTCCCCAGTCTGGGGAGAGGGGAGCCAGATGCAGTCTCCGCCAGAAAGACGCGGTGCCGGGAGTGGATGGGGAATCTGGGATGAAAAAACGGTATTCATCTGGGTAAACCGGATTCTTACAGCTCCGCTGTTGTGACTCTCTCCCTCGGCTTGATCACGTCTCACAGAAGATCGGTGCGGTGCGGCCGATGTCAATCGGCCGGTGTGGCCGCGGTGAGTTCCCAATGCGGTTTTGGCCGCGTGGGCACGCACCGCTACCGGGGGATTGACATCCACTGCATGGCGCGTCGTAGTGGGGCGGAGTCCAGGGGGTCGACATCAGGTGTTCCAAACACCGTTTCGCCATCCTATGGCGGAGCTCCTGCTGAGCGGCATCCGCTGCCCTCCCGTACGACGGACTGGAAATCCATCGTATAAGCCCGAGCAACCCCAATCGCCCAGTTCCACCACGATTTTCCGGGAACTTCCACTGCCTGGCCCGTGTCTCGTTGACGGAAACCCCATTCCGTTCGACACTGCCCCCCTGTTCCTGAATCACTCCCTTCACCCCCACCCCCTCGCATGACTCGACAAATCCTCGTCACAGCAGCGTTGCCCTACGCCAACGGCCACATTCACGTTGGGCATCTGGTGGAGTACATCCAGACGGACATCTGGGTGCGATTTCAGAAGCTGCGGGGTCAGCGGTGTGTGTTTGTATGTGCCGACGATACTCACGGCACCGCCATCATGATTCGGGCGCGTCGCGAGGGACGTACGGAAGAAGCGGTGATTGCGGACATGCGGGAAGCCCATTTACGGGATTTCACCGGCTTCCAGATCGACTTCGACAACTACGGCAGCACTCACTCGGAAGAAAACCGCTCATTCTGTCACCGCATCTGGGCCGCCATTCGCCAGCGGGGGCTGGTGAAAACGCAGTCCGTCCAGCAACTCTTCGATCCCGTGGCCGGCACGTTTCTGGCGGATCGTTTTGTTCGCGGCACCTGTCCGCGCTGCGGTGCTGCTGACCAGCCCGGAGACAACTGCAGCAGCTGCGGAGCCACCTATACCCCCGCGGATCTCCGTGATCCTCGCAGCGTGCTGTCCAGCGCTGTTCCGGAGCTGCGTTCGGCCGAACACCTGTTTATCGAGCTGGAACAGCTCCACGGGTTCCTCGACGAGTGGACTCAGGCGGGCAACCATCTGCAGCCGGAAGTCGCCCGATATCTCCGCGGACACTTCCTTGGAGACCCTCTGCGAGACTGGGACGTCTCCCGACCGGCACCGTATTTCGGCTTCGAGATTCCCGACCAGCCCGGCAATTACTGGTACGTCTGGTTCGACGCTCCGATCGGCTACATCGCTTCCACGTGGCAGTGGTGTCAGCGTCACGGCAGTACACCGGAAGAATGGTGGGGGGCTGATTCCACCGCTGAGATTCACCATTTCATCGGCAAGGACATTATCTACTTTCACACGCTGTTCTGGCCTGGCATGCTGCACTCCGCCGGGCTGAGACTGCCGGAAAAGGTGCACGTTCACGGTTTTCTGACCGTGGATGGCGAAAAGATGTCAAAGTCCAAAGGGACGTTCCTCATGGCGTCCACGTGGCTCAAACACCTTCCGCCAGGACCGCTGCGATACTATTACGCGTCCAAGCTCGGACCGGGTCTGGACGATATCGATCTGAACTTCGACGAGTTCATCTCAAAAGTCAACACGGATCTGGTCAACAAAGTCGTCAACCTCGCGTCTCGCTGTGCGGGATTTCTGTCCGGCAGCAGCCTGTCGTCGGTATATCCGGAGGACGGCGGATTGTTCGCCGATGGTGCCGCACGCGGGGAAGCGATTGCAGCCTTCTACGAAGACTGCAATTACAACGCCGCGATGCGTGAAATTATGGCGCTCGCCGACCGGGCCAATCGCTATGTCGACGACCAGCAACCCTGGGTGCTCAAACGCGACCCAGCCCGCGCTCGGCAGCTCCACGATGTCTGCTCTGTAATCCTCAACCTCTTCCGGCAGATCGTCGTCTACCTCTCTCCTGTCCTCCCGCAACTCCGTCAGCAAACCGAAGAACTTCTCAATTACCCCATTCGCAGCTGGAGCGATTCCCAGACCCCGCTCACCGGCACGCCGGTAAGTCCGTTCCAGCATTTGATGAAACGTCTTGACCCCAAACAGGTGGAAATCATGCTTGAAAACAGCCGCCAGGAAACGGCAGCCGAAACCGCAGCCGCAAAGTCCTCCAGCCCCGCCGCAGCGGCAGCAGCAACCGCTGCTGCCACGCCGGCCGCAGACCAGGCCCCGGCCCCCGAGACTGCCGCCGCTGCTCCGGCGTTCCATCCCGCCGATCGCTGGCAGGATTCCGGCGACGCGCTCAAAAATGAACCGCTCGCAGCCGAATGCACCATCGAGGATTTCGCCAAAGTCGATCTCCGCGTTGCACGTGTGCTCGAAGCCAAACACGTCGAAGGCGCCAACAAACTGCTGCAGCTCACCCTGTCACTCGGCGGTGGCGAAACACGCAATGTCTTCGCCGGCATCAAAGCGGCCTACAAGCCCGAAGATCTGGTTGGTCGTCTTGTGATCTGCGTCGCCAACCTCAAACCCCGCCAGATGAAATTCGGGCTCAGCCAGGGAATGATCTGTGCCAGCGGCGCAGGTGGTACCGAGGTCTTCCTGCTCTCCCCGGACCAGGGCTCCGTCCCCGGTCACCGCGTGCACTGAAAAAGCCCACGCAGCGTTACGGTCGATTCAGGCGTCTTGATCAGGAGGGTTTCCGAGTGCATTCCGTTCGTCCTGCAAACATGCTTGTGCTGCTGGCTCTGTGCTGCCTGACCGCCCCCCTGACTGCTCAGGAAACGCCCCCAAACAAGGCCGCTGAGGATGACGGCGGAGTGCCGACGAAGATCTCTGCAGCCGATCCGATTCGGGATCTTCAGAACATGGCAGTCGCTCAAAAGAAGTCCGATTTCGCCTGGTGGGGAACGGACCCATCCATGTGGTCCAATCACACGTCTCATTCCAACCGCCTGATCCCGGTCTACACGTTCGGCACGAAGGGGGCCGGGCCGGGGATTGATCTGGATTCCTGGTTTGGTCCAAACAGTGTCTATCGATCCGCAGAAAAGCTGCAGAAGATTTACGGGTATGTGCCCGAGCGCACTGTGAATCCCAACGCGATCTGGATGGATCAAACCAACGTCTACGACATTCAGGCCGCAGCTGCTGTGGCCGGAAAGAAACACATTTTTCTCGTGGTCTTCGACGGCATGGACTGGCAGACAACTCAGGCAGCCGCCATCTGGAATTCCGCCAGCGTGCCTTATTTGTATGGTCGCGGAAGTGGTACGCATTTTCAGTCCTACACCGCCGGCGGAACGACGCAGTTCGGTTTCTTCGTCACCAGCCCGCATAACGAAGGCACCGACGTCGACGTGGATGCTCAAACGGTCACCAACCCGGGTGGCACAGTCCGCGGTGGCTACGACGCTTCCGTGGGCGGCATCGCCCCATGGTCCGTCCCGGTGGACCCGGGCTACCTGATCACCAAAGGTGCGGCGACATCACCCAAACACGCCTACACGGATTCCTCGTCGTCCGCCTCCAGCATGACTGCCGGCATTAAAACCTTCAACGGCGCCATCAATGTCGATGCCTCGGGCGGACTGGTTTCCACCATCGCCCACCAGCTGCAGATGAAAGGCTGGCGGGTGGGCGCTGTCAGCAGCGTGCCCATCAGCCATGCCACGCCCGCATGTACTTATGCCCACAACGTCGCCCGCGATGACTATCAGGACCTCACACGCGACATGCTGGGACTGAAGTCCATCGCTCACCCCGATGCTCCACTGCCGGGCATGGATGTGGTGATCGGCGGTGGTTACGGAGTCACGGCGAAGAGCAGTGACGGCGTTAAGAAGCAGGGAAAGAACTTCGTCGAAGGTCCCAGCTACCTCACCGAAGCAGACCTGAAGACCGTGGATGTGCAGAACGGTGGGCAGTACGTGACCGCCGTGCGCACGGCAGGTAAGGACGGCACTGAAGTCCTGCAGACCGCCGCCGCGGCCGCCGCGGCCAACGGCCAGCGACTGCTGGGATTCTTTGGCAACGGCGCTAACGGCGGACATCTGCCTTTTGCGACGGCAAATGGTTCCGGTCAGCCGGCAGTCGGCGGCAGTGGCAAGGCAGAGTCGTACACGGAAGCGGACCTCACAGAGAACCCGACTCTGGCCGAAATGACCTCCGCAGCACTCACGGTGCTGGGAAGAGATGACAGGCGGTTCTGGCTCCTGGTCGAACCCGGCGATGTGGACTGGGCCAACCACGACAACAACCTCGATAACTCCATCGGTGCCGTCAACAGCGGTGATGCGGCTGTCAGGGTCATCACCGACTGGGTGGAACAGCACAGCAACTGGAAGGAATCCCTGCTGATTGTCACGGCCGACCACGGACACATGCTCAACCTCGCCACTCCGCAGAAAATCGCCGATCAGGCAGCGCGCTGGAAAACACACCAGAAACGTGCTCAGAACGCCGCCGCTGGTGCTGCATCCCCGGCAAAGCAGGAGGATGAACGGAAATGAGCGCTTCGCGGAGTGGGTTTCGTGCGGACGGGATTGACGGTGGCCGTCAACAACGCCGGCCCCCGGGCGTGCTGCGATGCTCCTGCCTGCTGCTCCTCACAATCGCTTCGTCAACGTCGCTGTTCCCGGAACACCTCGCCTGTGCCGACGATCTGCCGGGGCTGCACAACGTGCGGGAAGTCGCCCCGAACCTGCTGGTTGGGGGCGAACCTGAAGGCGAAGCTGCGTTTGCCTCGCTGCAGAAAAAAGGCATTACCACCATCGTCAGCGTGGATGGTGCCACGCCTGACGTGCGCCTTGCCGCGAAATACGGCCTGCGTTACGTGCACATCCCCCTGGGCTACGAAGGCATTGACGAACGTTCCCGGCTGGCACTCGTGCGTGTTGCTCGGGACATTCACACGCCACTGTATGTGCACTGCCATCACGGGCGTCATCGCGGCCCCGCAGCCGCCGCAGTCATCTGCCAGGCCACTGGACAGCTCAATTCCACTCAGGCCACCGAACTGCTCAAACGCTGCGGCACCAGCCCCGACTACAAAGGCCTGTGGCGCGACGTTGCGGCATTCAAAAACCCTGCTCCCAATACGGTACTCCCGGAACTTCAGGCCCAGGCCGAAGTGGACTCACTGGCCGCAGCCATGGCAAAACTGGATCGCCACTTCGACAACGTGAAACTGGCCGCCGCCGCCGGCTGGAAAACTCCGCCTGATCACCCCGATCTGGTCCCCCGGACCGAGCTGCTGCTGGTGCAGGAAGGACTCACCGAATCCCTGCGACTTCTGACCAGCGACCGGCCGGCCGAATTTCAACAGCAACTGCGGCAATCAGAACAGCAGTCAAGGGATTTGCTGCAGGCCGTGAAAACTGGCCGCACCGCAGACGCCACAAAACTGCTGATGCAGCTCACTGCTGGCTGCACGAAGTGCCATCAGCAGTTCCGCAACTGAACGTACGACGGACTTCCAGGCCACGAGGCGACAGGTGCCATCAGCGACGAACACTCGCACAAAACTGCTCGCCACCCTCGCCACACTGCTGCTGCTTGCTGTCGTCTGGTCGCGA
>JBEIEK010000371.1:0-5655 GCA_040382995.1 Planctomycetaceae bacterium
CCCCCCGCCAGCCACACTTCACCCCGCGCGCCCGGCGGCTGGTTCACATCTACCTCAACGGCGGTCCATCACAGGTTGACACGTGGGACCCCAAACCCGAACTCACCCGCTGGGGAGGTCGCAGGCTTCCACTTGGCAACCTGACCACCGAACGGGAAACCGGTGTCGCCCTTGCGTCGCCGTTTCGCTTTGACCAGTACGGTGACAGCGGGTTGTGGTGCAGCGAAGTCTTCCAGAAAACAGCTCTCTGGCACGCCGACCGCATCTGCGTGATTCGCTCCATGTACGCCAATACGCCCAACCACGAACAAAGCATGCGGCTGATGAACACCGGCGACGAACGGCTCTCACGCCCCAGCTACGGTGCGTGGCTCACCTACGGACTGGGCTGCGAAAATCAGAATCTGCCAGGCTTCGTCACGCTCTGCCCCGGACTCCCCGTTGCAGACTCGTCCAACTGGCGCAGCGCGTTTCTGCCCGGGATCTATCAGGGAACATACCTCGACACCCGACGCACCACCGCAGCAGAATTGATCGCCAATATCCAGAACCCCTCAACACCCATTGAAACTCAGCGCCGCCAGCTGGATCTGCTGAAACAATTCAACCGCCGCCACCAGCAGCCACGCAGTGATGACCCACAGCTGGAGGCCCGCATTCAGTCCTTTGAACTGGCCTTCCGCATGCAGATGGAGGCCTCCGATGCACTCAATCTTTCCGGTGAATCACAGTCCACCCACCAGCTGTATCGCACCGACACCGTTCACGGTCGACAACTGCTCACCGCCCGACGCCTGCTGGAACGCGGAGTCCGCGTCGTTCAGTGCTACCACGGCGACGTGCAGCCCTGGGACTCCCACGGTAATATCGCCGGTGAACATCGCCGACTTGGTCAGGAAGCCGACGGCCCCATCGCCGCCTTCCTCACCGACCTCGCCCAACGCGGACTCCTCGACGACACACTGGTGCTCTGCGGCGGCGAATTCGGCCGCACACCCGCTGTCGAAGTTCCAATCGGGGGCGGCAATCCCACCGGACGCGACCACAATCATCACGGCTTTTCGGTCTGGCTTGCCGGCGGTGGCGTCAGGGGTGGCATGACCTGGGGCAGCACCGACGAATTCGGCTACCGCGCAGTTGAAAATCGAGTGCACGTGCATGATCTGCACGCCACAATTCTGAAACTCATGGGCTTCGACCACACGCGACTCACGTGGCACCACTCCGGCCGCGATTTCCGACTCACCGATGTGCATGGACACGTGGTCGAAGACATCCTTTCGTGAACGCCCGTTCAGACAAACTCGGTCCGCCGACGCTGCCTGGCTGAAATTGACTTCCAGGCCATCTTCCGGGTATTCTGCGTAGTTCGTTTTGTTTTCTCATTTTTCAGTATGGCTCTTTCGCCCACTCGAAGGAAATCCCACATGAACAGCCGTCAACCTGTTGCGCGCCGGCACGCATTTACGCTCATCGAACTCCTCGTCGTGATTGCGATCATCGCAATTCTCGTGGCTTTGCTGCTGCCGGCCGTTCAGCAGGCTCGCGAAGCCGCCCGACGCACGCAGTGCAAGAACAATCTCAAGCAGATCGGCATTGCTCTGCACAACTACCACGACACCTACAATCGATTTCCACCGGGTTCGTTCTGGAATGCCACCAATGCCGGACGCACCTACCAGCAGGGCAGTCTGCTCACGCACCTGCTGCCCTATGTCGAACAGGCCAACATGTTTAATCAGATTCCGTTCAACAACCCGCCGGCCCCCAGCCTGAACATCAACGAAGCCGTGCTTCCGGACGGCCGTCTGATGCGGCAGGTGTTTTTTGTGCCCACCTTTGTGTGTCCTTCCGACACCGCCGGCAATAACTTCAACGGACGCAGCACCGTGCAGAATTATGCTGGCAGCAAAGGCGCTTCCAACGCAGGCAGCCCGACCGGTGGCAATCCCAACGGAACTCCGCCGTGTCCGGACAAGTACCTCAGCTTTATGATCGGAGCGACTCCAGGTAACGGCGTATCCGGTCCGTTCTACCGCAACAATCGCAGTGATTCGATGCGCGACTGCCTCGATGGCCTCAGCAATACCATTTATGTTGGTGAAGTTCGTCCTGAGTGCAGCAATCACATGCGGCAGGGCTGGCTGGAATCCAACAATGGTCAGGGCATGGCTTCGACGCTTTATCCGATTAATCTGAATACCTGCAACTCTTCCGCCAGCTCCGGCTGCAACTGGATCAATAACTGGGTGGACGAATTCGGATTCCGATCCCGTCACACCGGCGGGGCTCAGTTCCTGCTGGGCGACGGCGCTGTCCGCTTCATCTCGGAAAACATCGACCACGCCACCTATAACCGGCTTGGCGCCAAGGCGGACGGACAGGCGGTCACGGTTCCGGGTGACTGATTCTGCCGATCGTCGCGTTTCGCTCTGCGAAACGTCCAACCTGCCTCATTCCCCCCATTTCAATCCGGAGTGGGGGGTGTTTTCTTTCTGAATTCAGAGTGGCGGTTGCCCCTCTTTTTTGCCTGCAGGAACGTCCTTTCGCAGAGCGACGGGCAACAACGTCTGCGGCCCCCGGCTGCCGCCTTTCACATTTATTCATGGATCGTTTTCATGCGCAGCGCATTGTCCGCATCCCTACTGATGATTTCCCTGGCCGTTTCCCTTCCAGGCTGCGGTAAATCAGACCGGCCGACACTGGCGCCGGCTTCCGGTCGGGTCACTCTCGGCGGCGCCCCCATAGCCGGTGCCACGGTCAGTTTTCAGCCGGTTGCCGGTGGTCGCCCCTGCAGCGGTGTGACCAACGCTGAGGGTGTTTACAGCATCACCAGCTACGAAGAGAACGATGGTGCCCCGGTCGGCGAACACAAAGTGGTCATCATCAAGATTGCCGGTCCCGGTGCTTCCACGCCGGCCGGAGCGGCTCCCGCTGAAGACCCGTCGCTCTCGCTGAGCAATATGGAGGGGCCGGGCGAAGACGGTCAACTTCCAAAAGAGCCGGAAACACAGTACCTGGTGCCACAGAAGTATGGCAATCCTGAGACATCCGGGCTGACTGCCAACGTTCCCGAAGGTGGCAGTGACAATCTGGATTTTGACCTCAGCGTCAACTGAATTCCATGCGGCTGCAAACCACGCTGTCTGCACATTCCCACGGTTCCGTGTCGGCTTCACTGTCGGCAATTCTGCTCGTATGGGCCTTGTGCAGCGGTTGTGGTCAACGTGTCGATGCCCTGCAGCTCTACCGCGATGGACTGCAGGCAGCCGCCGCAGCAGACCGCGACAAGCTTGTCGTTTGCCTTGAATCGCTCCCGACTGATGACAGCTCGGGTCCGCTGAAATCAGTGCTCCGCGGGCACCTGCATTGTCTCGACAACAAACCCCGACTCGCCCTGCTCGAATTCAGCCTCGCCAACCGCGACGAAAGAACGCGCGAAGAATCCTGGTTTCAGGCAGGGCGTTTAAGTTACGAAGCAAAGCAATACGCTGAAGCCCTGGCCCTGCTCCGGCAGGTTGTCGAATGGAACCCGGATCGGCTGGAAGCCCATCAGCTGCTGGCCGCTGCCAGTTACGACATCGGCGCCATGGAGCAGGCCATCGGAAGTCTGAAGCAGGTCATGCGTCTGCGCCCCGACGATTTCCGCCCCTGGCACATGGAGGCGTCCATCCTTCAGGACTTTGAACGCTTCGGGGATGCCGAGCTTTCATGGCGGGAAGCGGCTTCACGGGTGCCCGCTGGTTCAGCGGCCAGTGACGAAGTGCATGCCGGTTGGGGTGACTGTCTGGTGCGTCTCAGAAAGTACGACGCCGCACTGCAGGCGCTGGATCAGGCAAGGGACTGGCCCGATGTGCTGGCGCGGCGGGCTCAGGCCAAATTCGCGCTTCGCCAGTTCGCCGCTGCCCGCGCCGATGCGGCTGCAGCAATCGCTCAACAGCCCCTCCATCCCGATGCCACAGTCGTGCTCGCCCAGATCGAAGAACGTGAAGGCCTCACGGATGCCGCCATCGACCGGCTGCGGCAGGTTGTGCAGGCGTCGCCGATGGAACTGCCACCGCTGCTGCGTCTGGCCGATCTGCTGGCCGCCGCCGGTCATGTCGATGAGTCGCTCACGTTCCGAACTCGCGCCGGTGAAATCGCCGAACTGCGTGCCACCTTCTCGAAGCTGCATCAGGCAGCTGTTCGTGATCTGACCGATGCTGATCTAAGGTTGCAGCTGGCAGAGACGGCCGATAAGCTGAAACAGCCGCAGATGGCAGCCGCGTGGTATGCGGCCGCTCTGGGAATGGCGCCCCGCGATGCTCGGATTCAGGATCAATGGCAAAGTTTCCTCAGCCGCCACCCCGAATTTGCTCAAACTCCAACGTCGTCCCCGGCTGCTGCCAGCCAGGTGACAGACACCGGCAAAGCGGCGCAATCCGAACAGCCGTCCGATTTCTGATTCTGGCCATGCTGGCCACTTCATCGCTGGCTGCCGGCTGTGAGGGCGTAGCACCAGAAACTGGAACAACGAGCTCCCCAGGGGAAGGCAATTCTGCTTCAACCGCTGATGTGGTCTCCAGCCCCCGGGCGACGGCTGCGCAGCCTGCGGCCGCCTCAGGCAGCTCAGCCGCTGCTTCCGCTTTGTCCGCGATCCGCTTTCGTCCGCTCGGTGCGACACAACTGCCTGATGTCATTCCTGACAACGGAGCAAGGCATGGTTTTGCAACAATCCTCGAATCGCTCGGCAGCGGACTGGCGGTACTGGACATCGAGCGCGACGGCCGTGAGGATTTGCTGATTGCCGGAGGCGGAGATCTGCAGTCTCGGCAAATCACCGGCCATCCGCTGCGAGCGCTCCGCTGCACGGGTCAGGGATTTACGGAAACAACCGATCCTGCGGGACTGGGGCCCTGCTCGCTCTACAGCCACGGACTGGCGGTGAGTGACTTCAACAATGACGGGTTTGCCGACTGCCTGTTGACGGGCTATGGCGGTCTCCGGCTTTACCAGAACGGTGGAGACGGCACGTTTGTCGACGTGACCATTCCGGCCAGTCTTGATGCCCCCTTCTGGAACGCGTCCGCAGCGTGGGGAGACGTGAATCATGATGGAAATGCCGATCTGTACGTGACCGGCTATGTGAACTGGTCCTTTGAAAACGACCCTCCCTGCTTCGCGGCCGATGGAAAAACGCGGGATAACTGTTCGCCGAAGCTGTTTAACGCAGTTCCGGATTCCCTGTTTCTAAGTCGCGGCGACGGCACGTTCCAGAATGCCGCTCGGGAATGGGGCGTGCGGGAAGATGGCAAAGCCCTGGGAGTGCTCATCGCCGACCTTGATCAGGACCGCTTCCCTGACGTGTACGTCGGGAATGACGTGATGATGAATTTCCTTTATCGAAATCGAGGCGGCAGCGGGTTTATCGATGCCAGTATTTCCAGTGGCGCGGGGGTCAGCAGCAGAGGCTCTCCGGATGCCAGCATGGGAGTGGAGGTGACCGACTTCAATCTTGATGGCCTTCCGGATCTGTGGGCGGCGAACTTCGAGATGGAAAGCTTCGCGCTCTACCAGAACCAGGGGGCCATGCTGTTTCGCCACGTCAGCGAAGCGGCCGGCATAGCGGCTCTGGGGGACCAGTTTGTTGGCTGGGGGTCCACCTTTGCGGACTTC
>JBEIEK010000372.1:0-5652 GCA_040382995.1 Planctomycetaceae bacterium
ACGCGACCGATTGATGCTGCAGGCAGCGTGTTACACGGTCGTCCGGGGAAAAATTTGTCACGAAAAAACCGAGAATTCCAATTTTATTTCAGGGCTTGCTTTTCCTGTGTTCAGGAGTAACATCGAAGCCTTCGATTTTGCACTGGACAAACAGTCTCCACTTGCTCAGCTGCGGTCAAAAAACTTCATGGACACATCAATCGGACAGTTGCGGCTGGTGCAATCCGGCGACGATCGGGCGTGGGAAGACTTCAGCGAGCGCTGCCGAACGGTGATTGTGAACTGGTGTCGCTGGCATGGCATTTCGCCGGACGACGCTGACGACATTGCACAGGAATCGCTCCTGATAGTGATCTCAAAGGTCGGTCGGTTTCAGCACGCGGGGCGTGGAACATTGCGGGCATGGCTCAAGGCAATTGCTCGCCGGTGCTGGCTTGAGGCTGTGTCCAACCGCTCAGAGACGCATCTGGAGGAGATTAACTTCCGGACGGAAGATGCGGTCGACGAGATCGCTCGACTGGAAGCTGAGTTTGAAAGCCTGTTCCGCAGGCGGGTTCTGAATCAGGCGATGCAGCAGGTTCAAGCCAGAGTGCAGGAGGTCACATGGAATGCTTTCATGATGACCGCACTTCAGGGCCATTCTGCGGATGTGGCCAGTGAAAAACTGCAGTTATCCGTGAGCGCGGTCTATTCGGCTCGCGCGCGGGTTCAAAGAATGATCAGCATTGACTTTCACCGGCTTTATTCGGCGGGTGAACAAACTCCGGTGGAGTAGTCCGGGTTGTTCTGTGGTTCTCGGATTGCACACCCGAACAAAGGCATCATGATGTACAGCGGTGAAGGTTGCCAGGCAGAGTGCGTTTCAGAATCCGTCCTCGGTGAATACCTGAGTGGCGTGCTGGCGGAAGACAAGGCGGTTCCGCTGGAGCAGCATCTGCTGCAGTGTGATCAATGCAGGCAGCTGCTGACAAAGGTCGTGGATTCAACACCGCAGCCATTCTGGCTGTCGCTTGTTGGAGCACCCAGAAGCGACGGTGGCCGCAGTGACTCCACATTCGTAACGGTAAGTGCAACCACGATTTCTCAACGTGAAGTGACGCCTCGGTTACCGCCAGGATTCTCCCCTGTGCGTCGAATCGGACTTGGTGCCACAGGAGAAGTCTGGGAGGCGATTGATGCGATCCTCGATCGTGCGGTTGCCGTGAAATTTCTGCGATATGCCAACCCGACCATGGAGGACCTTCAGCGTCTGCTGAACGAGGCGACGGCTCAGGGGCGGTTGCGACATCCGGGAATTGTTCGGATCCTTGAGGTGGCGACTCGAGAGCAGCCGGCGATCGTGATGGAGCTTGTCCGGGGACCATCTTTGGCTGAAAAGCTTAATCGCAGCGCTGCCACCAGTCGTGATGCCGCAACCCTGATTGCGGAAGTCGCAGACGCCATTGCTCACGCGCACGAACATGGTGTGATTCATCGGGATCTCAAACCGTCCAATATTCTGCTGCAGCCCCGCAACGGACAATCGTCTGCAACCGCCGCCGCACTGCCACTCGCCGACTATCGCCCGGTCGTTTCTGATTTCGGCACTGCTCGACTTGCAGATGCCAGCGGAATTACATACCAGGGACAGTTGCTGGGCACGCCCGCCTACATGGCTCCCGAGCAGACATCAGGCGACTCCAGCAGCATTACCCCGGCAGCTGACATCTACAGCCTCGGCACCATCCTTTATGAACTGCTGACGGGACGTCCCCCCTTCATTGCCGCAAGTGCCGAGGCCACCCTGCAACTGGTCCGTGAATCGGATCCCCTGGCTCCTCACATCCTGCAGCCGCAAATCCCTGCAGACCTTGAGAATATCTGCCTCAAATGCCTGCGCCGGGATCCTGCTGATCGCTATGCGTCAGCCGCTGCACTGCGCGACGATCTGCTGCGGTTCCTGGAAGGACGCCCAGTGAGCGTCCGGCCCGTGAGCAGGGTCGTGCGTCTGATCCGCTGGAGTCGCCGTAATCGGCTGCTGGCTGCCAGCTCGGTGTTACTGGTCCTGCTGCTGACCGGGATCACTCTGCAATCCCTGTATTTCGCATACCGGAGTCAAGCGCTGCTTGACCTGTCGCGCGCAGCAGAACTCCGATCCAGTAATCTCAGTCAGCAGCTCTCACAGCAATTGTCATCCAGCGTTCGAACCATGGATGAACTTGTGGAGCTCTTCGGAGGGCTGGATGCCCACGATCAGAAGATTTCGCCTGAGGCAAGAGTTCAGTTCTTCCGGAAGGCAACCCGATTCTATAAAGACTATTTAGCTTTCCATACAGCCACCAGAGGCAGAACTTCGCAGGATATTCCAGTCGTCATCCGTATCTTCTGGCTTGAAGAGATCATCCAGCCCGGTTCCGGCAGCAGGGATGATCTGAATTGGATTACCGAATACTTCAACGAGAACTCGAAACAGCCGGAGTCCATCGAATCGCTGGAGCTGCGGAGCAGCTTCGAGGAAATCAGGGCCATGCACTACGCAGCCGTCGCAAAACACGCCGAGGCTGCCGCGTCGTGGCGGGCCATTGCCGAGGTCATCTCAAAACTCAGTTCACTGCGGCAGCCTGACGCTGTGGAGTTGAATCGGCATTACAGGCTGAAAGCCGGAATTCTGATGAATGCGGCGTCGCAATATCTTGCCGACCAGGACCTCACCACCGCCGCGGTGGCTGTCCGCGAGGCCATTGAGACCATCAGCAAAGTATCCGGCGACGACCCTGAATCGCGAGTGGATACGCTGCGCCGGATCGAGTATTCCATACCCCTCGCGCAACTGCTGCATGCCGAGGGCAAGGTTACCCAGGCGCAGGCAGCCATCAGTGAGGCGCTGTCCGTTTGCAGCAACACCACCTTCGATAACCCCGGGCAGCAGTCAAAGGCCGGTGAACTGCAGCAGCGTCTGCTCCAGCTGCGCACTGCGCTCCAGTGAACTGTGTCCTGGTCGGACAGGACTCAGAGCCTGGCCGGGCTGGAAATCCTGAACAGCGGATGTCGTGGCGAGGACTGTTGGTCTCGCGCAAAGGCGCCAAGACGCAAAGCCAGGACAGCAGGTTCACATTTCCAGCATTTTATTTTTGCGCCCTGGCGGCCTGGCGTGAGGTAAAACCTCGAATCGACAAAGCGTTTGAAGACGGGCAAATTGTGATGTTTTCAGCGCCGATTGTCTGATTGTCGGCCGTGTTGGCACGCACCGTTGCCGGGGGACTGAAATCTCCGCTTCCCATCCAGTTTCGCGTGAGCGGAGTCAGGGAGCAGGCTGACCAGTCTGGCCCGGGTCAGGAGCAGGGGTTTGCGGCGGGGTTTCCGACGGCACTGTTACTGTTGCAGGTGGAGCTGCTGGTGTGGGCTCTGTGGGCTCTGTGGGTGTCGCGGGGGCTGGCGCCGCAGGCATTGGTTTGGCTGCGGGTTCGGGCTGAGTTGTGGTGGCGGGATTGGAGGCTGAGTCTGAGGGGATAGCGGCGGCAGCGGGTTCTGTAGCTGGTTTTGGGGCGGGTTCGATGAGTTGGCGGTCGCGGAGGATTTGGCCGAGTTCGAGTTTCCAGAGTCCGGCATCATCGCGGAAGGTGACGAAGCGGTTGGTGATGTCTGCGATTTCGGCGTCGATGTCGGAGATGCGAATGAATTCTCCGACTTTGAGTCGGGCGGTGATGCCGGTGCCTTTATTGCGAAGCCAGGCGTACCAGACGTCATCGCGGCTGACGGTGCCGGTCAGGAGCGTCATGGAGGCATAGTCATCCTGCACATCGAGGGCGATGGTCGCAGAGGCGGACTGTGGTGTGTCTCCGGTGTCGGTGGCTTTGACAGTCAGGTCATAGCGGCCGGGGGTGAAGGATCTTGTGGGGTTCCAGCGGATGAGTCCGGTGGTGGCATCGATGGCGAGTCCTTCCGGTGCGCCTCCGCCGAGGGAGAATTTGAGCGAATCGGCAGGGCCATCATCGGTGCCTTTGGCCTGCAGCGTGAATTCGCGTCCGAGGACGACGATGGCGGATTTGGGGACTTCGAGGGTGGGGGCTGAGTTAGGCTGGCGGAGGGTGATGGTGAGGGCATTATCGAAGGTGGTTTCGGGCAGGCCGGTCTGGTACATGACGACTGTGGCCGTGTATTTGCCGGGCGTTAGTTCAGCCGGTGATTTCCAGAGGAATTCGCCGGATTTGGGGTCGATGGTCATGCCTTCGGCTGCGTCTTTGAGTGCGAAAACGGCTTCGCCAAGTTCCGGGTTGGCATTTTCGGCGCGGGCGGTGAATTTCACTTCTTCGCCGGGGCGAATGGTTTTGTCGGAAACGCCTGCAATTCGGGGGGCCCAGGTTTTAGGTGGGGAGGGGATGACGAAGGGCGAGCGGGTGATGAAGGTCTGGTAGTCGGAGGTGTTCTTTTCCCGGCGATCCCAGGCGACGGGGAAGAGTTCGATGGGGCTGGCGGCGGTATGAGCGGCGGGTTTGGTTCCAGCGAAACCGCGCTGGACTGTCCAGCCTTCGTCGGTGATGGCTTCCACTTTCAGAAGTTCGCGATCGATGCGAATCCAGAACGGCTCGAAGCCATCGGCGGTGGGGAAGAGTTCGCTGGGGGCAGCCTGAATTGTGTTGGCGGATTCGGTGATGGGTGCAGCGAGCGGCGTTCTGGAGAGCAGTTCGCGGCGGTCCTCGCTCCCGGAAACGCTCATACCTTCCGCCGTGAAGGACACCACCAGTCGCGGGTTGCCCTGAGCACCGGGGCTGTCGATTTTCAGCCCGGAGATGCGGTGCATGATGCCGGCCTGATCGAAGAGGTAAAGGAACCGGGAAAGCCCGTTCAGGTCCACTTCGGCTTTTTTGACATCGACGGAGACGGTGCTGAATTCCTTTTGTGCGGAGCGGCTGCCGGGGGTGACTTCGAAGCCTGAGCCGGAGAAGCCGCACTGGCGGGCCAGTTCGAAGAGCCATTCGCGGTACAGGCGCTGGGCATCGTCGATATTGGACGGCAGGCTGTTGTAGCGCCAGTCATCGAGGTTGCGCTGGGCGGCGGTGAGTCGAATGTCTTCGTCATTGAGACGTTCGTTTTCCGCGGTGGCGGAGCGGAGGTCTTTTTCGAGCGCACGGATGGGGCCGAAGATCCAGCCGGAGACGGTGGAGCGGCCTCCCCAGACCGCCACGACGACGGCCAGGCCGATGCCGAGAAGCTTGGTGCGTTGTTTTTCGTCCATGTGACCAGACCTGGGGAAGTGATTTGCAGGAAGCGGGTAAGGAGTGTCGCGGCGTGCGGGATCAGCCGACGCTGGAGGCTGCGGAAGCGGCGTCGGGTTCGGGGAGGATAACTTCGAGCTGGACGCGGACCTGGTATTCCTGAGAGACGGCGGCGGGGCGGAGGTCCGTGTCGAAGGGTTTGACGCCGTATCCGGCTTCGCGAAGTCGGCGGGTCAGTTCGTTGATGTCGGCTTCGGTTTTGGCCCAGGCTTCAAGCCGGATGACCCCAACACCGTTCTGCGGAATGGCAGCGAATGTCACATTGTCGATGAACAGCCGATCGGTATCCGGCATGAGCATTCGAAGTCGGGCGAATTCATCGAGCCATTCGATGTCACGGTCGACCCAGCGACCAATTTTTTCGGCGAAGTCGAGGTCCTTGCTGCCGGCTTCAAGT
>JBEIEK010000373.1:0-5650 GCA_040382995.1 Planctomycetaceae bacterium
GGTGTTTTATCTAGTTCCTTACTATATTATTTTTGAATCAAAATTTGTAAAATTTTACAATATTTTTCGGAGTAATATGGTTAATTCCAATCACTGGTTTATAGAAACCTGTTCTGCCTGGATTCGAACCAGTGATGTTTTATATATGTCTATGAGTTTAATGCTTAGATTCTTAATGAACAGGGTAGTACAAAAAGTACTGGGAAATATTGACTTTAATTAATGTAAGAAATAGTACCTGTTTTTTCTTACAGAATCAAGCGGTTTCCGGGGCTGTTCCGCCCTTCCGGAGATGGCAGGCCACAACCACCCAGAAAGCGAATACCCTGCCGGTCCGCTGCAATCTCCGACCGCCGCCGGCCTTCCCGAAGCATCGATGTGAGCCATGCCTCGAAAATCCGTCCGCTGGAGGGAGCGAGGGAGTGAGGAACCAGGTAGTGAGGAACCAGGGAATCCGGGAACGGGCGTCGAACTTTTTCCGTTGGCGGTGGAGGGGCGAGCACCGGGTTTCTGCGTCGCGCGTGTCGCGATTTGGGGGGCTGAAAATGGCCCTTCCAAGTCCCCCCACTAATACGCGTTTTCTCCGCTTAAGCAACGCAAAGTCGACAGGTGGTGAACGCAAAAACCCGGAAAATCCGGGGTTTTCGCCAGCATCAGAAACGCGAAAGGAAGCCCTGGGGAACTACGGAACCGTGCAGCGTGTGGTCGCAGTGGTGTTACTGTTTTCGTCGGACAGATCGGCACCGCGCCGCAGAGCACTGATGGCCAGTCGAATGCGATCTTCGTCTTCAAACCGGAGGTAGCGGACAAGAACATTCGTGTCGAGTCCGATCATCGTGGCGATTTCCGGAATCTTTTTGCGGCACCGGACTGGATGGCGGCCTGAATCTGCTGATCAGACACCGGTTTGCGCGGACGCTTGACGGGAAAGGTATCTGCCAGCTGTTCGAAGGTTGCCGACTTGGCTGTCAGGACAACCCTGCCCCCTGGTTCGATTTCATACATCAGCAGTGAGGACGGCTTGATCTGCAGAGCCTGAACCACAGCTTTGGGGATAGTTGTCTGATTCCTGGAAGTGACATCCACTGCACGCCTGATCGCGGTGGGCGGAGTCCGCAGGACGACATCAGGTGTTCTGATCACCGTTTCGTCATCCCAGGCCCATCCTCGGCAGCGACTTCTGCACAAATTCCCGCCGTTCTTTCAACCTGTGTGTCGGATCACAGTTGCAGGCTGCACCTTTTCCTGAGATGCTCATCGTTCGCTTTCCGTGGTTCCCATGAGGTGGATCTTCAAGACGCGAATCAATGCACGGAGCGAGATTCTCTGCACCTTCCAGGTGATCTCACGCGCGGAATTTCGGTCACACCTCGTTGGCGATCACCAAACTCCGCTCCTGTCTCGCCTTTCCTGTCAGCTCAACGCTATGTCTTTGCGCATTATTTCCGGCAAGTATCGACGCCGTCTGCTCCGGACGCCCTCCGACGATTCCACTCGACCTTACACGGACCGTGTGCGTCAGATGACATTTGACCGTCTGGCGGCGTTTGTGCCGGGAGCGCGGGTTGCGGACATCTTCGCCGGTGTGGGCACGATGGGCATGGAGGCGCTCAGTCGCGGCGCCGCATCCTGTGTGTTTTTCGAGGCCAATGCGGAGGTTCATGAACTGCTGGCGGGCAATGTGCGAACGATCGCACCGGACGCCCGCGCAATCTGCTGGAGAACCGACATTCGTCGCACCTCCTTCAGGCCTCGCGGCGGCGAAGACTGCATACCCTATTCGCTGCTGTTCTTTGATCCTCCATACAAAATCGCGGAAGAAGTGCGGCCCCGGGGACGGCTGGCCCCCTGTCTGAAACTGCTTTCCCGAGACACACTGTCAACGCCGGACGCCATTCTTGTGCTGCGAACGCCAGAGCATTTCGAGGCGCCTGAGGTGACGGGCTGGTTGGTCCACGATTGCTGGGAAATGTCCTCGATGATGGTGTGGATCCTGGTGAAGCCGGACGCATTCGTGGAGGACCGCGAGGAAGCTGCGCGACGCTTCAATCCGCCAGATGAATTTTCTGTGAAGAACGCCGACGGTGAAGATGACGTGGAGGACGACTTTGGGGAGGATGTCGCTGAGTAATGGTTGGTTGATGATGGGCAGTGTCGGTTTGTGGGAGAGCGATTTGTGGTCAGGGTCAGCGTTGGTGTGCTGTGCAGTCTGTGTCTGGCGGCCTGTGGAGCTGCAGATGATTCGCTGGAATTGATTGGCACGGTGCGGATCCCTGGCACGGCGCGTGATCTTTCGGGTGAGACGGCGGTGCTGGAGAACGGCGAGGCGGTGAACCGGACCGGCGGTTTTTCAGCGCTGGATTATTCCGGAAGCGGTCGAATTTACGCGGCGTTGTCGGACCGTGGTCCGGACGACGGGGCAGTGAGTTATCCGTGTCGGGTGCAATTTTACGAGATTGCAATTTCTCCGGGTGCCGAACCTGCGGTGCGAGCTGAGCTGAAGCAGACGGTGCGTTTCACGGATATGAAGGGGCGTCCGCTCACGGGGCGTTCAACGTTGCTGCAGGCCGGTGAAAAGCTGGGTCGGCGGCTGGATCCGGAGGGGCTGCGACTGGGGCGATCGGGAACACTGTTTGTGTCTGACGAGTACGGCCCTGAGATTCTGGAGTTTGACGCGGCTGGTCGGGAGTTAAAGAGTTTCCCGGTGCCGGCTTATTTGCGCGTGCAGCATCCTGACGGTGACCGGGACGCAGAGAATGCGGCCAACGTGGTTGGTCGGGCTTCCAATCGGGGAATGGAGTGTCTGGCGTTGTCGGTGGATGGCAAATCCCTGCTGGGGCTCATGCAGGGCCCTCTGCTGCAGGACGGTCGTCGGGAGGGCAGGAAGATCGTGGGCCGTCGCTGTCGGCTGCTGGAGCTGCAGTTGGGCAGTGGTGCGGTGCGGGAATTCGTATACGAGCTGGACAGTGAGGCCAACGGCAACAGTGAGCTGTTGGCGGTGGATGCCACGCGACTGCTGGTGCTGGAGCGGGACGGTGAGAGTGGCGAGCAGGCGGCGTATCGTCGGCTGGTGCTGATTGACCTGTCGGGGGCGACGGATGTTTCGGGAATTGAGCGGCTTCCTGAGGACCTTGGGGCGGCTGGCATTCGTCCGGTGAAGAAGCGGGTGTGGCTGGATCTGCTGGATCCGCGGTGGGGCCTGGCGGGTGCTGGGATGCCGGAGAAGATTGAGGGGCTGACCTTTGGTGAGTTGCTTCCGGATGGTCGGCGAACGCTCCTGGTGGGAACTGACAACGATTTCGAATCCGCCAGCAATTCCCTCATCTGGGTATTTGCCTTTGCAACCCTGCCTTAGTAAAATCCCTTTCGCCGGCTTCCACTTTTTCGCCTCCCATCGCTCCGCCTGATTTCAGCCCGTGCGTCTGCGGTTCGGCGGTGCTGTTGCTGCCGCGCCCTGGATGACCTTGTTACCGGCAGCCGCGGAGCAAACAGATATGCGGTCGTGTGTTGGGGGTTTGCTGACGATCCTGCTCATGTTCTGGGCCACTCCGGCGATCGCTCAGCCAAAGATCGGTCTCCGGCTGGAGCTCATTTCCACCCGCAGCCGCCCATCTGCTCCATTGCCGTTACTGGCGCGTCTGGAGTACAACCAGCCACAGTACCTGGAAGGCACGCTGGAACTGGAGGTCTACAATGCCAAGGAATACATATCGGAAGCGGACCTGATTGCCAAAATCCGACGTGAAGGCATTGTGCTGGCGGGAGCAGACTATCAGTTCGGTTTGTTATTTCCGCCACTGCCTGCCGCGAAAGAGATGAATTATGCGGTGCGTGCATGGTTTGTGACAGAGGACGATCGGATCCCGTTAACATCGATGCAGGGCCGGCTGAATCCGCCGGAACCATTCGACCTGCTGATGCTTCCGGACGCGCGGAGCGAGCGGGGGCGATTGGTTGGCAGTGTTTGTGAGAACGACAAGATCGAGCGAGCATCGACGCAGGACCGGGAGTGGCTCCAGCAACTGCTCACTTTTGAAACCTGGTCAGTTGAAATGGTCCTGGAATCCAGTGTGGCCGATTCGGGTTCAGAGGGTGAGGGTTCGGACGAGAGTGCTCCGCCTGGATCCGAGGCCGCAGCTCCGAAGCAAGTGTTCAATCCGCTGCAGGGTCTGGGACACTTCGCTCATCCGTGGAATGCAGGGGATGTACCAGAGGACCCGCTGTGGCTGTGTGCCTTCGACCTGCTGCTGCTCAGTGACGGTGGCTTTGGAAAGCTCAATCCGGACCAGCTCTCTGCAGTGCTCACGTGGGTCCGTGCGGGTGGCAGCATCTGCATCCACGCCCCTGAACTGCTCACCGGCGAACACCTCAATTTTCTCCGGGAACTACTGGGTTTTGGGCGTGGCCGTGCTGGCGATCTGAGTCTGGACAGTGAGGGCCGACTGCTGGTGGTTTCGGACAATCCGGACACCCCGATTGAGGCCGATGCAGAGCTGGGGCGGGCGGTATTGCTGCCGTCTGCAGAGTCGCTTGTGCAGTTGCGGGCCACGTCTGAACTGCAGGGCAGGCTGCTGAGTTTTCTGTGGCGTTTTCGGAAGAATCTGCAGATGACGGATCCGGAAAGTTTCCGGAAGGAGGCGTTGCTGAACCGGCTGCGTGGCGTGGAGGGCCTTGGGGCGGTTGCGGTTGACGAGTACGGGGTGCGTGTTGAAGGCCCGGTTCGCAGCGAAATGCTGGTGAACGACTATAGCCAATACAATCGGATCCAGATCAACACGATGACAGGCCCGAATGGTAGCACCTACGTCACGGATTCCAGTCTGTCGATGATTCTGATGACGCGAGGTCTGCAGCCTCAGAGCGACGCGTATTCGGCCACAGTGTCCCGCTACCTGCTCCCTTCAACGCTCAGGCTGGTCCCCACGTGGATCATGTTTCTGATTCTGGTGAGCTACGTGACGGCGATTGGTCCCGTGGAGTATTTTGTGCTGGGCTGGCTGCGGGCGCGGAAGTATACATGGATTGTGTTTCCCGCCACGACACTTGCCTTCACGCTGCTCACCATGGCGGTTGCTCAGATCTACATGGGTGGCCAGGATTCCCAGCGAACGATCAGAATCACCGATCTTGGCGAATCCCGACAGCCGCTCCGGCAATCCGCCATCACCACGCTCTTTTACGGCGGCCAGGCGACACTTCCCATCGCGCAGCGGTTGCAGTTTGCGGCGCACATGCCGGATGACGTCCCGGTAAATCCCTATGATTACAGCTACAATTCCAGGCCTCGCACTGCCGACATTCCTCCCGAATACCACGGCAATTTTCCGCAGAACTGGACGATGCATCAGCAGGTCCGTCAGTGGTCGCCGGTCTCCCTGCGGACGCTCACACTGTCACCGGAAACAGAAAACCTGGGAATTCCGGATTTGCCGTGGGAGGATGTGGAGCTGGTATCAACGGCAACGGGCCAGGAGAAGCTGAGGGTTCGTCTGCGGGAGCTGGAGTCGGAAACGGGGGATCGCTATTACGCGGCGGCATTCAATTCCGGAAAGGTGTATGGGCTGCACGGGATGCCGACGATGGTAAATTTTTCCAGCGACCAGTACCCGTACAACAATCCGAGGCTGATGGACGAGGAGACGAGGCTGCA
>JBEIEK010000374.1:0-5639 GCA_040382995.1 Planctomycetaceae bacterium
CGCGTTCCATTTTGTGACACTTCGCGTCGTCAAAGGGATCACGTCTCACCGCCCAAGGTGGGATCGACGGCTGGATCAATCAGGTTAAGCGTCGTTGTGGCCAGATTGTCAGGAGGGTCAAGCGCGTCGTCCAACAGCCCGCCCTCAGTCGAGGGACCACCGTTGAGCGGGTCTCCAGCAGATACGCCGGTGTACGAGTAAGACTGGTTCAGCTTCCCAATCACCGCCCCAATTTCCTGCAGCTCATACAGTACGCTGTTTCGGATATTAGAGATGCCGACCAAAAGACCGAGCACGGTCACGGTTCCGCTGAGAAGGAACTCTGAGGTGATAATAAAGCCATGCTCATTTCGAAGGAATGCAGCAGCCATCTGTTTGATGGTAGTCATCTGTTCTGTCCTGTGGTTGTTGCGGTTGCAAGTTGAAGGAGGCCATCGCCTGCTGTCTCAATACTTGAGCCAGTGAGCGTG
This sequence comes from Planctomycetaceae bacterium, assembly GCA_040382995.1. Lineage (GTDB taxonomy): Bacteria > Planctomycetota > Planctomycetia > Planctomycetales > Planctomycetaceae > SXXK01. The sequence goes on from JBEIEK010000374.1 coordinate 471, forward strand.
GTTGGCCTCTTCAGGGAGACAGATGGCAGATTCCGTGCCGAAAGGTGGCACCGATACCGCAGGATCGATCTGAAACAGCGGTCGTCCCTAAAAAGCCCTGTTTTCTCGATGTTCTGGCTTTAGGGATTACCGCGACTTATCCAAATGTCGGAAATGTGTCTTGATTTGGAAACACAATTGAGCCGGTTGTAGTGATTCAAATTGTGTTTTTGGGCGCCCTGTTGCCCGAATGGAACGTCTTGACGCAGTCGTAGCGGCTATGACGGTTGGGCGATTTCACCCGGTCCTGCGATCTCTGGGGAGTTGCGCTGAAAGGCCGGTTGCCCTGCGTGGGACTCCTCCTCCGAATGCACCGATTCCGCCTATTTGCGACCGTCGGGTTTCCCGCTGTCCCAGCTGGGATTGACCACCGACATCTGAGCTCCAACTTCTGTCTGCCAGGCCCGCAGTCGCCGGTGCAGTCGCGCCAACCGCTCCGGCTGGTCTGCCGCCAGATTGACACGTTCCGACGCATCCTCGGCAATATGGAACAGCTCCAGCCGCCCATCCTCGAACCACTCGATGAGCTTCCAGCCATCTTCCAGCACTGCAGCTCCCGGGGCGCCTCCCTGATTGCCATAGTGCGGGTAATGCCAGAACAGTGGCCGATCCTGCGCTGCAGCGCCTGGCTGCAGCGCCGGCAACAGGCTGATCCCGTCCAGCTGTGCAGCGTTCCGATCAATCTGACAGGCATCGAGGATTGTTGGCACGTAGTCGCAGCTGATCACCGGCAGATCACTCATTGCGGCCACCGGTAGCCGCCCCGGAAATCGCAGAATTGAGGCGGTGCGGATGCCACCTTCATAGAGCCAGCCCTTGCCGGCACGGAGCGGCTGGTTTGAGGTCGGCGAGCCCTCGCTGGTGGATAGCCCCCCGTTGTCGCTGGTGAAGATCACCAGTGTGTTCTGGTCGAGCCGAAGTTCTTCCAGTCGCTGCAGCACCTTCCCGACAGCGTGGTCCATGGCTTCAACCATCCCCGCATACACCGCGTGGTCCTGACTGACGCGGACCTTTCGGGGAGGCTCTGCTGCAAACTGATCGACCTTGTCCAGCCCGGCGCGTTTGGCGAGGTATTTATCTGCGAGATCGGGCCGGGCCATCAGCGGCGTATGGACACTGTAGAACGGCAGCCAGATCAGAAATGGCTCTTCCCGGTGTTCTTCCATGAATCGCACGGCTTCCGTGGCGAGCCGATCCGGAAGATGCTCGCCCGGTGGGCCATCACTGAGTTTGGGGTTGCCGTAGGGCGAAAAGTACTTTTTGCCACCGTAGGGACCGCCCTGCGCCGTTCCCCCGCGGTTCACATCAAACCCCTGATCTTCCGGCAGAAAGCCATCGCCTCCAAGATGCCACTTCCCGCCAAAAAACGTGGCATAACCTGCGGCCCGCAGACGCTCTGCGATCGTGACGTGTTCCAAAGCCAGCTGAGTGGTGTAGGGAGCCGGCAGATGCCGCGTATTGCGTTTCCAGGCAGTGGGCTGGGCTGCCCCGATATAGTCCGTAATTCCGGTTCGCTGGGGATACAGGCCCGTGATCAGGCTGGCCCTTGTCGGTGAGCAGACCGGGCAGGCGGCATAGGCGGATGTCAGTCGCACCCCAGTTTTCGCCAGCTGATCAATGTGCGGTGTCTCGTAGAAGGTGCTGCCGTAGCAGGCGAGATCGCGCTGACCGAGGTCATCGACGATGAACACGATCACGCTGGGACGCCGACCGCCCCCTGATGCAGCCCCTGCGTCCTGGGCCGCAGCGAAGTCAAAGCACAGCAGCAGGGCCGGCACCAGCACCTGCAGTCGAAAGCGAGAGAAGTGCTGGGAATGCCTGTGCATGTTGGTCCTGTTGCATCAAAGGTGAATCGGGATGAACCTCAGCTGTTCCCCAGCCGCTGGCGAATCTGCCGGACTTTTCCAGGGGATTTGGTGGGAATTCCGGGCGGCCTGGCGGACAGTGTCGCGAAAGCGGCGGGTGAGCAGAAAGAGCAGTTCGCGTTCGTCGGAGGCTTCTCCGGAAATGCCCTCCAGATTCGCAACCCTTCCCGCGACTCGACCGGACTGCTGGTCGCGCCGCAGGATCACGATGCAGTTAAACACCGGCACGGAACCGGGTGTGGAGCCGCAGGACGAGTCGCCGAGCTGATTGAGGGGGCTTGACATGAGACTGCTGATCAGAGACCAGGGAAAGAAACTGGGGTGGCTGCCAGTCCGCAGGCAGCGCGAACGCGGGCGATGACTTCCCGGGCTTTGGTACGGGCCGCGCGAGCACCAGCGGCAAGGATCTGTTCGACGGTGTCGGGGTCATTTTCCAGCTGAGTGCGGCGATCAAAGGCTGTGCCGAAGCAGCGCATCGCTGCCTGATACAGAGCCTCCTTGGCTTCTCCGTAACCCATGCCTCCAGCGCGGTAGCGGTCGGCCAGTGCCTGTCGTTCGGCGTCTGTGGCAAACAGAGTGTAGAGCTGGAAAATTGTACAGTTTTCGGGGTTTTTGGAGTCTTCCATGGCTGCGGAATCCGTCTTGATGCTCATGATCAGCTTCCGCAGCTTTTTGGGACTTTCAAAGATCGGAATCGTGTTTCCGTAGCTCTTGGACATCTTCTGGCCATCCAGACCAGGCACTTTGGCCGATGCATCCAGCACGTAGCACTCGGGAAGCTGCAGGGTTTCGCCGTAGAGCGAATTGAATCGCTGAGCGATGTCGCGGGTGACTTCCACATGCTGAATCTGATCGGCACCCACCGGTACGTGCGTACTGTCGTATGCCAGAATGTCAGCAGCCATCAGCACCGGGTAGGTAAACAGGCCCGCGTCCGCTGCCAGACCTTTGGCCTTCTTATCTTTGTAAGCGTGACATTTTTCCAGCAGTGCCATCTGAGTAATCGTCATCAGCAGCCACATCAGCTCGGTGACTTCAGGGACGTCAGACTGACGGAAGAGTGACGCTTTGGCGGGGTCAAGGCCGAGGGCCAGCAGGTCAAGGGCAGCGTCCCGCACGTGCTGTTTGAGCAGTTGTGGGTCGCGGACCGTGGTGAGCGCATGCAGATCGGCGATGAAATAAAACGACTGCTGATTGCCCTGCAACGCGATGTACTGGCGTATCGCACCGAAATAGTTGCCCCAGTGAAAACGGCCTGTGGGCTGAATACCGGAAAGCACCTTCATGACGGGTTCCGTAGAGATTTCCGTGGAATTTATCGGCGAGGAATCTGCAGGGTTCCGACCACCTCGGCCGGACTGTTCGCGCCCAGCAGCCGGAGGGCCTCAGGGAGTTCCCGCACAAGCTGGTTGGCGAGCCCGGGATTGTAGAAATTAGCCGTTCCCACCTGAATGGCAGTCGCTCCGGCCAAAAGAAATTCCATCACGTCATCCAGCGTCTGAATGCCGCCAATGCCGATGATGGGGATGCTGAGTGCCTGACGGACCTGCCAGACGATCCGCAGGGCCAGTGGCTTGATCGCGGGGCCACTGAGGCCTCCCAGCACATTTCCAAGAATCGGGCGACGTTTTTTCCAGTCGATCGCCATTCCCTGAAACGTGTTGACCAGCGAGACTGCATCTGCCCCCGCCTCTGCAGCCGCCCTGGCAATCGGAATCACACTGGTGACGTTGGGGGTGAGCTTTGCAATGACCGGCAGACTGCACGCCTGGCGAACCGACCGCACAACCTCTCCCGCCAATCCCGGATCTGTCCCAAAGTCCACTCCACCTGACACATTCGGGCAGGAAATGTTCAGTTCCACAGCCGCAATTTCCGGGTACTGATCCAGCACCCGCGCCATCCGCTCGAATTCTTCCATCGCCTTGCCGGCGATATTCACAATGACAGAGGTGCCAAGGGAGAGCAGATAAGGGAGCTTTTCAGCGACGAACTGATCGAAACCGTCGTTATCGAGGCCGATCGAATTGAGCATCCCACCGGTGGTTTCCACGGTGCGTGGAGGTGGATTCCCCGGGCGGGGCAGCGGCGTTACCGTTTTGGGAATGATTCCGCCAAGCTGGCCGAAGTCCACAAACGCGGACATCTCTTTTGCATAACCAAATGTGCCGGAAGCCACCAGAATTGGGTTTTTCAGTTGCAGCCGGTTGAGGCTGACGCTCAGATCCATGACGCGTGCTGATTCCTGCTGGGCCGGCACTGCGGGCAGAAACGCCTGCGGAAAATACCGCCTGATGTCTGCGACCGGCGATGAACGGGGGTGATTTGCTGCGGGAGTATAGCAAGAGTGGCCGGGAATAGCAGGCTAATGGAACTTCACCTGGAACCCGGAGATTGTCATCCCACCGTCGATCGTCAGCGTCTGCCCTGTAATCAGCGGACTGCCCGTAACCAGCCCCATGATTGCCTCTGCCACGTCATCCGGCTGGCAGACTTTCTGCAGCGGCAGGGATTGCTCCCACGCAGCCAGCACTGTGGGGTATTTTTCGCCCAGTCCCTGCTGAGTCCAGCGGCCGGCGATAAAGCCCGGTGCGACTGCGTTCACCCGAATGTGGGGGGCAAGGGTACGGGCCAGTGAGACGGTCAGGTTGTCCAGCGCTGCCTTGGAGGCACAGTACGGGATGGAACTGCCCTGAGCCAGCTGAGCGGCCACGCTGGACACATTGACAATGACGCCACCGCAAGCCGTGCGCCGAATCACTTCAGCGGCCGCCCGGGAACACTGAAATGCGCCCACCACGTTCACCCGAAACAATCGCTCCCAGATCTCTCCGCTGATTGATTCAAGGTCACCAAATGGAATGAATTCTGTTGTCCCCGCTGAATTCACCAGCACATCAAGACGGCCGAAATGAGCCTCTGCGGCGGCAATTAACGCTCGGCAATCACCATCATCCGCCACATCCGCCCGCAGACAAACGGCCTGACCACCAGCCGCCCGAATCTCAGCCACCGTGGCATGAGCTTCGGACTCTGACCGTGAGTAATTAATCACGACGCCGTAGCCGCTGGCAGCCAGTCGCACTGCTGTGGCTTTTCCAACCCCGGTGGCACCGCCCGTGACAACTGCCGACTTTCCCGCGCTGAACATGCGGATGGCTTTCCGGGGCTAAACGAGTTCCGGGAGCACGCTGCCACCGTCTTCCACGAGATACTGCGGACGTCCCTGGTTGTCAGGAATCGTCGCGTCCCGTGCCGAGATGCC
>JBEIEK010000375.1:0-5611 GCA_040382995.1 Planctomycetaceae bacterium
CTCAGCAGCGTCTCCTGGTTCATGAAGTGCATTTCCGAACCTATCGCCAAACGTGCCAACCGCGAAGATGAAGTCACCGGTCACTTCTGGGAGGCCCGCTTCAAGGCTCAGCCACTCCTCGACGAATCCGCCATTGTCGCCTGCATGGCCTACGTTGACCTCAACCCGATCCGCGCCGCCGTCGCGCAAACTCCTGAAACCAGCGAATTTACAAGCCTCCACGACCGCATCGCCGACCGTCAGGCCGCCACGGCCGCGCGTTCCACAACCGCCCAGGAAACTCAAACCGAACACGGCCCCCGCGCCGGCTGGCTGGCTCCCATTGCTCTTGAACCCGCCCGCAAACATTCCCGTGACCGCCACACCACTCGCCGACTTTCCAACCGCGGTTGCCTGTTCCTGTCGCTGGATCAATACCTGCAGCTGGTTGACTGGACCGGCCGACAGCTGCGTCTGGACAAACCCGGCCAGATCCCACCACACCTCGAACCCATCCTTACGCGGCTTGACTGCAGCCAGGAAACGTGGCTGGACCTTGTCAAAAACTTCCGGCGACGCTTCCTGACAGAAGCCGGCCGACCGGAAACGCTGCAGACTGTTTCACAGCTTCGCCGAGCCTGCCGCCGATCCAGTCACCGAGCATAGCTGAATTGCCATGTAGGCAGGATTTTTCAGACGCTCAGGTTTCATTCCCCGGCGGATTTGGTGGATTCTGTGCGAACTGTCGATGCAACCGACCTGCCAGCGTTCTCAGAGATCGCCCAAAGTTTTCCAGCGAGAAATCGTCGCGCTGGCGCGGAACAAGCACAAAATCGTAGCCTGCGGGAAGTTGTTGCCGGTTGAGTCTGAATGCCTCGCGGAGCAGGCGTTTGAGTCGGTTGCGGCGGACTGCGTTCCCGTGCTTCCGCGACACACTAAAGCCTGCTCGCGTGCCCGCGGCAGGATTGGGCAGCGCGAACAGCAGCAGGTAGGCGTCCCCGACGCGACGACCATTGTCGTAAACGCGCTGAAAGTCTTCAGAACGCTTCAGTCGCAAATCAGCCGGAAATCGGAAATTCCCGCTGGTCTGCAGCTGGTCGAAGCCATCGTCGCGAGTCACACCTGATTCCGCTGAAAGGCCCACTGCAGCATTTCCGTAAATCGTGGAGCTTTGCCCTGACGCAGGATTCCAACGCGGTAGATGCGTGCCGCCACAAGCACTCCAACAGCAGTGCCTGCCACCATCAGCAGCACACTCAGAACACTCTGCCACCACGGAATCGTTGCCCCAGTTGCCATCCGCATGGTCATGACCATCGGAGTTGCAGGGGGAAAGAAACTGATCACTGTGGACAGCATGCTGTTGGGCTCGCGAATGATGTTGAACCAGACAAACAGCGGCATCATCACCACCATCCACACCGGCAGGAGCAGACTTTGAGCTTCGCGGAGTTGCGTCACGGATGCGGCAATCGCCATGAAGATCGAACTGTAGAGCATCACAGCCAGAACCTGAAAGACAAGAAACCACGGCAGCACATGCCACGGAACGCTGTCTGCATGCCCCTGCCAAATCGCAGCGGCCGCACCACCTCCCCCATACAGCACGAAAACCGTCAGTGATCCGGCGACGTTGCCCAGGAGTTTCCCTGTCATCAGCTGGCGAGCGTTGGCGGAACCAAGGAGTACCTCAGCAATGCGCAGCGTTTTTTCTTCCAGCACGCTTTCCAGCATTGGCTGAGCGGCCATCATGATCACCATGAACATCAGCATCATGATGCCCATCGGCAGCATCAGACTGGTGAGTTCATTCGGCTTGTCCTCTGAAACGATCTTCCCGGATTCATCACGATAGTAAAGGCCGGCGCTTTCCAGAGCGGATTTGCGTTCCAGCTCCAGCAGCACAGTTGGCAGGACCAGCATCTCGACAGAGGTGGACAGCCGGATGGAGCGGATGATCTGGTTCAATGCCGTTTCGGCCCAGCGGCGGGCATCAGAAAGTGCGGCGTCCTGAGCCACCCAGCGCATGCCTGCCAGCTGCAACAGGTCGCTGGAGGGATTGGTGGCGTCGGCAGGTGTGAGTGGTCTGGGTTGGAGCACCTCGGCGGGGATTTCAACAAACGCATAGAGTTCACCACTGCGAATGCGTTCAGAGAGCAGCAGCCGCTGCTCGTCACTGAAGTTCTCGGCCGGGATTCTTTCCAGCACATATGGATGAATCTCTTCCAGGCCCAGTGCCCGTTTGGCCTGCTCGTCTTCGTCCTCGGCACTGGCGTCTTTGGGGGCGGTACCAGCAGTTGCAAGTTTGCCTGCAGCCACCGAATTGTTGCGATTCTGCTCCAGCATGCGATTACGCTCGTCGGCCCGCTGTTTCAGCAGATCGAAGAGCCGCTCGCTGTTGTCAACCACAGCGATCGTTCGCGGAGTCGGCGTTTCCATTCCCTGCAGCAGCCCCGGCAGCCAGGCACCGCCAAGCATCAGCACAGGCATGAGCGCAATGGCCACAAGAAACGCTTTTGTGGCCACCATGGCCTGGTATTCACGGACAGCGATTGTCAGGATTTTATGCATGGTTGAATCTAAGTGTTCTGGCTGGCGCCGCAGATGCGCAGGAAAATATCGTGAAGCGAGGGACGCAGCAGCTCGAAGTGTTCCAGCTGAGTCGACTGGGCCAGCCTCTGCAGCAGTTGGTCGGCACGCGACTGTCGTTGCAGCTTCAGGTGACTAAAGCCTCCACGTACCTCGCGCGATTCAACTTCCGGCAGGTTTTCCGGCAGGATCGCGCCAGGAGCCGTTCGGACCCGCACTTCATCCGCAGTGTATTGCTGCTGAATTTGCGAAATGGTGCCGTCCAGCACTTTGCGGCCCTGGTGAATCATGAACACCCGCTCACACATGCGCTCCGCCACGTCCATCTCATGTGTGGAAAAAATGATCGTTGTGCCACGCCCGCGAACCTCCTGGATTGCCTCACGCAGCAATTCCAGATTCACGGGGTCCAGACCGCTGAAGGGTTCGTCCAGAATCAGCAATTGCGGTCTGGCCACCACCGCCGCAATGAACTGAACTTTCTGAGACATCCCCTTGGAAAGCGATTCAATGCGGCGATTGTCCCAGCCCTCTGCCCCCAGCCGCTTCAGCCACCACGTGATCTCGTCCTCACAACGCCGGAAGCCCTTCAGACGCGCGTAGTACCGCAGCAGATCCCGCACCTTCATTCGCCGATACAGCCCCCGTTCCTCCGGCAGGTATCCCACGCGTTCGTCCGCACAATCCCCGGTGTCCCCCCCCAGCACCTCAACACGACCACAGTCCGGATTGAAAATCCGCAGAATCATGCGAATTGTCGTGGTTTTTCCGGAACCATTCGGGCCAATAAAGCCGTAGATTGACCCGCTGGGGATCTGCAGATCCAGATTTCTCACAGCAGTCGCAGCGCCGAAGGTCTTGGTAATGCCTTCCAGCTGAACGGCGTAAACAGTCATGGGCAGCCAGTTTCCGGTGATGACAAGCGGCGATGGCGATCGGTAGTGAAGCTTAGAGGCGAATGCAGAAAAATACGTCAATTCGCTGGCCACGTCAGGTTCTTTGCGAAAAAAAAGCAGAAAACAACGGGAATCGCCGGACTGCAATGCTGACACAAAGCAGACAGCCCCCATCCCCAACGCAGTTCGCTGGCTGGAAACCAGCCGCCCTGGCACCGGGTTCAAGCAGACAGATGCTCTGACTGGACAGCAACCACACTCCACGATAACACTCCCGCAACACATCTGACTTGCCTACTCCTGACACGGATTCAGCGGATGCCCCCATTCACCCCCTCGCGCCGCCAATTCCTCGCCACCGGCAGCAGCCTGCTCCTTGCCGGTTCCCCGCCACGGCCAGCCACAGTCGACCAGCCTGTCGCCTTTTTTCTCATCGGCGACACCCATGTCCTCGCTCGCGAAGACGCTCCGGAGAAACTCGATGAACGCTCCCGCGACGTCGTCACCCGCCTGATCAGCACCCTGAATTCGCTCCCCGAAACCGCCATCCCTGAATCCGCAGGTGGCGGGCATGTTCTGGCTCCGCGCGGCGTGCTGCATGCCGGTGACTGCATCGACACCGGAGACAAACCCAGGGTCTCCATGCAGCAGACCGAATGGGCCGGGTATGCGGACCTGTTCGGCACCACCGGCAGCGATGGAATGCTCCGGCATCCTCTGTTTGACGTGCACGGCAACCACGACAGCCCGCGCGGAGACGGATATGCAACGCAGCAGATGCGGGAACGTAACCGCCGTCGCGATGCAGTGGTGAACGTGTCCGCCTCCGGACTGCAGTACTCCTTTGACTGGGGACCGGTCCATGTCGTCTGCCTGGGAATCGTTGTGGGCGAAGTTGCCACACCGGCACGCACCCGTCGCTATACGCCGCACGGCAGCCTCGAATTTCTGATTGACGACCTGAAGCAGCACGTTGGCGATTCCGGTCGGCCCGTCATCCTGATGCACCACATCGATGTCCTGCGATACTCCACAACAGACCCCATCGACGATGCTGCCGCACGTCAGCGGGAATGGGACCCGGCGGACGTCCAGGGCTACTATCAGGCACTTCGTCCCTACACGATCGCAGGAGTGCTCTATGGGCACACGCACGGTCGCAACGTGTTTCGCTGGAACGGCACGAAAACCCCGGCTCAGGATGGCATTCCCACGTTCAACGTGGACAACAGCAGCCATTTTGCGGGAATGCAGCAGGCCTTCTTCTACATGGAAGTCCACGGTGATCGCATCATCGCAAGAGAATACGGCACAAAGGACGCCTGGCAGACGGGCCAGTGGACCGGGCAGACCTGGAGCCTGCCGCTGCGACGTCCCCAGCCCGCGTAAGATTTTTTCGGAGTCAAGCTGCAACATGCCGGCGGTTTTTGAATATTCAGTGCAGGCACAGACGGCCGATGCGGATCTCGTGGGACACGTCAACAACGTGGTTTACCTGCGCTGGCTGCAGGATGCTGCCAGCGCTCACTCCACAACTCAGGGCTGGTCTCCTGCAGACTACCTCAGCCACGGCTGTGGCTGGGTGGCACGCTCGCACCTGATCGAATACCTCGGCCCTGCCTTTCCCGGTGAAGAACTCATCATTCACACATGGGTCGCGGACCTGAAACGCGTCACTTCGCGCCGACGCTATGTCATCCTCCGCAGCGATCGGCCCATCGTTCGTGCGGAAACGCAGTGGGCTTTCGTCTCTTTTTCTTCACTGCAACCCTGCCGCATTCCTCCAGCCGTCGCCAACGCCTTTGAAATTCCACAGCCTGAACCCGTCTGGCAACCTTCCACAACCCCTCAGGAGTCACGTTCGTGAAGATAATTGGCCAATTTTGCAGACTCGTGGCCACAGCGCTCGTTGAAGGCAGGTTGTTGATGCTTCTGGCTGGAGCGATCCCTGCCCTGCTCCACGCCGTCACGCCCTCAGCCGTCGCCGACGAAGGGACTTCCAGCTCTCCGCCACCAAACGTGCTCATGATCGTCTCTGATGATCAGGCATTCGGCGACTACAGCTTCATGGGACATCCTGTAATTCGCACGCCCCACCTCGACAAGCTCGCTTCCCAAAGCGCTGTCTTCCGCTCCGGCTACACCCC
>JBEIEK010000376.1:0-5549 GCA_040382995.1 Planctomycetaceae bacterium
GAGACCGACGCCGGTGGCGCAGTCGTCGCCGAGGTTGCCGAAGACCATGGCCTGCACGTTGACGGCTGTGCCCCAGTCGTGCGGGATGCCGTACTGTCGGCGATACACGACGGCACGGTCGTTCATCCAGCTGCCAAACACGGCGCCGACGCAGCCCCAAAGCTGCTGCATCGGGTCTTCGGGGAAGTCGATGCCACGGTGCTTTTTGATGACCGCCTTAAATTCGGCGACGATCTGTTTCAGAGCGTCAACGGTGAGGTCTTTCTCGTGGTCCACGCCGGCGGCTGCGCGAGCGTGTTCAAGGATTTCCTCGAAGTGATCCGGGTCGTTCTTGGATTCCGGCTTCAGCCCGAGCACCACGTCACCGTACATCTGGATGAGTCGGCGGTAGCTGTCCCAGGCGAAATGTTCGTTGCCGGACTGACGGATGAGCGCCTGCACGACCTTTTCGTTGATGCCGATATTGAGCACCGTGTCCATCATGCCGGGCATGGATTCACGGGATCCGGAACGGCAGCTGAGCAGCAGCGGGTTGTCGGTGTCACCGAATTTGGCACCCATGCTGGTTTCGGCGTTGGCAATGGCCGCCTGAACCTGAGCAGTGAGTTCCGGAGGATACTGTTTTTTGTTGGCGTAGAAATAGGTGCAAACTTCCGTGGTGATTGTGAAGCCCGCCGGTACCGGCAACCCGATGCGGCTCATTTCGGCCAGGTTGGCACCCTTGCCGCCCAGCAGCGGCTTTTGAGTGGCGTCCCCTTCGGCTTTTCCATCCCCAAACGTGTAAACGTACTTCATTGACAATAACCCTGTGAAATTCGCGAAGCACCCGAATTTTTCCAACCAACGCCGGCGCGCACGGCGAACCCGGCTGTCATTGGCAGGAAAGTGCTGAGCCTACAGTGGCGAGCAGAAAACTGCAAGCCGGGGAGCTTGTTTGGGCGATTTGCGGAAAAATGGGAATATCCCCGACCCGATCATCGCGAAAACCAGATCAGAAACAGATAGAGCACCCCGAGGAACACGATGGTCTTGGCGAACATCACCAACGCCGATCGCACGATCTTTTCCCGCAGTTCATAACGCGTCGCCGAATACACCAGGCAGATGATCGCTGTCAGTGGCAATGCCTGGCTGAGAAGTGAAAAATCCATGTACGGCTCGCCCTGTCAAGTGCCTGAATGGTCCTGATTGCCCACGTATTTTTCGTCGCCGGAACGCTCCCTGCCACCTCAGGATTTCGCGGCAGCCGGTTTCTCCGGCTCTGGCTGCTTTCCAGGTTCCGGCTTCTTTTCTGGTTCCTCCGGCTGCTCATCTCCGTACCCGTACGCCGGGCCCTGGGCCGCATCCCAGATTGCCAGCAGATTGAGCAGTCCGGCGATCCAGGTGAACACACAGGCCACGTCGAACTGACGGCTGAGGTTGCCGTTGAGCCGATCCAGTTCGTTTGTGTCCAGCGGGGCCTGGAACCAGTTCAGGATGCCGCGTTCCACCGAGCCCTCCACTCGCCCTGCCGGAACTTCAGGGTCTTCCGACAACACCCGACACGAAAATTCACGCAGTGGCGATCCAAAGACCCTCCGCCCCAGTTCAATCTGGCCGCCGAGGTTCAGCGTGAGCGGATCGCCGGATTCGTCCGTAGTCGTCAGCGTTCCCGTCACCGTGCGACCGCCCTCAGGACGCCCGGGAACAATCGACAGCTGACCGGTGATATGGCGGTGCTGGTCACCCCGAACCGAATTCACAATCAACCGCCCCGTAAATTCACTCTCCAGCGGTGCTGAAAGAAAATTCACAGTGTCGGCGTCCCGACGAAAGCGGAAATCCTGAAGCAGCGCCGGCCAGGCTGGAGCACCCACCAGCACCTGAGCAGCGTAGGCCCAGGAAAACTTCTGAGGTGGCGTTTTTTGCGACAATTGAGGCAGTGTTGACGAACTGCGAAGGATCAGCTGGCTGTAGACCGGCTGCCCGTGACCCAGCACCATCCCCCACACAAACAACGTCAGAATGCCCGCGGAAAACACCGCCGCCTTGAACTTGCGACCCTGATAATAGTGGCCAGCCCCCGGACACACAAAAGCCAGCAGGGCAGCAATCACAGGGTTCTTCAGCGGGACGCGTGGGTCGGTCATGTCTGTGGCCTGGGCGCGAAAAGTCGGCAGCAAACGGTACTCACGCACATCCTAACAGCTCAGGGGCTGAATGTCAGGCCCGTTTCTCATCGCGAGACCAGGCAGCCCCCCGGCATCCCGATCGCCCCCAGCCACGACATCTCCAGCCCCGATTGTCTCGTTCTCGGACACTGCACAAGCCTCGCAAAATCAGTCTGAAAATGAGAATTCCAGAGCCGCAGATCTTGAAATGAGCCCACTCCGGTGAATAATCTTATTGAGAATGAGTCTCAGTTGCAACAGGCAACTGGTCGACTTCCCCGGTCAGGCCTGACATGCCAAAACCACGCCGGGACGAAAACAAAGACTCAAATGCCCCCTCCCCAAAACCGCATTCCTGAATTCAATTCCCATCGCTGAAGCCGCAGCCAGCCAGTGACTCGCTCAGCTTCGAAACCCCAGCCATGTCAACACCGATGTCCTCAGTTCATCGCAACCACAACGGCAATCACCTTCCCCGCCTGCATCGCAGGGCCTTCACGCTCATCGAACTGCTCGTGGTGATTGCGATCATCGCCATTCTCGTCGCCCTGCTGCTCCCTGCCGTCCAGCAGGCACGCGAAGCCGCCCGCAGAACTCAGTGCAGAAACAACCTGAAGCAACTCGGTGTGGCCCTCCATAACTATCTCGGCACCTGGACCACCTTCCCCCCGGCCGGAGTCGTCGATGCTGATCGCATCCGTCAGCCATGGTCCGGCCAGGCACGGCTGCTGCCGTTCGTTGAAGGCAACAACCAATATTCGCTCATCAATTTCTCGCTGGGTTATCACGACGCTGGTAACCGCGCGAACTTCCCGCCGAACGGCATCGCCAGCCAGAAAATCCCTGTGCTGCTCTGCCCCAGCGACGTCAACGATCGCCAGCGATTCAACAGCAGCGGACAGCCAGAACACTACCCGCTCAGTTACGCGTTCAGTGTCGGCCAGTACCTGATTTATGACCCTGTCACTCGCCAGACCGGCGGAGCGGCCTTTGCTGCCAATGGCAACATCCGTGATCGGGACTTCACCGACGGGCTCAGCAATACCCTCGGCATGTCCGAAGTTCGCGGCTGGCAACCCCGCATCCACGACGCCACGCTCGCTGCCACCCCGCCAGGTGCTCCAGGTGCTGCGTCATCCATCGTCAGTGGCGGCGCCTTCGGCGAGACCGGCCATACGGAATGGGTTTGCGGTCGAGCGATCCACAACGGTTTCACAACTACCTTCGGCCCCAACACCAATGTTCCCATGCTGGTCAACGGCAGGGTCTGGGATGTTGACATTTGCAGCAGCCGCGAAGGTGCGAGTGCCACGCTGCCCACCTACGGGATCATCACCTCGCGCAGCTACCACACCGGCACAGTCAACTCGCTGCTGATGGACGGCTCTGTCAGATCCATCAGCAGCAACGTCGACCTGAGCACATGGCAGAAACTGGGGCAGCGCAGCGATGGTCAGGTTGTGGGTGACTTTTAAACCTGCTTTGCACCCGTTGTCGAGCAATCGGATTTCAGATCAAAGTCGACGGTTGTGGACTCCGGAGTGATCTCGACGGTGAGCGTGGACTTTCCGTTATAGCACTCCGGGACCAGTTCCTGCTTTCGATCGGCTTTCGCACCTTCAGTCGACGCTTCTCCCTCTTCCGCACCGTCTTCTCCGCGGAGCCCCAGAATCGTCCGCGTCGTGCTGAACCGCACCAGTTTCCGTCCGGGCGTGACACCATCCTTTTCACTGTCGAACTGCAGCGTGTAACTACCCCCCGCATTCGTGCGGGCAAAGGACATGGTTCCCGTTTCCTGATTCTCAAACGTGACCACAGCCCCCGCAAGCGGCTGACCATCCAGAGTCACCGTGCCGCTGACATTCACCAGCGTCACCTTGCCGTAATCAATCGAATTGGTGGCGCTGCAGCCAGCAAAAAACAGACAGCAGGCGAAGGACTGGAGCAGCACTGCAGCGGACATCGAATTGGGACGCGAGCGAAGCATGGCGGTGACCTGAAGTTTTCGGGGTGGATGTGGAGCGTTGTCGGCTGACGTCTTCACTGGTACAGAAATCGGGGGGACGTTTTCCAGAGCCAAACGCGACTTTGGGCAGCGTCAGAAGTCACCCACAATTTCGCCATTGCCTCGTGTGGCCAGCGAGCGATACAGGTTGAGGTCCACGTTTTCCGAAATGAATCGCACCGAACCGTCAGCCATCGTGAATTGTGCTCCACCAACATGATAGCTGCCAAAGGACATCTCCATCAGCACACCATGCATGTTTGGGTCCAGCATCGCATTGATCTTCACAACTGCCGAACCCAGCCCTTCAGAATACTCCGTGCCGCCAATCCCGCCATAGACCCAGCCACCCGATTGAGGACAGCCAAACTGCCAGTAATCCATCTGCTGGCCGTCCTTGCTGTAGGTGGAGGTCCGGGATTCGCCGATCATGATTGTATTCGAGGTGCCATCGGTGATGTCGCGCATCGCGACTCTGCTGCAGCCGTAGAACATGCCGTCATGATTGAGTTCTTCCAGGGCGCGGAACTGGGCGGTGTTGAAGCCGGCGGGCCGGGTTGACAGGTCGTCCGAAGCAATCAATGCCCCCGCAACTCCGCGATAGCTCACCGGCACTCGACCCGGGATCCCTTCGTTGTCGCGTGGCTCAAGCGGCATGGAAGGACACCGAAAAGCCGGGATCACCGTGGAACAGGCACGAGTATTTGGCGAGCCTGCCCAATCCCAGTTCCCCGGTCCGGTTTCCTGCCAGATGAGCGTTGTATACAGATTCTGCTGCTCGATCTGCGGCAGAATCATGGCCGTCCAGAGCGTTTCACGTTCGTCGAAACCCCACGGAAACACGTTCACAGTGTCGTGGTAGTTATGCAGTGCGAGGCCGATTTGCTTGAGATTGTTTTTGCACTGAGTCCGCCGCGCCGCTTCGCGGGCCTGCTGCACCGCAGGCAACAGCAGCGCCACAAGAATTGCGATAATCGCAATCACAACCAGCAATTCAATCAAAGTAAAACCACGAATCCTGCGAGTTTCCTGGTTCATAATCGACTCCCCGGAAGAGTGAGAAGGGTTCCATGCGTGAGCTTCAAAGTCTCTGTGGAAATCGTTAAGCAAATGTGAACCCACCGAGATTCTCCGGGCAGGGAAACAGATCGCAATCGTCAAAAAGTGCCATGCACCTCGAGCGTACCGTTAACACGCCTGTTTCCCATCCTGAAAGGCGAGCGGTCGATGTCAATCGGCCGGTAACGTCCCTGGTGCGCGCCTGCTGCGCCGCTGCCCGGGCAGGCACGCACTGTTACCGGGGGATTGACATCCACCGCTCGCCTATTTCCTGACGGCACCTGCCGTCAGGAAATAGAGCAGGAGAATGGAGAAAGGAGAGAGTCGACTCTCGA
>JBEIEK010000377.1:0-5527 GCA_040382995.1 Planctomycetaceae bacterium
TCCGGGGAGAGGGGTCGGGAGTGAGGGGCCAAAAAAGTAAGCAACCACAGTGCAGGTGACAATTCAAAAGTCCAGAAAACAGTACTCCAGCGCCCCTACATCGGCACTCCCCAAACTCCATCCCCCTGCCGAATCAGCCATCGCCCTGGTCGAACATCGCCATACTCCTCAGCAGTCCCATCCGGCCATTCCACTCGCAGACGGTAAGCTCGCTCCTCCAGCCCCCCCAGATGCAGCTCGGCCGCTTCCGCCGCCTGATAGCTGCCACCCCCGGCCAACTGTCGCCACAGCAGCGGCTCAACGCCCAACACCTGCACCCGGACCCCGATCGGCGATCGAGCAGTCGTGGTGCCACACAGCTTCAGCACCATTGATCCTCCACCGGCAGCGGATTCATTCTGCAAAATCACCGACCGGTCCAGCTGGTTTGATACGACGACGTCCAGTCGTCCATCGCGATTCAAATCTCCGGCTGCCGCCGCACGCCCCAGTGCCGGAGTCCTGAACCAATCCCCCGCGTCAGCCGACACCTCGCGAAATGTCCCGTCGCCATGATTTGCAAACATCTGCGCAGGCATGCGGTAGTGCTGTTCCGGATCAAACCATGTGCGATCATCAACATGACCATTCACCACCAGGAGATCATTCCAGCCATCGTTGTCAGCATCCAGCCCGCTCACTCCAAACCCCAGCAAATTCAGACTCGGCTGACCCAGCCGGGACACCCGCGCAGCGTCCTCAAACAGCAGCTCGCCCGCTTCTGCCGACGATCGATTCAGATACAGCGTGTTCGTGTCGCGGTAAAAGTGCGTCAGAAACAGATCCGTCCTCCCATCCCTGTTGAAGTCTTCAGCCGCTATGCCCATGCTCGCCTGCGCGAATCCCTCATAGTTGAGTGCTGCACTGGCTTCTGTTGCACATTCCTTCAGCTGCACAGCTGCAGCTGAACTCTCAGCCACCGCAAACAGAAAATTCGGCTGACCATCATTTGCAACATAGATCTCCGGCCTCCGGTCTCCACCAAGATCCACAATCACCACGCCCAGCGCCTTCCCCGGAAACGGCGCCGCCGCCGTCACCGACTCAGACACGTCCAGCCAGCCACCGCTGCCGTCAGACAGGTACAGTTGATCAGCGACCCCCGGAAACATCGCCGGAGTGCAGCCCACATAACCATCCGGACTCCGCGGCTCCGGACACAGCAACGGATTCGTCTCAGAAACATCAAGGTAGTTTGCCACGTATAAATCGGCGTGCCCGTCACCGTTCAGATCCCCAAACGCAGCACTCGATCCCCACGCCCCCCCCTTCACACCCAACGCTTCAGCCACTTCCGTGAAAGTGCCATCCCCATTGTTCTTCCAGAACTGATTGCCTCCCACAGCCGTCAGATACAGGTCCTCAAAACCATCGTGGTCCACATCCGTCACAGCACAGCCACAGCAAAAACCAAACTGCATCAACCTTGATGCCTCACTGCACTCACCAAACCGCATTTCCCGCTGATTGCGAAACAATCGGCCCGGAGTCTGCCTCGTGTCTTCCACCTGCGGCAACCGGCAGCCATTCGTCATGAACACATCCAGCCAGCCGTCCGAGTCCAGATCAAAAACCGCCACGCCTCCACCGTTCACCTCCAGAATTCGCCGCTGCCCCCGCATGTCGTCGTTCCGCTGAAACACAAAACCGCTCTCTTCAGACAGCGTACGAAAGCGGATCCGCGAAGGTTCAGGGGCCGCGACCTGGGCGGACGTCTGACCCGCCGCACGCAGCGCCTCCAGCACCCGCGCCTCCTGCTTCAGCTCCCCTGGCGACGCTGCTCCGGCCTTCGACACCACACGACTCGAACTCCCGTCGACTGGACCATCACCCCCATTCCTGTCGGTACATCCCAGCCACAGACAACACCCCGCCATCAGCCCCGCTGCAGCTCGTCCAGCGTAACCGCCACCAGCTGCCTTTGATTTCTTCGCACTTCCTGTTTCTCTGCGCGATCCCGTCACTGTTCGCTCCTTCGCTGAAGACTCCCACCACTCGCGGCGATGTTCGCCAGGCGTTCAAAATCCTGAACCGCCGCGGGCATGCCCAGCTTCCTGGCCGTCTCAGCTACTGCCCGCAACGCCCCCGCATCACTGTCACTCTCCGCCAAAGTCAGCCGCAATTCCGCCAGCTGCAGGGCCCGCCGCAGGAATCGCGAACGCTCAGCCGCTCCCTCAGCCGTGTCCGTAGCCGTCACTCCCGCAAGACCCTGCAGGTAGAGTGGATTCGAGGGATCCATGGCTGTCAGGTGCTCGAAATACCGCTTTGCCAGCCCTCGATCCCCCGATCGTACGGCCCCCTCAGCCCGCATCTGCGTGAGCAGCCATGGTTCGGTCGGCTGGAAGGCAGGGGCGGCGCTCAACAGGGCAGTGAATTCCGCCAGTGCCTGACGTTCAAAGCGACATTCCAACGCAACTGCCAGCGCTTCCGCGCTGCCCGGATGTGCCGCCAGCATGCTGTCCGCCAGCTTCTCCGCGTCATCCAGCCTGGCGGTTGATAACAGATATCGCGCATGAGCCAGGACCAGCGGTGGGTGATCGGGATCCTCCTCAAGAAACCGCTGCAGACGCTGGTTCTGCTGAGCCGTCCTTGAAGCCAGCAGCGCGGGAAAGTGCAGTTGCTTTGCCAGCAGCACATCCAGCGATCGCCGGGCCGCCATCTGCTTCAGCAGCTGCTGCCGCTCTTCAAACCGGTATTCCAGAGAGAACAAAAAAACCAGCAGCTCTTCGATCAGCTGCAGTTCCGCAGGACGCACCGCAGTACCAGCCTCGGCGGCCCGGAGTAACTCCCCCGCGGCCGACTCCAGCCTGACCGCTTGATTGGCTTTCAGGCAGACCTGCGCCTCCAGACGCCGCGCTGTCACACCTGCCTGCTGATCGCCTGTCGGAATCTCAGAAAGACAGGCCAGCGCTGTCGGCAGGCGGTTTTGTCTCACTGCGGTTTCGGCAAGCAGCAGCAGAAGTTCTGAGCGAACAGGCTCGCGGCGCTGCAGGAAACGAAACTCCCGGAGCGCCCGCTCCAGCTCCTCGGGGGTGACCTCGACCGGCAGCGGATCAGACCCGGCCCCGGCAACAAACCAGAATCCAGCAGCGCTCAGCAGCACACAACCTGCCAGCAGCCACCACACCGGACGCCCCGGGCGATTCCCGGCTCTCTCTGGCCACCATGTTCGCAGCATGAAAATTCCAGCATTCCGCTTTGTGACAGGGAATAGTTCGCCCCCCGGAATTGTCGCCTTCTGATGGCCAAGTTGCAATACTGCGTCAACGAAGCGCGGCAAACCTGACCAGATCACGCCGCCAACCCTTCCCTCCTGCCAGCTCCCGTCTGAAGATTGTCGACACACAATGCCTCCAGCCCCGCACCCGACCCCAGCGGTTTCCCCAGCCACTGCCACGGAACATCTCACCGCCATTCTGCAAAAACTCGCGGGCCCCACCGCCGTACCCCGCGCCGATCAACTGGCCGCCGTCACCGCCATCCTCCAGCCGGCAGCCAGAGTCCTCGTGGTGCAGGCAACCGGCTGGGGAAAGAGCGCTGTTTACTGGGCAGCAACCGCAGCGCTCCGCAAAAATGGCGGCGGCACCACACTTGTCATCTCACCCCTGCTCGCGCTCATGCGCAACCAGGTGGCCGCCGCCCAGAAAGCCGGACTCCAGGCCGACAGCATCAACAGCACCAACATCGACGACTGGGATCCCATCTTTCATGCCCTCGAAAACAATCAGCTGGATGTGCTCCTGGTTTCTCCCGAACGCCTCGGCAATCCCGCCTTTGCAGCGCGTCTCCCCGGTTTGCTCAAACACACATCCCTGATCGTCATTGACGAAGCCCACTGCATCAGTGACTGGGGCTTCGATTTTCGCCCCGACTATCAGCGGCTTGCCCGCTCACTGCTTGCCGCGCCCAATGCCGCTGTCCTCGCCACCACCGCCACAGCCAATCAACGTGTCACCGACGATGTTCAGAACCAGCTGGGAACCGGCACTGCTGTCTTCCGCGGAACACTCGCTCGCACGTCCCTGCGGCTCTCCGTCGTCCCCAGACTCAACTCCGCCGAACGCTATGCATGGATCGCCGAAGCCCTGCAAACCCTGCCCGGCTCCGGAATCATCTATGCACTCACCGTGGCTGACGCCGAACGGCTCGCCGCGTTCCTCCGTGAATGCGGATTCGACGTCCCCGCCTACACCGGGCAAATGGAAACCGAGGATCGCCTGCAGATCGAAGACCGCCTCCGACGCAACGAACTCAAGGCCGTTGTAGCCACCTCAGCACTCGGTATGGGCTACGACAAACCAGACCTCGGCTTCTGCGTCCACATCGGCTCACCCGGCACGCCCGTCGCCTACTACCAGCAAATCGGTCGCGCGGGCCGCGCTCTTGATCACGCAGAAGCCATCCTGCTGCCCGCCCACAGCGATGAAGGCATCTGGAATTACTTTGCCACTTCAAATATCCCCGATCAGGCCAGTGCGGATCGTGTTCTGCAGGCACTCAGCATCCAATCGCAGTCCGTGGTCGACCTCGAAGCGGCGACCGCAATTCGTCGCGGTCGACTCGAAAATCTCCTCAAAATCCTCGCTGTCGATGACGCTGTCAAAAAAGACGGCAGCAAATGGACGGCCACAGGACGCCCGTGGATCCATGATGCCCGCAAGTGGACGGCACTTGTGGAAGGACGCCGCGAGGAAGCAGACCTGATGCGCAATTACGCTCACGGCCGAGGTTGCCTCATGGCTTACCTGCAAACAGCCCTCAGCGATCCCAGCCCCGCACCCTGCGGAATCTGCTCGGTTTGCTCAGGACAGCTGCCTCATCCGGGGGCCCGCCCCGCTGCCAACCTCGTGACCCGCGCCCGCAGTTTTCTCAGACAACAGGATCACGTCATCGAACCCCGGAAACTCTGGCCCAAAGGCTGCTCACGCAGGGGAACCATCACCACAAAACTCAACGCCCGTGCTGTCGCCTTCGCCGAAGATCCCGGCTGGTCCGACGAACTCGCGGAATTCACGGCCAGCAATTCGCCCGTCATCCCGCCGGAACTCCTCGAAGGAGCCGTCCAGCTCCTCGCGCGGTGGAAAAAAGTCTGGGAACAACGCCCCGCTCTGGTGATGCCGGCACCGGCCTGCGGTGATGCAATGCAAAGCAATCGCCAACTGGCACAACACATCTCCGCCGTCGGAAAGCTTCCACTCCTCGATAACTTCTCGTGGAGCGGTGAAGCCGTCCCGGACAACATCCCCAGCACGCCCCACGTTTGCCACCTTGAGCGGACTCTGCGACTGACTCCACTTCAGCAGTCACCAGCCGGCCCCGTGCTGCTGTGCGCGACCACGGCTCGATCCTGCTGGACCCTCACCGTCGCCGCTGCCATGCTTGCAGACTGCGGTGTACGAAGTGTAATGGCACTGGTCCTGCACAGACTTCCCTGACAAGGAAGTGACTGCAAGGCCTCAGGTGCTGCTGCCCGACACCTGACCAACCA
>JBEIEK010000378.1:0-5523 GCA_040382995.1 Planctomycetaceae bacterium
CGACTCCGATCCAAAGGCAGCAGCGTGTTGAGGCCTTTCAGAATGGCGAGGGGGATGCGTTCCTGATATCGCTGAAGGCTGGCGGCACTGGTCTGAATCTCACCGCTGCCGACTATGTGATTCACATGGATCCATGGTGGAATCCGGCAGTCGAAGACCAGGCCACTGACCGTACTCACCGCATCGGTCAGACAAAGCCCGTGATGGTGTACCGCATCATTGCGCGGGGCACGATTGAAGAGCAGATTCTGGCACTGCACGAAGAGAAGCGTGATCTGGTGGACGGTGTGCTTGCCGGAGCGGATTCGGCCGCACGACTGTCCACGAAGGAGTTGGCAGACCTGATCCGACAGGGTCCGGAAGCCACTTTGGCAAGGATTTCTCAGCCGGGCTGATCACTTCTTCTGCCGCTGATAGATCTCTGTCAGGATTTCCTCAACGGACTTGAATTTCCGGCCTGCCTGGGCGAGCGATTCGATGCGGTCGCGCGCGTCCTGAGGGGAGTGTCCGACGCTGACGAGGGCTTCCCAGGCCTCGGTCATCAGATCGGACCGCACATCCGGAGCATCGGGGATTCGGGCAGCGATCATGAGCGCGAAGCGGGTCATTTTCCGTCGAAGTTTCGCGATAATCCGTTCTGCCATGGCCGGGCCGATCCCCGGCAGAGTGCTCAGGGTTTTCACGTCCTGTTCTTCGATGGAGACGGCGATTTCGCGAACTGGCCTGACCATCGCGCGCAGGGCTTTCTTCACGCCCACTCCATCCACCGAACAGATCTGTTCAAAGAACTCCAGTTCAGCGTCGTGCATGAAGCCAATGATGCGCGGGGTGAGTCGGCCCTGTTGAGGATTCCCTTCAAGGAATTCAATGGTGCGAAGACTCACTTCCAGGTTCAGTCTGGCCTGCAGTTGTCGACGGACAATGTCGGGGAGCAGGACTTCGTAATCGAAGCCACCGATGCGAATGGAGCCGGACTGTTCGGAAAGGGCAACGAGTGTGCCGGTAATGCGAGTAATCAAGGGGTGGTCCTTACATGAACTCGGGTGCTTCGGAAGGGAAGGAATGAATCAGGCGGCGAAGCGGAGAGAATGATACAGGCAAAGGGCGACAGCTGAGGCGTCGGCCACATCGTGCGGATCGGGGAGCGAGGTGAGTTTGAGTTCGGCCTGGACGGCGTGCTGCATCTGTTCTTTTGGAGCTTTGCCGCTGCCTGTGAGCAGGCGTTTGACCTGGGACGGAGAATACTGCAGAAGAGGAATTCCGACTTCTGCGACAGCGAGCAGAAGAATGCCCCGAACGTGTGCGAGCAGCAGTGAGGAGCGGACGTTGCGTACATGGGAGAAGACCTGTTCAACGGCGGCCGCTTCGGGGCTCGTTTCAGCGATAACTTCGCGGAGTCCGGTGGAGATTTCAAGGAGTCGCTGGTGCAGGGGGAGATCGGGAGACGTTTGAATCACGCCACCTTCACGGAGCACGGGACCTCTGGGGGTGCGTTCGATAATCGCATACCCTGTACGTCGCAGCCCGGGGTCGATGCCAAGATAGCGCTGGCGACGCAGGGGCACATGAGTGGCAGGCAGACTGGAATCGGAATTCCGAGTCATGTGGATCATCCTTGATGGGTGACAGGCGGCACAGTGGCCGTTTATGAATTTGAGGCCGGGGAAGTGTGCGGGGGCTGTTGAGTCCGGTGGATGAGCACTGCAGCATCGGCGGCGAGTGATTCACCGCGTCCGACCGGGCCCACCTGTTCGCCGGATTTGGCTTTGACGTTGACCTGATCCGGGCTGATGTCGAGGAGTTGGGCGAGTCGCTGTCGAATCCGAGGCTTCCAGGGGGACAGCCGCGGACGTTCCGCGTGGATGGTGCAGTCGAGGTTGATGATTTCCCAGTGGTTTTGCCGCAGAGTTCGGACGACAGTTTGCAGCAGGTGGGCGGAGTCTGCATTGAGGAAAGCGGGGCTGGAGTTTGGAAACCATTCACCGATATCACCGAGGCCGGCTGCGCCCAGCAGTGCATCGATGATGGCGTGAATCAGGACATCCGCATCGCTGTGGCCATCGAGTCCCCAGGGAGCATCCTCGATCAGGACGCCTCCAAGCAGCAGTGGTCTGCCGACGATGGTGCGGTGGGTATCGTGTCCTTCGCCGACGCGGAGGGAGGCGGGATGCATGGAGGCAATATCCGAGTTCTTTGTTTCGGTCGTGGAGGAAGCAGCTTTCCGGAAGGAGGAAGGATAGCGGAGGCGAGCGACAATGAGAATTCGGCTTTAGGTCGGCAGTTTCTGCTGATTTCTCGCTGGAGAGCCCGCTGAGGATTGTCCGTTGACGCTGAAACGTGAGGTGCGGGCGAAACACGTCTTTCCCGAACGGCACGGGCTGGCTCAGAATGTCGGGCATGTGGCTGAGCGACCGCAGGAAAGCGGTCGTGGATCGTTGCCGGGACTGACAGGGAAAGTCGGACGTCATGTGGTGTACGAGGCGGAAGGCAATAGCGGGATTGCTGCTGGCGGTCCCAGGCTGTGGTCTGTTTCGGAACGCTCAGGAGTCCGGCCTGTTTGGGGGAACTGAATTCTCAGGCCCTGAACGGAAAACAGCCGGGCCCGAGGGGAGTGAAGGCGGTGGCGTGCTGGTGCGCACGGCAAAGCTAGAGGCATTGATCGTGAGTCGCCCGGCTGAAGATGCGCGATTGCGGCGGCTGGTGTGGGAGGAACTGGACGAGAGCGGCCTGATGAATCCGGAGCAGCGGCAAAAGCTCAACAGCGCCGGACTGCGGATCGGCGTGGCGGGAAGTGGCGCGCCATGGGCACTACAGAGTCTGGCACGGGAAGCTGCAGCGGCCGAACAGCTGGATCGGGATGGAGTTTCGAGAAGTGATCTGACAGCGGGGGCACTGGGTGTGGCTCAGGGATTTTCGCTGATGCCTGGCGGGCAGAGTTTTCTGGAAATGCAGAGTGGGCTGGATGAACAGCGACTGCCACTGACCCGAATTCCTCAGTTGTCAGGGCTGCGGGATCGACGACAGCTGCGGTGTGTGATTGAGGTGACAGCTAAGGAAATTGAAAAGGACTGGGTGCTGTTGAATCTGCTGCCGGTGGTCCATGCAGGGGCAGTTGCTCCACGATTGACGATAGAGGATTTTGCGGAGAAGCTGCCTGTGCGGCAGAACGTAGTGCCGTTGTACGAGTATCAGGTGGATGTGCGATTGATGGCTGATGAGGTGGCTGTTCTGGGTCGCCACGTCGCAGCCGCTGGCGGCACATGGACACTGGGAAATCTATTCTTTCACCCGGATCAGGCAACTGGGGCCATCGAGCGACTGCTGATGATTCGCATGGCGGGAATTGAGACACTCGAAGGGCGCAGCGACCCAGGATTTCGGCCGGGAGCTTATGACAGGCACTGAAAACACAGACGGGCAGACAGCAGCTGTGGGCAATGTGGCGGGACCACTGCTGCACATTGTCCTGCACAACCCCGAAATTCCCCAGAATACAGGCAACATCGGGCGAACCTGTGTGGCAATTGGGGCACGGCTCTGGCTCATTCGCCCCCTTGGATTTCGGGTCGATGATACGTCCCTCAAGCGGGCGGGCCTTGATTACTGGCAATACCTTGACTGGGAAGTGGTGGACGCCTGGGAAGATGTGCAGAGGCGCCTGCCCGAATCTCGAGTCTGGTGCCTGACAAAGAAAGCCTCGCGGACGATTTGGGAAGTGGACTACCAGCGTGGCGACATTCTGCTGTTTGGTTGTGAATCAAGGGGACTTCCGGCCAGCATTCTGGAGTCATCTGCGGCCAGAAATCTGAAACTGCCAATGCGACCTGAGGTGCGCAGTCTGAATTTGAGCAGTGCAGTGACTGCTGTGGCCTATGAGGCCGTGCGGCAACTCGGGGGAATTGGCCCAACTGGTTAACAGCCTCCCGAGGGCCTGACACCACCCCTGTCAGGAGGTGCGGCCGATGTCAATCGGCGGGTCAGGCCCTGATTCGTCGCCACTGCGGAGTTGGTCGCGGGGAGGCATGCCGTTACCGGAGGATTGACGTTTTCTGCACGCAGAATCGATGTGAACGCACAGGAATTGCACTCATTTTGACACACCACCCGGGAACGCCCTAATCCCCCCATTCCCCGCTTTTCTCAGAACCCCTGCGAATCCCAAATCCGGGTTGGCAAAATTCAGCGAAAACTGGCAGAATCCGCGGTCTGTGGTTGGGTCTGTAGTTACGCAAACTGTTGAAAATCCGGGCGGACAGCATGTCAGCAGCAGGACGTTGTTGGAAATTTCTGTTGATCTTCGCGGTGTTTGCTCCCACTGCGGTCGCTCAGCAGGGCTGGGCGGATGCTCTTGTGGATCGCCGCAAGGTGGACTTTGGTGTGATCGCCACGGGCTCCGAGGCGATTGAAACGCTCAAGGTCACCAACAACCTGACAACCACCGTACAGCTGTCCGGGGTTTCCACGGGCTGTCAGTGCGCGTCGGCGATGATCACGGGTCCGCGACAGTTGGCCCCCAATCAATCGACCACGATCGAAGTCCGTATGAATACGCTGGCCTACACGCGAAAGCGTGAAACAAAACTAACCATCGGTTTCGACGCCCCCGCACTCGCCACTGTTGAAGTGCCAATTGAGGCGTACATTCGCACGGACGTTGTCTTTGAACCCGGGAAACTGGACTTCGGCTCCGTGGATTTTGGGAAGGGTGCTGAACAATCTGTGAAGGTCACCTACGCGGGCCGACCGGACTGGCAGATCGTCCGCGTGAAATGCACAAATCCCGCGCTGAAGTGTCAGTCAAATCTGATTTCCCGAAACGATTCCCCTGTGAATGGAATCAACGTGGAGTATTCACTGCAGTTCCAGTTGCTGCCGCAGGCGCAGCCCGGGCGGTTTCAGGAGTACGTAACGCTGGAGACCGATGACGCGGCGAATCCTTTCATTCCCCTGATGGTACTGGGAACGGTTCAGCCTGACATCAGCATCACTAATCCGCGAATAGAGATTAAGGCGCTGCGTCCCGGGCAAACAGCAACGGCTCGTGTCGTGGTCCGGGGGATCCGACCATTTGTGGTGTCTGAAGTCAATTGCGGAGGTCTGAAGGACTGCTTCACAGTGCGGATGGGAGAGACACCGGAAAAACTGCAGGTGGTGGATATGACGTTCACCGCGCCGGATCGTCCCGGTCGATTCACCGAGAGGATGCAGCTGAAGGTGGAAGGCCGAGAACAGGGTCTGGAGTTTGCGATTTCCGGAATAATCCTGAATTAAACACGGCGATTTTTGGAGCGAGCGGGCGTTGCCTGCTGCCGGGGCAGGGATTGCATGGACAGCTGGGATCTGCTGCTGCAGGTGGTGTTGCTGCTGCTGGTATGCTTCATCGCCGGCAGTTTTCTGGCGGTCCTGCGTCAGAGTCCGCTAGTGGGTTTTCTGATTGCAGGGATGATCGCGGGTGGCCCTGGCAGTCTCAGGGTGGTCGGGGCGGAGTCTGCGATTGAGGGCATCGCGGAACTGGGGGTGGCG
>JBEIEK010000379.1:0-5498 GCA_040382995.1 Planctomycetaceae bacterium
ATGTCAATTCCCCGGTAACAGTACGTGCCCGCCCGGCCATCGCCGCAGCAGGAGCGCACCAGGGACGTTACCGGCCGATTGACATCGACCGCTCGCCTGGCATGATGGGTTCGAGGAGTGTTTACGGAAGGCTGGTCCTCGGAACATCCGCAGCACCGGAAAGTCAAGGCGATTGGGTGCCTGCCATGCTGTTGCCAGGGAGCGTTTCTCAGCTTGCTCCGAACCGGTCGATCACCACGGCACCGGGGCTGGGGAATTGGTTCATCTGTGGCAGTAATTCGGCGGCTTCGGCGAGCGTGACGGTGTGGCTGATGAGCAGGTCCGGGTGGAGTTGTCCGTCGGAAATCATCCGCAGCATCCGCGAGTACTCAAACGCCTGCATGCCGTGACTGCCGAGGATCTCCAGTTCGCGGCCGATCACCAATCCCATGGGAATCCGGGGATTGGCGTCGGAGCCTGCCATCAGTCCCACCTGCACATGCCGACCACGTTTGCGCAGGCAGCCGATGGAATTCCAGCACGTGCGGCGGCTTCCAAGGGCATCGATGGAAACGTGGGCGCCGCCACCAGTGAGCTGCTGAATGGCTTCCACGGGATCGGCCGATTCGCCGTTGATCACATGCAGTGCACCGCAGCGGCGAGCTGTTTCGAGCCGGTCGGTGCGGATGTCCACAGCGATCACCTGCGCTCCGAGTGCCCGGCCGATCATCACGGCCGACAAACCGACTCCGCCACACCCGTGCACGGCCAGCCATTCGCCGGGCCGCAGGCGGCCCTGATCCGCCACAGCTCGAAACGACGTGGCGAAGCGGCAGCCGAGGCTGGCGGCCGTGACATCACTGAGCGAATCCGGGAGGGCGACAAGATTGACATCGGCGTGCCGGATCTCGACGTATTCCGCGAAAGCCCCCCATTGCGTGAATCCCGGCTGTGTGTAGTGATCGCAGATTTGAGGATGACCACTGCGACACTGATGACAGGTGCCGCAGCCGCAGCAGAACGGTACGGTCACCCGCTGACCGGGGCGCCACAAGGTGACGTCCCGGCCCACTTCCGCGACGACCCCTGCCAGTTCGTGGCCAGGAACATGCGGCAGATGCACATCGCTGTCGTGGCCCATCCAGCCATGCCAGTCGCTGCGGCACAGTCCGCAACTTTTGACCTGCAGCACTGCGGAGTCCGGTCGGGGGGCCGGATCAGCGACAGTCTGCACCTCAAGCGGTCCCTGGAATGAACTGAATACGGCCGCCTTCATGTCCTTGGCACCTGCAGCTGACGCGGGAAAACGAAAAGCTGCCGCGGATTTGTTTGTCCCCGAAACCGTGGAACCGCGGAGCTGGCGGCAGTCTATCGGGCGAGCCAGTCCGATTAAAGATCAGGGGTTACAAACTGGTGACCCTCCGGCCTGACCGTGAGCACCGGGCAGGGAGATTTGCGAACCACTTTTTCGGCAACACTGCCCATCAGCACGTGCATCAGGCCGGACCGACCGTGCGTGCCGATGACAATCAGATCGATGTTCTGTGTTTTCGCGTAGTCGAGGATTTCGAGAAAGGCTGCACCCGTGCGGACTTCGCGAATGATCGGGCGACCATTATCCCAGCCATCGCCGGGAAGCTGAGCCAGCTGCTTTTGAGCTTCCTTTGTCTGGGCTTCTGCCTGAGCCTGCATGGATTCCACGGAAAACGCTGCCGCTTCGGGAACAATCATCGCCGGATCCGGCGTGACGTGCAGCAGATGCAGCTCCGCTTCAAACCGTGCGGCGATCGCACACGCATAATCCAGCGCGGGTCGGCTGAACTCGCTGAAGTCGGTCGGAACCAGAATGCGGTTGAGCTGGATCATTATTGTGTTTCCTGAAGAGACTGGAGGAACAATCAGAAACTGTGTTCGAGAAGTGGGCAGAAGGTGCTTGTGACAACAAACAAAAATCGAAATCCGGGTGTGGTACCCATCACGGCAGCGGTGGCATCTGAATGGTCATAGTCGCCAGACCCATGACCAGTGCAGCATCAGATGAATCAGAATTCCCAGCCCCAGCAGCGCCGTGAAGGCGAATTGCAGTGAACAGAAATCAACCAGCGACAGCCCCCAGAGTGTCCAGCCCTGGGCGGCAGAGGCGGGAGGAAACACGAACTGTACAATCACGGCAGTGAGCGCCTGCAGAAGGAACAGCAGGAGCAGCAGGGCATCCAGCCAGAAATTCACAACCGGACGCGAAAGTCCCGGGAAGCCTCGGACGGTATCGGCTTCATTGGCAGCATGCCGCGAAGGAAACACCTGAAGGGGAACCGAGCGAACAGTTTGGGGCGTCGGGGAGGGTGCGGGCATTGGTTTGGGCACTGCGAGCTGGGGTAAAACTCTGACTCCGGCAACGAAAACAGCAGAAGTGGAAATGTTATGCAAATGGAATGCCGAGTGCCCTGGAGGGCTCAATACATGGCGTCCCGCAGGGATCACAGCCGAGAGTTGCACCCTCGCGGACGCTGCTGCACACTTGCGGGCGAATCCGCACACTGAGAGAATCCGGGGACAAAGGGGGTACGTTGCGATGCGGGGAGTTCTTGGAGTTATTCTGGCCGGTGGTCGCGGTTCACGCCTTGAACCGCTGACGCGCGACCGCAGCAAGCCTGCGGTCCCCTTCGGCGGCTGTTTCCGCATCATCGACTTTTCTCTTTCCAACTGCGTCAACAGTGGCATCCGCAAAATTCTGGTGGTGACCCAGTACAAATCCGCCAGTCTCGAACGCCATATCGAACTCGGCTGGCACTTCCTTCCCACAGAGCTTGGCGAATTCGTCAGCGTGCGTCCTCCCGAACAGCGGCTCGATGAAAACTGGTACCAGGGCACCGCTGATGCCATCTACCAAAACATCTACACCATTGAAAAAGTTCGTCCCACCGAACTGTTGATCCTCAGCGGCGACCACATCTACGCCATGGACTACTCGCAGTTCATTCATGCCCACCGCGCCTCAGGTGCGGACGCAACCATCGCCTGTCTGCCGGTGCCCATCGAGGAAGGTCGGCGATTTGGAGTGATCAGTGCGGACTCGGACGGACGTATTCGTCAGTTCTCTGAAAAGCCGGATTCCCCAACACCACTCCCTGGAGCCCCGGGGCACTGTCTGGCATCGATGGGCATCTATGTGTTCAACACGGGCTTCCTCTTTGATCAGCTCTGCGAGGATGCCAATCACCCCGGCAGTCAGCGGGATTTTGGTCGCGATGTAATTCCGGCGATCATTGGTTCTGCAAAGGTCATGGCCTGGCGGTTCACAGCATCTGACGGTTCTGCCGCCTACTGGCGGGATGTGGGCACTCTGGATTCCTACTACGAAACCAGCATGGATCTCACCAGTGTCACTCCCGAACTTAACCTCTACGACTCCGCCTGGCCGTTCCGCACCTATCAGCCGCCGCTGGCACCGCCGAAGTTTGTGTTCAGCGACAGCCGGATTTCACCCCCGCGGGTCGGTACTGCCCTCGACAGCCTCATCTGCCCCGGCTGCATTCTTTCCGGGGGGCGCGTGGAGCGTTCGATTCTGTCGCCGCGCGTCCGCGTCAACAGTTACGCATCTGTCTCCGGCTCAATCCTCTTTGACGGCGTCACTGTTGGGCGCCACGCAGTGCTCAATCGCGCCATCGTCGACAAGGACGTGGTGATACCCGAGGGCGTGCAGCTGGGGGTTGACCTTTCCGCCGATGCAGCTCGAGGCCTGACGGTCACCGAAGGTGGCGTGGTAGTGGTGCCGCGGGGCTACCAGTTTCGCTCCGCCGATCAGATCACGGATCACAACCGGGGTGGCTGAGTTTCCGTGGGGCTGACATCCTGTTAGGATGTTTCAAACATGCAGCAGATCCGGCGATTGACGAATATCTGCGAAGCAAGGCGCAGTCCCCACTGTCAGGAAACGACCCATGGCTCAGGCAATCGTTGATCCGGGAGAACTACGGCGGTTCGCACAGCTGCTGCGGCGATTCAATGAAGAGCTCTCGGAAAAGTCGGGTGTCGTGGCCGGGCAGCTCAGCCATCTCGGCCAGACATGGCGGGACCAGGAGAACCTGCGATTCACCGAAGAGTTTTCCGCCAACATGAAAGCGCTGGGGCGGTTTGTGGAATCGAATGAGCAGTTCATTCCGTACCTGCTCCGCAAGGCTCAGCTCGTCGAGGAATACCTCCAGCAGCACTGATTTTC
The DNA here is from genome assembly GCA_040382995.1 of Planctomycetaceae bacterium. Classification (GTDB taxonomy): domain Bacteria; phylum Planctomycetota; class Planctomycetia; order Planctomycetales; family Planctomycetaceae; genus SXXK01. The sequence goes on from JBEIEK010000379.1 coordinate 4,199, forward strand.
TGAGAAGGTGTCGCCGTGTCGGGTTCAGCCAATGTCAATTCCACCGACGCTCTGCGGCGTTTCGCGGCCGCGGTGGCGATGTTTCAGGAGGAGGCCCGTTCCTGCCTGCAGGTGCTCGACGGCCAGCTCCGTCAGATCACTTTGTGGCTTGAACAGGACCGGCCGATTTTCTGGAAGCGTGAAATTGAGCACTGCACGCGGGAGATGAACGAGTCGCGGGTGCGTCTGCATCAGTGTCGCATGCGCCGTAGTGGCGATTTTCGCCCCAGCTGCATCGAGGAAGTCAAAGCCCTCGAGGCAGCAAAACGGGCACTGGAGTTTGCACAGCAGCAGGTCCCGAACATTAAACGCTGGCACACGGAAGTTTCGCACGAGGGAAGTGAGTTTCGCGGCCGCGCTGCACAGCTGGCACAAACCGTCGAACGTGACATCCCGCACCTCCTCGCACTGCTCGCCACCGCCGCCGAACGCCTTGAAGCCTATGCGGCCATCACCGCCCCGCCGCCGCTCGAAGTGCGGGCACCAGAGCCTGAAAACCCATCCTGAATTCCTCATGAGGTCCCACATGTCTTCACATGGCCTGCAGAAAACCTGCTGCCTGATCGCTGTCGCCGCACTGCTGCTCACACTCCGCACCCCAGACGCCACCGCCCAGGAAGAAGCCTGGCCTGTGCCACCGGAAGCTGTCCAACAGCCCGGTGTGCCGCAGGGAAAAGTGGAAGGGCCCTTCGAATTCAAAAGCAGCCTCTACCCGGGAACAATCCGACAATACTGGGTCTACGTCCCGGCCGCCTACGATCCCGCCAAACCGCCCTGCCTGATGATCGTTCAGGATGGACTGGGTATGGCCAGCGGCTGGAAGCTGCCAACGGTGCTTGACAACCTGATCCACGCCGGCCGCATTCCCGTGCAGCTGGGGCTGTTCGTGAATCACGGGCAGGTCCCGGCCGCCTCCGACCAGGCTCAGCCACGGTTCAACCGCAGCTTCGAATACGACGGACTCGGGGATCGATACGCCCGCTTCCTCATCGATGAACTGCTGCCGGAAGTCCGCAGGACGTGGGTCTTCAGTGACAACCCCGATCACCGCTGCATCGCCGGCGCCAGCTCCGGTGCAATCTGCGCCTTCAATGCGGCCTGGGAACGACCGGATGCCTTTCGCCGCGTGTTCAGCACCATCGGCACCTACGTCGCCCTTCGCGGCGGCGATCAGTTCCCGGGACTGGTCCGTAAAGTGGAAAACAAGCCACTGCGGATCTTTCTGCAGGACGGCAGTCGGGATCTGGATATCTATGCCGGC
>JBEIEK010000380.1:0-5485 GCA_040382995.1 Planctomycetaceae bacterium
CTGTTCGATCCAGACCGTTGAATCGTCTGAGACGAGGCGAGTGAACACGATCAGGCTTCCGGGGCCGAAACTGAATTTTTGGGTCCGGATCACCCCCGCTGGGCCGTCGACGCTGACTGAACTGTAGCCCGGGTTCAGGATTGCGAGGACGCCGATAACAAGCAGGGCGCCCGCAACCAGTCGCCTATTCGACACGGACATGACTGCCTTCCCCAAACCCACTTGCAGAAAACCAGAGGATTGCGCACCTCTTCGCAGGAAACTCCCCATAGATCCTCGCCAATTCTCATCTGGCAGTCAAGGAATATCGATGCGGATTCCGTGGAGCCCGCCACACTGATCCCTCGCTGTGGACCGGCAAACTTCGAGTGAAATCGAGCCGCGACGGTGAGAGAGCCGGACGCAAATTTTCGCCACAAATCCAATCCGGGATGTATTTTCCGCCTGCAGGTGCCATGCACCTGCCCTTGTTTCAATCCCCCAGCTATCGTCAGGCCCCAGCCCGAACGAATCACAAAAAACGTCCCAAGGCGAGCGGTCGATGTCAATCGGCCGGTAACGCTCTGGTGCGTTCCTGATGTGGTTCTGGCCACGCGAGCAAGCACCGTTACCGGGGGATTAACATCCCCCGCTCGCCTTGTCACGTGGGGTCCAGTCCGAAAGACGACTTCCGGTGTTCTTCACACCGTTTCGCCATCCCAGCTTCGCCCTCCCGACGATGCCTCCTGCCAGAAAGTCAACGCCATTGGGCCCCTGCCTCTTTGGCGGTCGCGTCTCGACGGAGGCAGCGGTTGACTACGATTTTTGGGGCGGGTTTGAGGGGCTTTGGGCGCGGCAGGTGAGGGAAATTCGGCGGCGGGGGAGATCGACTTCGAGGACTGTGACGCGGACGATATCGCCGGCGGCGACCACTTCCGCCGGGTCCCGGATGAAGCGGTCGGCCAGCTGACTGATGTGTACCAGTCCATCCTGGTGCACGCCGATGTCAACGAAGGCGCCGAATTTTGTGACGTTGGTGACCACACCTTCGAGGACCATTCCGGGCTGGAGTTGTTCAAGTTCGCTGACGGTTTCGGTGAAGCGTGCGGTGCGGAATTCGCGGCGGGGGTCACGCCCCGGACGCGCCAGCTCGGTGAGCACATCGCGGACGGTAAATTCTCCGAATTCGGCGGTCACGAACTGCGTGGCGTTCAGGCTGGTCACAAGGCGTTCGCTTCCCACGAGCTGCGTGGGTGAGACCTGCAGTGTGGCGGCGATTTTCTGGACGAGAGGGTATTGCTCCGGGTGAACGGCCGATGCATCCAGTGGTTCTTTACCGCCGCGGATTCGCAGAAAACCGGCGGCCTGCTGGAATGCTTTCTGGCCGAGTCGCGGGACGTTGAGGAGTTCGCGGCGTGTGGTGAATCCGCCGTGTTCGTCGCGCCAGCCGACGATGCGTTTTGCGAGCACGGTGCCGATCCCGGCGACGCGCGAGAGCAGTGCGGCACTGGCTGTGTTCAGGTCCACTCCCACGGCGTTCACGCACGATTCGACTTCGCGTTCGAGCGCCTTTTGCAGCAGTGGCTGATCGACATCGTGCTGATACTGGCCCACGCCGATGGATTTGGGGTCGATTTTCACGAGTTCAGCGAGCGGATCCTGAAGGCGGTGGGCGATGCTGATGGCGCCGCGAACAGTGATGTCCAGTTCGGGGTATTCCTCGATCGCAGCTTCGCTGGCGGAGTACACGGAAGCACCGGCTTCGCTGACCATCACTTTGGTGACATCAAGGCTGTGTTTGCGGAGGACATCGGCGACGAATTTTTCGGCTTCACGGGAGGCGGTGCCGTTGCCAATGGCGATCAGCTCAACCCGATGTTCGCGGAGCAATCGCAGCAGGACGTTTTCGGCGTGCTGCAGATCAGATCTGGGGGGTGTGGGATAAATGGTTTCCGTGGCGAGGAATTTTCCGGTGCCGTCGACGACTGCGAGTTTGCAGCCGGTGCGGAAGCCAGGGTCCACTCCGATTGTCGTTCGTGGACCGGCGGGTGCTGCCATGAGCAGGTCGTGGAGATTTTTGGCGAAGACTTCGACGGCTTCCTGGTCGGCCTGCTGCCGCAGTTCGTTGAGCACTGTGGTTTCGGCGGCGGGGCGAAGGAGTCGGGAATAGCAGTCTGTGGCGGCCTGCTGGAGTTCAGGGGCGAAGGCGGGATTGGTCCGCTGCAGAACCCGGCGGGCAAGATCATGTGTGGCGGCATCGTCGTCAGCTTCGAATCGCAGCCGCAGGACGCCTTCCGATTCCCCGCGCTGCAGTGCCAGAAAGCGGTGTCCCGGGAGCCCGGCAACTCGCTGCCGACATTCAAAATAGTCACGGAAGCGCGCCCCCTCTTCGGATTTTCCTGATTTGACGTCTGAGCGAAGATGTCCCTGGCGAAGGCGCGCCGTGGCCTGGCGACGGTTTTCGGGGTCATCGGCCCAGATTTCTGCGGCAATATCACAGGCTCCCTGAATTGCCGCGTCTGCGTCGGGGACACCGTTTTCTGCGTTCACGAAGCGGTTGAGCAGTTGAGGGCGGGGCAGTGGCAGGGGAGCGGGGCTGAGCAGGAGATCGGCGAGCGGCTGCAGTCCGCGTTCTCTGGCAATGGCTGCGCGGGTGCGGCGACGCGGGCGGTAGGGGAGATAGAGATCTTCAAGTCGAGCGGGATCGGAGCAGGCGATGATTTCCTGCTGCAATGGGGGCGTCAGTTTTCCCTGGTCGGCAATGGTACGCAGGATTGTTGCCTTGCGGGCCGCCATTTCCCGGGCCCGGGCGAGCAGATCTTCGATGAGTCGCAGCTGGCGTTCGTCGAGTCCGCGGGTGGCTTCACGGCGATAGCGGGCGATAAAAGGGATGGTGTTACCGTCCTGCAGCAATCGCACAGCGCCGTCGACCTGGTCTGGCCGTACCTGAAGCCGGGTGGCCGTCTGCTGAAGAAACTGATCCATCTGGAACAGATCGTCCGCCGACAACGCTGCCGCCACCGCTTCGCCGTCCCTCGTCATGGCTGTCACTCCGCAGTGCGTTGCAGTTCGCTTCCTGTTGCCTGAGCACCGGAAGCAGTTTCCGGCACCTGAATTGCGGTCAACGCAAAAAGGGCTGTGATGTGAATCACAGCCCTTTTGCATTTTGTTTGATGTCCGGCGGTTGAGACCGGAATCTGAAGTGCGGTAGACAGGACTTGAACCTGCACGGATTGCTCCACACGCCCCTCAAGCGTGCGCGTCTGCCAGTTTCGCCACTACCGCGATGAACCGTTGAAGGCCAGAGGCCGAATCGACGGGCCGGGAAGCATACGGATCTGCCGCAGGAGTTTCAAGCCGATCGTGCCTCAACAACTGTCAGCTCGAAAAATTCCTGCGAACAGGTGGGCGCAGGCGGTAAACCAGGAATTTACGATTTTTGTTCACCGATTTCACGGCGGTGCGGTGTCCCTTGTCAGTCGCAGACCAATAATCAGGTGGATTTTCATGCCCTGCGCCCGATTTCCACGGGTTGCGATCAGCACCAACAGGAATTGTCTGCCCATGACCATCGCTCCGCTTCCGGCCAATCTTGCAGAACTCCGAGCATCCGGCTGGAAGTCTCGCTCCGTCAAGCAGGAGATTCGCGAGAATTTTCTGGCAATGCTGGCAACTGGTGAAGATCTGTTTCCCGGGATGATCGGTTACGAAAACACGGTCATTCCGGACATCAGCCTGGCACTGCTCGCCGGACATGACATTCTGTTCCTTGGCGAAAAAGGTCAGGGGAAAAGCCGCCTGATGAGGATGCTGCCGCGTTTCCTTGACCCACTCCTGCCCTGTCTGGATCTGCCCGGCTGCCCCGTGCACGAAGACCCCTATGCTCCGATCACCTCCCAGGGGAAGGCCTGCATCGCCGAGCGGCCGGAAGAACAGATTCCAATTCGCTGGTGGCCGCGCAAACAGCGCTACGCTGAACGACTGGCGCCCGGGACTCGATTCGCCGACATCATTGGGGAAATCGACCCAGCGAAGCTCGCAGCCGGTGCCAGCATGTCAACAGAGGACGCGCTGCACTTTGGACTGATTCCCCGCATGCACCGTGCGCTCTTCGCCATGAACGAACTGCCGGAACTGGACGAACTTGTGCAGGTGGGACTGTTCAATATTCTTGAAGAACGCGACGTACAGATTCGCGGATACCCCATTCAGTTTGACCTGGACGTCATGATTCTGTTTTCTGCCAACCCCGCAACTTACAACCGCAGCGGCAAGGTGATTCCGCAGCTGAAGGACCGCATCGGCAGTCTGATTCGCACGCACTATCCTCACGAACGCGATACCGGCATCCGCATCCTCGAACAGGAATGCGACCTGCCCCTGGACGGCGAGTTTCCTGTGGTGGTGCCGTGGTTTATGAAGCAGATCATCGAGGAGATCAGTCGGCGGGCCCGGAAGAGCAAGTACATCGATCAGCAGTCCGGCGTGAGTGCTCGATTCAGCCTTGCCAACTACCGAACCATGATCGCCAGTGCGCGACGCCGCGGCGCCGTGCTTGGTGAAAAGCCCGCCGTGCCGCGCATCAGCGACCTCGGACATCTCTATGCGTCTGCACTGGGCAAACTGGAAGTGGACCTGATGAGCAGTCATCAGATGAGCGAACAGCAGGTGCTGGATGCTGTCACCGCTGAGGCGATTAAAGCGGTCTTCGAGGAATATGTGGAGCAGCACGGGCTCGACCAGATCTCACAGATCTTCGCTCGAGGTGTGAAGATTGAAGTAGGCGACATGCTGCCCAGCACCCACTACGAAGCACTGCTTAAACGCGTGCCTCCGATCTGGGATAAGGCCTTCGAGGTGAATGCTTCGCAGAGTGCTGCCATGCGAGCATCCTGCGTTGAATTCATACTCGCCGGACTCTACGCCACGGAACGCATCAGCCGCGCGCAGCGTCACGGGGTGGTGACCTATGAAATCTCATAGAACGGGCCGGAAGCCCAACTGAATCCCCCGCCCAGGGTTTTGTTCCTGCCGGATTTTCGATCAATTCCATTGCTTTCCCGGAACTTGTGGCCACAGAACAGAGTCTCTGCTGACGGATTCCGTGCGTGACAACGCCGGTCTCCGTCACAATCTTCTCTGTCGGGCCTGTCGGGAGCAGAGCGATGGTTATGGTTCGATACGTGTCCGGGGTGTTGATCGCGCTCATTGTCAGTGTTCATGCGTGGGCACAGAGCACTGGCATCCCCCGACCGCGGCCGCTGCCGATTCCAATCCCGACCGCCAGCTTCGAGATCAGTCGTCTGGACGTGCAGGCGACGGTTCGTCAGCAGTCGGCACGTGTCCGTATCAGCAACGTGTTAAAGAACTCCGGTGCAGGCCAGATCGAGGCTGCGTTTCTGTTTCCGCTGCCGGATGATGCGGTGGTGGGATCGCTGACACTGCTGGTTGACGGTAAAGAGCTGACCGGCCAGGTGCTGGACGCTGCCGAGGCGCGGCGGATTTA
>JBEIEK010000381.1:0-5408 GCA_040382995.1 Planctomycetaceae bacterium
CTCAATACCCTGAGCTTCATCATCCCACCGCTCCGCAAACGCCTTCCGGACATCGAGCCACTGGCACGCTACTTTGTGCACTACCATGCCGGACAGCTGGGTGTTGACATTCTGGATGTCGAAGAGGATTTCGTCGGACACCTGCTGCAGTATCCGTGGCCCGGAAATGTTCGGGAACTGGAAAATGCCATCCGCAGCGCTGTGATCTACAGCCAGCATGGCCGCATGACCGCAGACTGCTTGCCTACGCACATCATCGCCGGCAATGCCGGGCCCGCCAACGATCCCTCCGTCTCAGGTTTCTTTGCCGTCCGTCGCGGTGAGTCACTCGAAAACCGCATGGAAGTCACAGAGAAGGAAATGATCGAACAGGCACTGCTGAAGAATAACTTCAGTCGCACCAACACGGCCCGGCACCTCGGGATCAGCCGCGTCACGCTCTACAACAAGATGCGAAAATACGGCATGCTCGGCAAGAACTCCTCCGAGTGATTGTGACTCAGCGACGGCCTGTCTGCGGGCGGATCAGCCGCACCAGCACAGCGCCGTCCGCGGATATGCCAGCGCCCTCGTCCGAACCCGGCTCAGCTACCGGCACCTGCTGGTCTGCCTGACCGGGACACAGCCTTCGCAGTCGCAGACTCCACAGCGTTCCCGGTCTCACAGCCTCCGCGGACAACTCCGACAACGGTATGGCACACTCCAGACGCCACGTGTGTTCATCCGCATCGGTCGCTACGTACCATGCGGGATTCCATTTCGGCAGCCTCCAGCAGGCGTCGTCCGTGCGTCCCGTTTCATCCACTGTCAGACGGAACGAAGTCAACAGATCGCGGTCGGTGTCCACACACAATTCCAGGCGATCCCGTTCCCCATGCGGCTCGTCATGACGTCGCTCTGCTGCCGTCTGCAGCAATTCCCGACCTGCAGCACGCTCCATACGCGCAGACAGATACAGATACTCGCCATCCCACGCCAGCATCGCCAGACTCCGCGGAGCCTCACCTGCCACAGCGCTGCTGACACTGCCGACAGGTTCAAGTGACAGTTCATCTGCGGCCTGCCAGATCTCGTCACTCAGCTGGCCGTCGAGCAGCGGTCGCAATTCAGACTGCTCCAGATTCACAGTCCGCAACCACGCAGATCTCAAACCCTGCTGCTGCTGGAATTCACTTTCAGCCCAGCGCCCCGCCTGGTCACGGCGACGAGCCAGTCCTGTCAGCAGATTGGCCGCCTCTCCGGAACTCTGCGACCGCGCCAGACTGATCCCCCACCGCAGCGCTGCGGTCGGTGGCACCGCCTTCACAACTCCGAACTCTCCCTCAGCGTGACGCTGCAGCAACTTCCACGCAGTCTGCGCCTGACGGTTCCAGTTCTCCTGCACCGCGGTCAGCTGAGCTGTCCTTGTTCCGCCAAAAGGCGTCGCTGTTCCCTGTTCAATTCTGGGACGCAGAACACCTTCCACTTCACCTTCCGCTGACGCATTGTCTGCTTTGCTCGCCAGCCCGGGGCTCGAAATCCCAGGCCCGCCCCTGCTGAGCCGATAATGCCGCACTTCCGCTGAACCATACATCAACAGCAACTCTGCCGCCGCCTGCCATGCAGCCACTGATTCCGGAAAACGCCGCACCAACTCCTGCTGCACCGCCAGATAGCCTTCCACATTGTTCCGTTCCAGACACAGAACGGCCAGCTCTGTCAGCTGCTGTTCCGCCAGTGCAGCCGGGAGTTCTGTGCCGGCCATTTCCAGATTCCCAACAAAGGCTTCCGCGGCCCCCTGCAGCATCTCTGTTCCACCCAGAGCGGCTGATTCCTGCCGCCCGCGACGCAGCACAGTCCGCAGCTCCTCAAGCTCCTCCCGCTTCCGCCTTGTCACCGCCCGCCTCACCGCACTCGTCAAATGCCGCTCAAGTCCCGCAGTCAGGCGTTCCACAGCCTCCTCGGCTTCCGGCCAGGTGCGGTATGCAGCGCCGCTGCCACCGGACGCCTCAACGACACGAGTCCGGTCAAGACCGACTGCGCTCCACGCCCCAAGGCAGGCCAGGCCAATCGATGTCCCGCTGCACTCCAGCAAATCATCACTTCTGTACTGCAGCGCCGATCGCTGACCACGAGGCAGTCGGCAGACAACCCGCTGCGGACGCCATGGTTCCAGACCCGCAGCCTCCAGCGAAGTGCCGCCTGATTCCGCTGCCAGTTCCAGCGCCCGCGGCAGGGCCTCCTGCAACAGCTCAGCAGCGCTGTCGTCGCCCGCCAGCGGCTCAACCACCACAATCAGCGGTCGAAACGTACGCAATGCGCGCGCCAGACGCAGCGGCAACAGCTCACCCAGACGACCATCCGTATGACGGTCCCAGCCGGACAGCAGAGCTTGTCGCGAGACATGCTGCAAACGCTGCTCCCGCGGAAACATCCAGTCCTGCTCCACTTCACTCACCGCCAGCAGCGATAACGCCTGCCGCTGCTGCTGCTGCTCCTGCCAGAAATCTCCGTCGTCTGATAACGCCCCCAGCAGCGGCGAAGGCTGCAGCACAGCCGATCGCAGACCCAGCTCAGCACTCTCCCGCGCCAGCAGCTCCCAGGCACTCGATCCCGAATCCGTGACCACGTTCAACACGCTGCAGTGACGCCCCTCGCCCCGTACACATTCCCACGTCACACCGTCGTCTTCCGAACGCACAATCACCCCGAATGTACCTGCACCAATGAATCCCGACTCACCCATCGGCCGCAGTCGCTGCAGCACCCCATGCAGTGGCAGACGCTGTACTTCCCAACTGCTGCCACCATTCCGACTGCAGGCCAGCGTCGAGCCGGGAAAGCCTCCCGCCAATACAGTGCTGTTGCGGTGAGCCACCGTGCGAATGTCCAGCATCTCGGCAAGGCCACGCGGAAGTTCACCCTCCGCAGCACTCCACGAAACACCACCGTTCTGCGTCTGCAGCAAAATGCCGCCATCGCCACCCAGCCAGCCACCGCCGTCGCGGTCAATGGAAACTCCCCGGAAACTCCGCAGAGTTCTTCGCGGCTCTTCCAGCACCACCAGTTCCCCCGAAACCAGCGTGCCGGCCTGCTGCCGCAGACCTCCCAGCACCGCCTCCTCGGCGCTGAAACAGCCCATCGCCAGCCATGGAGCAGCCTCCCGGTCGGATTCCACAGCCTGCCACGTCAGACCTCCGTCCCGCGAACGAAAAACCGTCGCCCCGCGAAACTCCGCGTCGGGACCACAGATCGCCAACGCATCCTCAAGACCAAAAAACTGCAGCTGCTCAATGCCGGGCAACCGCGCCACGCCATCCACAGCATCCCGTGCCGACTTTGCTTCGGTCAGATCCCGCCACGTCGCGCCGCCATCGCGTGTTTCCAGCAGCACCGCTGCACCGGACGGACGTCCGGCAAACTCCCGTCGGCCTCCCAGCCAGCCCACGCGATTGGTCAGAAAACAAACCGAGGTCAGCCGACATTCAAAGGGAACGCCGCGCGTCTCCCACGTCCGGCCACCATCGGCCGAAAAACAGACCACTCCCCGTTCGCCCACGGCAGCACAAAAACTGCCCACACTGCAAATGTCCAGCAATGTTGCATCGGCCAGCTGGGCAGAAGTGCGGCGGAGCGTTCCTCCGCTGAACGGCACACCTGCCGCGTCCTCTTCAATCAGACGCAGCGGCGAATCCTGGGCCGATAACCTGCCGCCGGAAAACGCACACAGCAGCCCCAGCATGGAAAGCAGCGCACACAGCAGGCGGCGCAAACACGGGATCCCAACACACGACAGCATGAGCTTCCATTCTCCGGGCAATCGCGGTCATCAGCGGCGTTCAGGGCTTCGCGGGGGCAACCTGCGTTCGATACAAGCCCTTACCAGCCGTAATATACAGCGTGCCGGAATCGTCGCCCATGCCAAATCCACAGTTGGTGGGCAATGCCGGTGTCGCCAGGAAGTCCAGCTCCTTTCCGGCAGGATCGTAGACGGCGATTCCAAATCGCTTCTCTGAACGCACCGCAGCAAAGATACGGCCACTGCCGTCCACAGCCATACCGTCAATGCCGTTTTCACCGCCGAAATCCACCAGCACTCGCGGACTCGACAGGCGTCCTTCGGAGGAAATGGAAAACGCCAGCAACTGCATCAGTCCTCGCGGACCAGGCACCTCGCCAGGCACGCCACTTGATCCGTTGTCCGTCTCTGCCACATACAGAGTCTGACCATCCGGAGACACCTCGATGCCATTCGGCTTCTTCGCCACATCCGTCGCCACCCGCAGCGTGCGTTTGGCCGGGTCCCAGCAGTACACGAGCATTTGCGGCTGGGTGAGCGGTTCCGGGCCAACATAGCGGGGGTCAGAAAAATAAATCAGACCGCGAGGATGTACCACAAGATCATTGGGCGCGTTGAACGGACGGCCACTGAATCGCCCAACAACCACCTCGGGGACACCGGTCTGCGAAAACCGCATCAGTGCCTGGCCGCCCTCGTTGGCCCCGCAGCAGGCCAGCAACTGACCGTTGCCATCGAACGCCAGACCGTTGCTCTTGCGACTGTCCGCGCAAAAAACCTGCGTCTGCCCGGACGTGCGGTCGTAGACCAGAATGCGTCCGGGTGTTCCGGCGGCGGAGGGAATGTCGCTGAAGTAGATCCGTCCATCAGGAGCCGCCGCGACGCCTTCAGTGAACTCACCCTGATTCCAGAGTTCTTCCGGTGGCGTGCCGGGGAACACCTGAGCGACTGCTGGGGAGACAGTGCACAGCAGCAACAGGAACGAACAGGTGCGTGACAGCATTTGAATTCCTTTCAGAGCATTCAGGGAGCCTGATCGGGGGATTGAACGGGCGACAGGCCCAGCGGCACAAGCACCGGACCGGCGGCAGCGCGACTGTCGGGGCCGGTTGACGATACCGAGGCCGTTGGTGCAGGCAGATAAGGCGCCGCGGTTCGCGTATGGTCGTGACCCGCATAGACGCCAAAGTCGTTGAACAGCAATCGCTTGGCCAGACGGTAATACCAGTTTCGTTCCGGGATTTCGTGGCCCGGGTGGTACTGTGACGTCCGCGGCACCATGGCCTGCAGTTCCTGCATCGCGGTCTGGCGAGCGGTTGAGTCCTTTGCGTGATGGGAGTCAACGAGCTTTGCGAGCAGATCGGGGCGTTCCAGCACGATGCAGCCGCGCGTGGTTTCCTGGGAAAGACGACGAAAGTCCGCCAGAAACTGTGACTGCGTGAACTTGTCGAACAACGACCGGGAATCGTTGGTGGAGTGGATCGATTCGCGAGAAAACTGGACGATGGGACACGGTTCGATGTCGCCCCACGGGTTGATGTGGTGGCTGATGCCGTTGGCTGCCGGACACAGCGCTCGACCCTCGCCGTCGTAATAAGCGTCGATGATGATAATCGGTTTTTTCGCCCGC
>JBEIEK010000382.1:0-5384 GCA_040382995.1 Planctomycetaceae bacterium
GAAGCCTCACTGCTTGAAGCGGATCTGCTCGGCCAGGACCCAGCTCAGGCCGAAGCGGCTCGCGGAATCCTGACCCAGGTTCAGGGAAGCCCGGTCAAGGGCTACGCCCTTCAGGCCGGTGTCCAGCTCGGCATGCTGCTGCTCAAGGGACAGAAGACCGCCGATGCTCTCATGGCATTCGATAAGGTGATCGCCGACAGTCAGAACGACCCCAACGCTGTTTCTGCACTCTATGATGGACAGCTTGGCAGGGCACTTTGTCTGAAGGCCGATGGGAAGGCTGACGAAGCGATTACAACGTTGGATGATGTCATTGCGAAGGCCTCCGAAACGGAAACTCGCACGCTGGCCCGCGCATGGCTGCTGAAGGGTGACAGCTTCCGCGAAAAGAACCAGCCGAAGGATGCGCTGATGGCCTATCTGCACGTGGATATTCTGTACGGATCGGAACCATCCGAGCACGCTGAGGCGCTGTATCATCTGTCGACCCTCTGGGGACCCGCCGGTCACCAGAACCGCGCCGACGATGCTCGCGCAGTACTCCAGGCCAAATACCCCAACAGCCAGTGGGCGAAACGCTGAGCACGCGGATCCTCGAAATTCCCATTGCTTTGCAGCGTTTCTCCGTGAATTTCCCGTCTTTTCCGTTAACATTCCTGTCTATTTCAGTTCAGCCCATTCCACCGGAAACGCCGGATGGACTACCCGGGAGAAATCCACAGATGACCTCAGTTCCCGACTCGTTTGCACGGCAATCCACTGGTCGCCTCGTATTCTGCGGGGTGTTTGCTGCTGTCGCCCTGTTCATGACCGGCCTTCTGCCGTCCCCCCTGCAGGCTCAGGACGAAATGGCGGCCCCTGCCGCTCCGGCCGCCGAAGCTCCCGCCGCTCCTGCGGCTGACGGTGCCGCCGCCCCTGCCGCCGGAGCAGCTCCTGCCACGGATGCTCCCGCCCAGTCCCGCAGCTTCCTCGCCTACACCGCCCGCGCCTGCGGCCCGTTCTGGGGCCCCGCGTTCCTGCTCACTTCATTCATCCTTGTTGCCCTGATCATGATGAATGTTCTGCAGGTTCGCCGCGAAACGCTCCTGCCCGCCGGCTTCGTGGAAGAGTTTGAAGCCAAGCTCAATGCCAAGGACTTCCAGGGCGCCTACGAATTCGCCAAAAGCGACGACTCATTCGTGGCCCGTGTCCTCGCCTCCGGCATGTCCCGCCTGAACCGCGGTTACGAAGAAGCCATGGCCGGCATGCAGGAAACCGGTGAAGACGAAAACATGGCCCTCGAACACCGACTCAGCTACGTCGCTCTGATCGGTTCCATCGCTCCGATGATGGGGCTTATGGGAACCGTTCAGGGGATGATCAGCTCCTTCGACGTGATCGCCACCTCTGCGACTTCGCCAAAGCCTTCGCAGCTCGCCGACGGTATTTCCACCGCTCTGGTGACCACCTTCATCGGACTGATTCTCGCCATCCCCGCCATGGTCTTCCACGGTATCCTCAAGAACCGCATTCAGCGTCTGGTACTTGAGATCGGTATGGTCAGCGAAGGTCTGATGGGACGCTTCGCCACCTTTGGCAAGAAGTCCGGCTGATCCCGTTCTTCAGCAAGTTACACTCCCTGCCGCTCCGTTCTCCGCCGGAAGTGCTCCCATGAAGTTCAAACCAGCCAACGTCACCTCGGCTGAACTCGACATGACCCCCATGATCGACATCGTCTTCCAGTTGATCACCTTCTTTATGGTGATCAACAAGTTCGACCAGGACGAAGCGGACGAACGTGTCGGTCTGCCTCGCGATACGCTCGCCCGGCCTCCCGCTGTGCAGCGCAAGAATGCCTTCGTGCTCAACTACGGATTCATGAAGAACCAACAGGGAGAACGGCTCAGCAACGACCCCTTCCTGTTCATCGGCGACGAACAACTGACGCTTGATCAGGTCCGTCCCCGGCTTCGCCAGGAATCGCAGTTCTACCGCACAATCGGCACCAGTCTCGAGGACGTCACCGTGGAAATCCGCGCCGATGCCTCCGTCAAGTCGGGGCTCGTCCAGGAGCTCATCCAGATGTGCCAGGAAACTGGCATCGAATTCCAGCGTTTCGCCCTCAAGGCCACCCAGGCCGCCGTCCAGTAACCCACCTCCCCGGTCCGCTCCAACGGCATCAGGCCACCGACCATGAAGCTCAAAAGCCGCACCCCCAGCAAGATCATGCTGGATATGACGCCAATGATCGACGTCGTGTTCCAGCTCATGATTTTCTTCATGTGCACCCTCAAAGTGCTCGAACCGGAAGGGGACTTCGACATCAGCATGCCGCTCGGTGCCCCCAGTGCCTCCACCGTGACCGACGCCGAACTCCCGCCGTTCAAGGTCCGCATGCAGGCAGACGCCTCCGGAGCTCTTCAGACACTCTCCTTCAACGGTCAAAGTCTGGGTGCCGGCGATCAGGCATTCGCACGTCTCAACTCCGAAGTCTTCCGGGCCATCACCGCCCTGCAGGCCATCGGCAGCGATCAGCAGGAAAAGCAGGAAGTTGAGATCGATCCGGACTACAATCTGGATTACCGTTACGTCATCAACGCCATCGGCGCCTGCTCAGGTCGCCTTGGCTCCAATGGTGTGCCCGTGCGGTACATCAGCCGCATCAAATTTGCACCTCGGCGCGAACCCCGCTAAGTTGCTGTCGAACGGAATCTCTGCGTGACCTCCGGCCCAGACTCGGCACCTCCGGCTATCCTCTCCAGTTCCGATATTCCCGCCGTGCTGCTTCAGCGCTCCGTGAATCGCCACGGCTTTGAAGCTGAATACCCCTTCACATCCAGGTGGTTTCGCACAGCTGACGGGATTCAGCACTACATCGACGAAGGCTCCGGTCCGCCACTCCTGATGGTGCACGGCAATCCCACATGGAGCTTTGCCTGGCGGCGTCTGGTGACGGCCCTCAGCAACCGCTTCCGCGTGATTGCCATTGATCATCTCGGCTGTGGCTTTTCCGAAAAACCACAGGATCGCTCGCGTTACACACTGCAGGGCCACATCGATCGCCTCAGTCAGCTTGTGCAGCTGCTGGGACTGCAGCACATCACCCTCTTTGGACATGACTGGGGCGGAGCCATCGGAATGGGCTGTGCCGCAGCGCTGCCAACATTGTTTGACCGCTTTGTACTGATGAATACGGGCGCGTTCCGCAGCCAGGCGATTCCGCTGAGAATTGCCGTGTGTCGGATTCCGCTGGCCGGCGAACTCGGCGTGCGCGGGTTCAATCTGTTCTCCCGTGCGGCTCTGTCCATGGCCGTTGCAAAGCCGCTCTCAAAAGCCGCCCGCGCGGGCTACCTGGCCCCCTACGACTCATGGGCCAACCGTATCGCCGTGCACGAATTTGTTCAGGACATCCCGTTGTCGGCCCGGCACCGCAGCTACGCTGCGCTGAGTGCTGTTGAACGTGGTCTGGAGCAGTTCCGGAATCACCCAATGCAACTCATCTGGGGCCTGCAGGACTGGTGCTTCACTCCCGCTGAGTTCCTAGAGGGCTTCCGCACCCGCTTCCCCCGCGCTGAAGTGCTGAGGCTGCCCCAGGCTGGCCACTACATCTTCGAAGACGCGCCCCAGGAACTGCTGGCCCAGGTTGAACGCTTCCTGCAGGACCACTGAAACCAGCCGCCGGACGGCAGTCCGCGGGCAAAGCAGCCTGGACATCGTGGAGAGTCATCGTCATCAATCCCGGCGGGTTCAGCGGCCTTATCGAGCTCGTCATTGCTGGTCGGATCGCACCGTTGCGTTTCATCGGCCTCGGGGGGGAACGAGGAAACCGATCAGATTGCGGCAAACTTGCCAGAGGCAATGTGGGCGCAGTCATTTGTCGAGCGTCTCCGGATGATCGAAATTTTGCCGCTGATTTTCGCCGCGTGCCAGTCGCTCGCGTGCCAGGCGGATCGAATCGTGCAGTTTCTTTTCCAGAAGTTTCTTCGGCGGCAGTTCGGTGAGGTACTGGGCTACACGGATTCCACTGTCGTTCAGCCGCAGCTGTTCGACGTGTTGTCCGGACAGTCCGAGAAAGTCGAGGAAGTAGGGATCGCGGAAGACCATGTCGGGTGTGAGTCGGTCGTCGTCGCGGAGCGCGGCGATGTCTTTGGCGATGAGGACATCGGGCTTCCTGCTTACGGCGGTCCGCTCGTACAACAGATGCCCGATCTTGTGCCGCAGCGTGCGAGTGCTCCAGCGTTCGACTCGGCACAATTCGGCATAGAAGTCACGTTTCAACACGTCGTCGATCGGCAAAAGTTCGCGAAAGTGGGTCCACGACAATTGTGAACGCAGTGCGTTCACAATTTGCTCGTCCGGGAAAACTTCGGCAAAGCGAATCATGTAGAACAGGTTTCGGCGATCGAAACCCTTGCCGTACTCGGCAATCAATTGTTTCGACAGTGTCGAAACAATTTCCTGGCCGTACCCAGCCCGGTGTTCCTTGAGCACGTCCTCGCGGATTCGTTTGCCGATCTGCCAGTACATGGTGACCAGCGTGGAATTGACGGCGCGGGCCGTCTGTTCGCGGGCCGCTTCGATCAACTGGCGGAGATCTCCGAGCAGGGAGCGAGTTGGAACGGGCTTCGAGGGCCGTTTCGCCAGTTTCACAGGCTGCGATTTCTTTTTAGCCATCTTCAAACTCCAATCCCTGCTGCCCCTTCCGCCGCAGCGGTCGGCACGAGAAACTCCGTCAAATACCACCGTGAAGAGCTTTGGGGCAGGATCTCAGCATGATCTTCAAGCGCGCCTACGGAGCCGATCAGGTCGATTTGCAAAGCATCGACGAGATTCCTCCACACATCGTTTTCCCACGCTAAAGGTCTTATGTTTAATAATTAAAAAACAGACGAACTGCTATCATGGAACTGCGTGTTTGACATCTCTGTAACGCAATGCGCTGTCCAGATAATACTGACCTCGTGTGAGTTTGTCACCACTGCTCTGGACCGACGAAGTCGGAAGTACTTCTTCAACATTATTCTCGGGATGATCCTGAGCTGCGGATAGCGGACCGATTCCAGCTGGTTCCGTGCCAGTGATGTCGGCAAAGACTGGCAGGGATGGACAACCACACGGATGATTCTGTACGGCAAGCAGCACGAAGACTCAGGATTTGTATGCAAATGCCAGAACGTGCAGCTGCGCAATACAAACAATTATTTGAGTTGCCCCAACTTCAAAACATCCACAAGCTCCGGTTTTGGTGCCGTTTCGTGATCCCCGGGCGAGGCTCCTGCTGAGCCACCGAACGCTGGTCTGCGATGTGAGCGATTGTCGGCGTTTTTACGGAGCAGCAGGGATTGGTGCAGCGCTCGCGGCAGGGATGCGGCTCAGCAGGAGCTTCGCCCTCCCGGCGATGCCGC
>JBEIEK010000383.1:0-5370 GCA_040382995.1 Planctomycetaceae bacterium
CAACTCACATTCCGCTTCCAGGGCCGCGACTACCGACTCACCGACGTCGACGGCCACGTCGTCCACGAAGTACTCGCCTGAATCCCCCTCTCCCCTGCAGGGAAGAAGCGGAGCCAGACTCCGTTTCCGCCAGACAGCCCCCATCAAGATTCCCTGTCCCGGATGACAAGTCGCCGGACCTACTTCTCTGCCGACACAGCCTCGCTCGCCACCGCCGCTGCGTCATTCCCCGCTGCACCCGCAGCGTCGCTCAACCATGGCGCCAACACCAGTGCCGCTACAGACACCAGCTTCAGCAGAATGTTGAGCGACGGCCCCGACGTGTCCTTGAACGGATCGCCCACCGTGTCACCCACAACGGCCGCCGCATGAGCACTGCTGCCCTTGCGGTACTCAACTCCGCCCACCGTCACGCCGCCTTCAATCATCTTCTTCGCATTGTCCCACGCACCGCCGGAATTCGACTGAAAAATCGCCAGCATCACGCCACTGACCGTTACACCAGCCAGCAGTCCCCCCAGCATCTCCCCGCCACCGATGAAGCCCGTGAGCACCGGAGCGATCACGGCCAGAATGCCCGGCATTATCATCTCCCGCAGTGAAGCCTGCGTGGAGATCGCGATGCAGCGTTCGCAGTCCACCTGCTCCACAGCCTCCGCCAGAATCTTCTGATCAGCCGCATCCCATTTCTCTGCCGGCTCGTGGCCATGCTTCTGGCAAACCGCCAGCGCCTTCGTCAATGCGGGTATCTCACGGAACTGACGACGCACCTCAGAAATCATGCTGGCCGCCGCCCGGCCCACAGCACGCATCGCCATCGCAGAAAACAAAAACGGCAGCATCGCGCCAATGAACAACCCACACATCACCGGCGGAGATGCCACATCGATCGTTTTCAACCCGGCAGTTGTCATGTAAGCACTGAACAATGCCAGCGCCGTCAACGCCGCAGAACCAATCGCGAATCCCTTCCCGATCGCCGCCGTCGTGTTGCCAACGGCATCCAGCTGATCCGTGCGTCCCCGCACCTCAGCCGGCAGACCACTCATTTCCGCAATCCCACCCGCGTTGTCGGCAATCGGACCATAAGCGTCCACCGCCAGCTGAATTCCCGTGTTGGAAAGCATGCCCACGGCGGCAATCGCAATGCCGTAGAGCCCAGCCAGCTCCCACGCTCCCACAATACTGAATGCAATCAACAGCATCGGAATCGCCGTGGAAAGCATCCCCACGCCCATCCCCGCGATCACATTGGTCGCCGCACCCGTCACCGACTGCTCAACAATCTCACGCACCGGCTTCCGCCCGGATCCCGTGTAATATTCCGTCACAAACCCAATCGCAATCCCGGCACCAAGGCCGATCAGACTGGCGTAGAAGACGCCCATCCGCGTCACCGTGAGGCCCTCCGGTGACTTCCACGACGGCGGCAACACCGCATTGATTATCAAATAGCTGGCCACCAGCATCACGGCAGCCGCGATCAGTTCACCGCGGTTCAAGGCCTTCTGAGGGTCCACATTCTCGTCGCCACGCACGAAAAATGTGCCCACCACAGAAGCCAGCACACCGGCCGCCCCCAGCAACATGGGCAACAGCACCGGGCTCAGACCTCCGTACAAACCGGAAAACTCGGCCTGGGTGCACGAAACAGCCCCCAGCACCATTGCGCCAAGAATCGCCCCAACAAAACTTTCAAACAGGTCCGCACCCATCCCCGCCACATCCCCCACATTGTCGCCGACATTGTCAGCGATTGTGGCCGGGTTCAGCGGATGGTCCTCCGGAATGCCGGCTTCCACCTTTCCCACCAGGTCCGCGCCCACGTCCGCCGCTTTGGTATAAATTCCGCCACCGAGACGGGCAAACAGCGCCACGGAAGACGCCCCGAACGAAAAGCCCGTCAGTACGTTCACAAGCCGCGGCATATCCGCTGCCCCGCCACCCAGAACTGCCGTCAGCAGCAGAAACAGCAGCCCCATTCCCAGCACACCCAGGCCCACCACCGTCATCCCCATCACCGAACCGCCACCGAAGGCAATCAGCAGGGCAGGGGCCAGACCGCGCCGCGCCGCATTGGCCGTCCGCACGTTCGCCAGCGTCGCGATCCGCATGCCAAAGAAACCGGCCAGACCGGAAAACACAGCACCACAGAAAAACGCCAGCGCAGTCAGAGGATGCGATTGCTCAGACAACCCCGACAAATACATCAGACCCGTCACAACCAGCACAAACCCCAGCATCACGGAGTACTCAGCCTTCAGGAAGGCCATCGCTCCACTGCGAATGCGGTTGGCAATCTGCTGCATATTTGCCGAGCCAGCATCCTGGCTGGCTATCCAGCGGTACTGCCAGAAGCTGAAACCCAGGCCAACCAGTCCGGCCAGAGGCACTGCGTAGACAAGTGCTGTCATAAAATCTCCATACTGACTGCCCGGCAGACAGGTTCGCTGCAGGCTGCGGGAACAGGAGTGAATCAGATTGTTGGAAAATCGTGAAAAATCAAGGCGATCTTCGGCATGCTTTCGTGGCTTCGGGGCTGCAACAGGCCAAAAACAGCCCTGCAACCGGATTCTCACCCCAATCCCACTTCAGCCAAAGCCGCCGGATATTCTCGCTTTACCGTCGCCGGTCAAGTCCTACAAAAAATCGAGAAGATTTGTCCGATGGAAAACCCTCACACAACCTATAGCTCAAATTTCCCCAAATTCCCCCGGAATCTGCAAATTCGTCTGACAGAATTCGCATCCACACGTGTGAATAAAGGAGCAGGCGGGAACAAACGTTAAACGGCTGGCCCAATACCAACCACAACCCCATTCGCCGGGCCACCAACCCACGAGACCGCACCGCTTGCCGCGAACTCAAAGCCATCGACAGCCCCGTCATCCTCAGAATCGCCCCAAAACCGTTCTCTCCAGTCGCCGTATCAGGAGTCTTCTCATGACCTGCCTCACTGTCACAACCGCCCTGCTGCTCGCCTGCTGCGTTGCCCCCGCCGGCAATTCACCAGTAACCACACCCCCGGCCGCCACCTGGACCGCCGCACCAACCGCTGCCCCGGTTGCCTCCCCGGCCCCCGATGGCATGACCGGCTCCACCGTCGCCGGCGGTTACAAGATCGAACTGATCGGCTCCGGCAACGTGAAAAACATGGATTCCGTGCTCGTCTTTCGCAGAGACCTCGCCTTCCCGATGTTTGGCGACGCCAACGTTCAGCAATTCGCAGACAACGCCACCTTCAACCTCCCCGGCAACCAGGGTCCCGGTGGATTCGGTCAGGTTGGTGGTGGAGGCGGTGGGGGCGGAATCGGATTTGCCGCCGCTGGGGGTGGCGGAGGCGGTGCCGTCGGAGGGCAGGGCGGGGACCACATTTCACCCAACTTCGGACTCGCTCTCAAAATCACCCCCGAAAAGAGCACCACCAAACGCAAAGCCAGGCTGATCGTCGACATCGAACCTGGCGCCACACTCGTTGAACAGGATGGCCAGACCGTTCAAACGCCCGGCGGAGCAATGCAGGTCTCCTGTCCGGAATTCGAACACCAGTTCCCCGAAGCCCGATTCCTCTATGCCGAACGCCAGCAAAACCCCAACCGCGTCCTCGCTGAAATCCGCGGAACACTCAAAATCCAGCCGGGCCGCGAACTCAAGGCTGTCTTTCAGGGATCCAAACCCGGAAAACTTCGCGTGGATGGTGAGGAGTTTCAGTTGCAGAAAGTGGAACAGACCGCCTCCGGACTCAGCATCACCGTCGCCTTCCCACCCACAACCCTCGTGAAAAAAGCCCGCACCATCCCCGACCGCATGCAGGCCATGATGCGGGCCAGTCTCGCTATGCAGGCGTCCATCGAAGACTCCGCCGGACAGTTCCACGAAGCGAAGAGCGGCGGTTCAACCGGCGGCTCCGGTGGCGGCTTCAGTTCGTTCAGCTTCAACGGAATCCCGCAGGGCCAGAAAAACTCTCAACCCCCCGTGCAACCCACTGTCATGTCCTTCCAGTTCTCAACGCTCACAGACGGCAGAACCGTCAAAAACATCATCGTGCGGCTGGCCGACATCGAAGGCGAACCCAGGCTTATCCCGTTTACCATCGCTGTTCAGCCAGTCCCCGATAATCGATGAAAAACCACGACAAGTCCGCACATCCGGCACGTTCCACACCTCCGCAAAATCCGTCTCTGCCCGATAGTTGATTTAACCCATCTGCGCAATCTGAGCAATCTGCAAAGACCGCGCAGATTTTTTGACTCCTGACTCGGGTTATCGTATTCAATGACTTTGCAAAGATGCGCACAGCCAACAGAAACCCCCAAAGGCGCCCCACCACCCTCAGGAACGAAGTCCGCGCTGACCAGGCTGACTCATCTCACAAAAATGTCCTCCCACCGCCGCCCCTGCGGATCATCCCATGCCTGTTCCCTTTCTCGACCTGAAACAACAAAACTCCGCCATCTGGGACGAACTGCAGGTCGATTTCACTGCACTCGTTCGCGATGCCCAGTTCATACTCGGCCCCGCCGTCTCCGCCTTCGAAAAGGCCTTTGCCGAATTCTGCGGCGCCCGCCACTGCGTCGGGCTCAATAACGGCACCACTGCACTCCATATGGCTCTCCTCGCCCTCGATATCAAACCGGGCGACGAAGTCATCACCACTCCCCACAGCTGGATCAGCACCAGCTGGGGTATCGCCTACACCGGCGCTACTCCCGTGTTCGTCGATATCGACCCGGCCTCCTTCAACCTCGATCCCCGGCTCGTCGAAGCAGCCATCACCCCACGCACCAAAGCCATCCTCCCGGTGCACCTTTACGGGCACGCCGCTGACCTCACCGCACTGCGGCTCATCTGTGACCAGCACAACCTCGTGCTCATCGAAGATGCCGCCCAGGCCCACGGAGCCCGCCACGCCGGTCGCACCGTCGGCTCACTCGGCGATGCCGCCTGCTTCAGTTTCTATCCCGGAAAAAATCTCGGAGCCTTCGGGGAAGCCGGAGCCGTTACCACCAACTCCGACGCCGTCGCACAGCGCATTCGCTGCCTCCGCGATCACGCTCAGAACGGACGACATAACCACGTCGAAATCGGCTACAACACCCGCATGGAAGGCGTGCAGGGACTGGTCCTCGAACGCAAACTCAAACACCTGCCCAACTGGACCGCAGCCCGCCGCGAACATGCCGAATTCTACCTCCACGAACTCAGCGGACTCCCCGGACTCACTCTGCCCTCCGCCGCCACTCCCGAAGCCCACGTCTGGCACCTGTTCGTGGTCCTCGTCCAGAACCGCGACCTCTTTCGCAGCTCACTCGAACAGGCCGGAATCGCCACCGGGGTTCATTACCCGGTCCCCATCCCCTACCAGCCAGC
>JBEIEK010000384.1:0-5355 GCA_040382995.1 Planctomycetaceae bacterium
CCTGGCAGGGGAGAGGGGTCGGGGGTGTGGGTCAAAAAATTGAAGCCCCCCGCAACAGGGTCACTCCTGCATTCCCTGTGTACCTTCCCTGGTGCCTGCTCACATGCGTCGCTGCCACACACAATCACATGCCTCCAGCGCCGCCGGCTTTTCCCTGCTGGAACTGCTGCTGGTGATCGGTGTGCTCGTTGCCGTGTCAGCCATGGCTGTACCGCCTCTGATGGATCGCATCCGTGCCGGTCGGGTCCAGGACGCCGCCGAATCCGTTCGAGACGTGCTTGGAAACGCCCGCCGCTACGCCATCGACGCCGGCGTCGACTATCATTTCCGCTACGAAATCAACGGACACTTCTTCGTCGCCATTCCTGCCGAACCCAACCCGATCCTCGCCAACAGCTACTCCGGCGATGAACAGGATACGCGGGTCGTCGTTGAAGCCGGGGAAATTGACGAAACGCTCTTCCTGCGTCCTTTCAGTGGCGATACCTCCGGCGGCGAATCGCTCGAGCCTGAAGCCTTCACCGATCTCCCCAACGCCGGTGAACTGGCCTCCAAAACCTGGTCGGCCCCCATTCTCTTCCGTTTCGACGGCACCTCCGAAGACAAGCGCTTTCGGGTCATCGACGAAGAACAGAATGCAGCCGAAATCTCCGTCCGCGGCCTGACAGGCGCCGTGCGCGTCTCCCAGGTGTTCGTGATGGAGGAAGACTGATGTTGCGCACCCAATCCCCCCTCTCCCCTCGAAGGGGAGAGGGGTCGGGGGTGAGGGGTAAAAAAAACCTCCCACAAAACGACCTCCCACCAGGCCACCCCAAAGTCAGCTCGATCAGCCTTCTAAGCATGCCGGGGTCGTGCGGTTCTATTGCGCGGCTAACCCCTCACCCCCTGCCCCTCTCCCCTGCCAGGGGAGAGGGGAGCTGGAGGCTCCCACAGCCCTCCCGTCGCGGCCTTTCACTGCTCGAAGTCCTCGTCTCCGTTGCCATCTTCCTCGGAGCACTCACCGCCATTCTGTTCGCCCTCGGCATCGGACAGCGATCCGAACTGTCCGCGAGGCTGCAGTCCGAAGCCGTGCTTCGCTGCGAGGCGGTCATGGCGGAATTTGTGTCCGGTGTTCGCGAAGCAGATGCCTCGGACGGCAATCCCTTCGAGGACGATGACACCGGCAACTGGACCTGGACCGCACAGGTCGAAAGCGGACCGGGGGCCGACCTCCTGCAGGTAACGGTCCTCGTCGAACATCGTCCCGGGGGCAGCGAGCCCAACGCAGCCTTCAGTCTCGTCCGCTACATGCGCGACCCTCAGCTGTTCCTCGATGCCGCGATTGAAGGACCAGTGCAGTGATCACTCAAACCCCGCATTCCCCCGCCACACCCCGTTCCGGCTACACCCTGCTGGAACTGATGATCGCCGTAGGGCTCAGCGCCATCCTGATGGCATCGCTCTACAAGGCCATGGACATCTACCTGTCACTGCAGCTGGACAGTCACGAGGAAATCTCACGGCAGCAGGTGGCCCGCGCCGTGCTCAGGCAACTCACCCGCGACATTCAGTCCGTGGTGTTCACCAAACAGGAAGCACTTCCGGAAGAAGAGGAAACGGATATCCTCGGACTGGGTCTCTCCGGCGCCGGCACTTCCGGCCTTTCCGGCGACGGAATGTCCGGCCTGAATGGCAGTGGAAGCTCCGGCAGCAGCAACTCCACGTCAGAGCTTGACGGCAATTCCTACGGCACCTCCACCATTGACCCGGAGACGGTTTCAACCACCTACACCAGCGGGCTTGTGGGAACCAGCAGCGATCTGCAGCTGTTCATCAGTCGCCCTGACCGTAATCTCGCCTATGTCTCCGCGCAGGAACTCACCTCCCCCGAACAGCGAACCGGCGATCTGCTGCTGGTCCGCTATCTGCTGGCCAGCAAACTCGGAAGCGGGCTGGGATCCATGATTGCCGACCGCGAGGCTCCCGGAAACACCGACGGTCCGATCGGTCTGGCCCGCGTCGAGGGGGATCTGTATGGCCTGAGCACTGCGGTGGAAACCGCGGAAGACATGCCGCAGCTGTCAGCCGCCAAACTGATTGCCAGGGAAGTCTCTTCAGTCACCTTCCGCTACTTCGACGGTGGCCAGTGGCTTGAAGAATGGGACAGCACTGCCCGCAACGAACTCCCCAAAGCCATCGAGATCGTGATTACGCTCCGCGACGAACAGCCCACGGAAAGTCTGCTCAGCAGCGACGAACCAACACCCTACGCATTTCCGGAAACCACACACCGTATGGTGGTTCCGCTCCCAACTGCGGAACCGTTCGTGATGGAGGCGTTGCTGTGAAATCTCCCAGCCCCCCGCGATTCTCAGGCCGTACCTCCCGCCGTGGCTTCGTGCTGCTGGTTGTGACCGTGACGCTTGTCCTGCTGTCCCTGGCCGCCTACAGCTATCTTGGAAAGATGGAAACAGAACACCGAGCTGCCAATATGTTCGGCCGCGACGTGGAAGCCCGGATGGCCGCCGAATCGGGGATCGAATATGTTGCCAGCCAGGTCACACTCCGCCAGGCCGACCCTACCCTTGATCTCTACCATGACCCATCCCGGTTTTCCCGTCAGCCCATCGGGCCGTCCGAAGATCCCCGGGGCCAGGTACGCTTCTCAATTCTCAGCCCGGGACAGACCGGCACCTCCAACGTCCTCCCCCGCGCCGGACTGCTCACTGAAACCGCGAAATTCAACATCAACCGACTCATCGAATTCGAAAACGATGTGGATGACACGACTGACCCGTTTTTCGCGGTCTCGTACATCCCCGGCATGACCGAGGACATCTGCAACGCAATTCTGGACTGGATCGACAGCAATGAAGAGCCGCGCACGGGCGGCGCTGAATCGGCCACCTACGAAGGTCTCGCCGTGCCCTACTCCGCCCGCAACGCCCCCCTGCAGTCCATCGACGAACTCCTGCAGATCCAGGGAGTCACTCCGCTGCTGTTCTACGGGGAAGACGCCAACCGCAACGGGCGACTTGACCCGAACGAAGACGACGGCGCGGACAGCCCGCCCAACGACAACGCCGATGGCATCCTGCAACTCGGATTCCGCGACTTCCTCACCATCTCCAGCCGGGAACGCAACACACAGCTGTCCGGAGCGAAGAAGATCAACATCAACAACGGCATCGTGGCAGAGATGTTTGACCTCGTGGAAGAGTCGTTCGATACGGAGACAGCCACCTTCATCACCGGCTACAGGCTCACAGGAGACCAGAACGCCGATGCGCAGGCCCAGGGAAAGCTGACCATCGAACAGCAGCAACTGGTCGACTGGATCGCCAAAAACCTGGCCACCGGCCGAGTTGGCGAAGTCACACGTGGCGGCATGGATCTCTCCAATCCCCCCACAGCCTCCTTTCGCTCGATCTACGACCTGATCGATGCCCAGGTTCAGGTCACCGTCAATGGGGCCGCCCAGACGCTCACCAGCCCATGGTCCTCGTCCGACCCCGCCGCCCTGCTTGAACAAATGCTCATCCTCGAAGAATCCCTGACCTTTCTGAACGATGACTTCGTCGATGGCCGCATCAATGTCAATCTGGCCCCCCGCGAAGTGCTGCTCGCCATGCCCGACATGACCGAAGCCATGGCGGATGCCATCCTTGCCGCCCGCCCCCCACTCGAAGACAGCGGAATCTCGTCACAAATCATGGTCAACCGTCGCTCCCCCGTCTGGCTGCTCACGGAGGGCATCGTCGACCTCGTCACCTTCAAACGACTCGGCCCGTGGCTCACCACCACCGGCGATGTCTATTCCTTTCAGGTCCTTGGACATTTCGATCAGGGCGGCCCCACAACGCGCCTTGAAGCCATGATTGACGCCACAAAAAAACCACCCCGAATTCTCTTTCAGCGCGATCTGACCGTGCTGGGACGCGGCTTCGAACCAGGAATCCTCGACGGATCCCTCTCCGATCAGCAGTAACCACCAACACCCTACAATCCTCGCAAATCACCCAAAACTCAACAAAACTCCGCCGCTCCCCACGTTCTTTCGCCCCCAAACCTGCAGATCGGGGTTGAATTCCGTACCAGTTCCGCTGCGGCAACCTGCATTTCACACGGTGCAATTATGGCTGACATCATTATCGAATGGGACCGCGACCGCCTTGTCGTCGCTCAGGGCACGTTCGCCGGTTCCAAAGCCAACCTCAGCTTTGTTCAGGTCTTCCCGCGCGCTGCCGATTCCCAGGACACACTCTCACTCGTTCAGGGGCTCCAGGAAACCTTCCCAGCCCAGTCCGAACGCAGCCGTCGCCAGGTCGCTGTCGTCCTCCCCAGACAACTGGTGACCATCCACCGCGTTCAGCTCCCGCAGGTCCCCGACACAGAGATCCCGGACATGCTGCGGATGCAGGCCGCACTCAAGCTCACAGTGCCCGTCGAATCCGTGATTCTCGACTTCACTCCGCTTCCCGTGCAGTCCGGATCGCCCACCCGGGATGTGCTGCTGGTCACCATCCCCGCCGATCAGCTTGGTCTCGTCCGCCGCACGCTCAACGACGCCCAGCTGGAACTCACCGAAGCCCGCGTGAGTGCCTGGAGCCTTGCACAGACACTGGCCCGCGCAGGTGTCACCGCCGCTGATGCTCCGCCAGGCGTCGATATCGTCGCCCTGCTGCGTCGCGACTTCCTTGAACTCACCTTTCTTCGCGGCAACACAGTGCTTTACGTGCACAGTGGTGCCGCATGGTCCTCCACCGAAGACCTCGAACGCACCCTCCGAGCCGAACTCTCCCGAGCCCGCCTGTCCGCCACAGAAGTGCTCGGCGATCAGCCCATCCACCGCCTGCTGCTCATCGGTGATCCCCAGGCCACCGCCGCCATCTCAGACCAGGTGGCAGCAAGGCTCGGTAATGCCACTGTCGAACGCATCAACCCCGCCGAATCACTCGTTGCCCTCCCGGCAGGTTCCCCGGTTACCGCAGTCGACACCGCCTCACTCGCTGGCGCTCTCCTCAGCCGTTCCGCCACCCCGGTCGAAATCGTCGATTTTATCAGCCCCCGCAAAGCCCCGGAAAAACGGGATCTGCGTCGTGTGAAAATCCTCGCCGCAACCCTCGCCAGCGTGCTGCTCTTCGGCGGCATCTACATGTGGCGGCAGGGCCGCATCAATGCCCTGCAACGCCAGAAATCAGCCCTTGCCCTCGAAAACAACGACCTCCGCGAAAAACTTGAAGCCGGCAGCAAGGACCTCGACTTCGCCGAAAAAATTGGTCGCTGGGTCGACCGTGACATCGAATGGCTCGATGAATTCGCCCGACTTCGAATGCTCATGCCGGATACCGATCGGCTGTTCATCGACAATGTGAC
>JBEIEK010000385.1:0-5277 GCA_040382995.1 Planctomycetaceae bacterium
GAGCCACATCCCAGCAGGCCTGTTGTGAGAACCAGTTGAGCGGGGATTGAAACAGCAGTTCTCCTTCGCGGCGAATCCATGCGTGGGCGCGCTGGCCGGAACCGACGACGTAGTCCATGGCGAATTCCTGAGAATACACGGGCTGCCCATCAGCGGTCTGCATGCTGTCTCGGTGCAGCATGCGGCCATTTTCAAGCCGCACATCGTAACTGCGGGTGATGCCGTGGACGACGGGTATGGCTGCTTCGGAGCCGGCCGGAACTGTGTTGGCCGGGGCCATGGACCTGGCCATCGGGTGCTGTTGCCATGTGCCAGCGATCGCGGAGTGACATTCCGTGCAGGCGGCGGAGCCGACGAAACTGGCGGAATCGTCGGGTGGACGTGGTGTCGACGCAGGTGACAGCGTGGCGTCAGGATTGAGAGATTCCGGGGTTGGATGTTGCTGATTTGTGTTACTGCGGGCATCCGGCTCGCTGGAGCTTTTCGAACACCCGCCGGCGCACAATCCCAGCACGGCCGCGAGCAGCAGTGCTGCGATGGCTTGTTGTTGTCGGTGGTTTGCACCCTGGCGATTGCTGGTCACGGGAGTCCTGTCGCAGGACGCAGCGGTCACTGGCCTGGTGAAGTTGGCGGAGAAGCAGGGCTGAACGGTCGCAATTTGTTTCATGGCAGCGGAAAGAGTAGCATCCGGCCGATAAAAAGTCCTTGTTTGACGAGGTGCGTGTTCACGGAGCGGGAATGCACTGATGCGGAGATCCGGTGTTTTTGTAATTCTTTGCTGTCTTGCGGTGACATGTTCGGGGGCCAGTGCGCTGACCCTGGAGATTCTCTGGCAGCGGCAACTGCATCTGAGCTTTGGTGCCAGTGCTCCAGCAACAACCGCGGTACTGACGGCGATTTTTCTGGGGATTGCGTTTGGAAGTCTCGTAGCCGGGCGACTCCTGCCCCGCATGGCTCGCCCGTTGCGTGTCTTCTCGGCCGTGGAAGCGGGAATCGGGCTTTGGGGATTCGCCGTGCCACTGCTGGTTCCGGTCGCGGACAATTGTTATCGGTGGGCGGCGGCTGGTTTTGGTGAGGGCAGCTGGCAGCTGGGACTCATGCGTTTTGTATTGGCAGCCGGCTTGCTGCTTCCGGCGGCTCTGGGGATGGGAGCGACACTGCCGCTGATGCTGGGCGGGGTCCCAGCGGGCGGGCGTCTGCGTCCGGCTGAGGTGTATGGCTGGAACACGGTTGGTGCGGTTTGCGGTTCACTGGTGACCGGCCTGCTGCTGGTTCGCTGGTTCGGCACGGGCCAGGCGTATGTTGGGGCATTGATTTTCAGCGGTGCGGGAAGTTTGCTGGGGCTGGCTGCTGATCGGCTGGCGGGTGCCGTGGGGGTGGACGCGCGTGAGCGCCGCCCTGCCCTGCTCTCTGAGCAGGGCCCACCGTGTCCACCGGTACGATTGCCCTGTCGTGGTCTTCGCGGTGCCTATTTTCTGGCAGGTGCCGTTGCGCTGGGGCTGGAAGTTGTGTGGCTGCGTTTTCTGGGAATCGTGAGTTCCAGCTCCACGATCACGTTCAGTTTGTCGCTGGCCGCTTATCTGCTGGGGATGGGCAGTGGAAGTCTGCTGCTGTATCCGCTGCTGCGTCGGCTTCTGCCAGGTGAATCGGCTGCGGGTCAGACCGGTGTCCGGGCACTGCGAATTTTCTCGATGGCCAATCTGGCAACCGGACTGCTGACGCTTACCACATGGCCCGTGCTGCATCAGGCAGCCGCCTTCAATTACGCGTGGATCACTGTGCCGGCCAGCACAGGAACGCTCACGCTGAACGATATTTATCTTACCGAAGCAGTGCTTGTGTTTGGTCTCATGTTTTTGCCTGCAGTGAGCATGGGGCTGGTGTATCCGGCGATCTGTGATGCAGCGGAGGGGAGTGACCTCGCGCGGAGTCGCTGGGCCGGAACAGCAGGATTCGTGGGAACGCTTGGGGCTGCGGCCGGGGTGCTGCTGATGTCGCTCTGGGTCATTCCGGCTGTCGGCCTGCATGGATCGCTGGCACTGCTGATTTCCACAGCGGCGGGGCTGGGGTTGTGGATACGCCCGGGGGCAGGACCAGTTGTTGAGCGAAGCCTGCGGGCTGCAGTGGCCGTGATGATTCTGGCTGGCGCGGGATGGCTGGCATACGAACGACGTCCGGCACTGCGGGAATTTGGCGTGGCGTGGCACGAGGGGGCGTGGCATGAAGTGTCAATCGCGCGACCTGGTGAGCGCGTGTCACGGATCGAACGATTTCGTGCAGGGCCAACGGGGACGGTTGTGATCAAGGAGAAGCCCGGCAGTCGGGATCGATTGGTGTGCGTCGACGATCAGCTGGTGGCATCAACCAATCTGGAAGCACGGGTTGACGCCCTGATGCTGGCCCACCTGCCACTGCTGCTGCATCCCAATCCGAAAAGTGAATTGACGGTGGGCTTTGGCAGTGGCGGCACCAGCTATGCGATCACGACACATGGAATCGACGCGTGGTGTGTGGAGATTGAACCCGAAGTTCCGCGGGCGGCGGAGCTGTTGACTCAGCAGAATCTTGATGTACTCGGGCATCCTCGCTTCCGGCTGATCATCAACGACGCGCGGGATCACCTGATTGCCGGACAGCAGTGGTACGATGTGATCGCAACCGACGTGACAAATCTGCAGTACAAACAGAACAGCAGTTTGTACACGGTGGAGTATTTTCAGCGGATGCAGGGTCGATTGAATCCCGGCGGAATCGCATGTGCCTGGATTCCATTGGCGGCGATCAGTACGGAAGAGCTGCAGATTCTGATGCGCGGCTTTCAGCACGTGTTCCCGCACGCAACGCTCTGGTTTCTGAACCACACGCATACGAACTTCGGAATTCTGATCGGCACGGCGGAACCGCTGCGAGTCGACTACCGGCGGCTGGAATCCGGCATGGCAATCCCAGCGGTCCGCGAGAATCTGGCGCGGATTGCCATCACGGATCCGTTGCAGGTGATGCACAGTCTGCACCTGGATGAAGAGGGCTATCGGCGATTTTGCGGCACTGGAGTATTGCACACGGACGACAATCCGGTGCTGGAGTTCAGTTCACCGCTGTCGTTTCATCAGTATAATCAAACGTTCCGACAAAACCTTGCAGAGACACTGCGGTATCGCCCGACGGATCTGCGGCCGTTCCTTGTGGGCCTGCCGGAATCCAGGGCTGCGGACTGGGATGCACAGGCCAGAGCCGCCGTGAACTTCTGTCAGGTGCTCGTCTGTTTCTACGACGTACTGATGGCTCAGGGTCGAGGCGACATGGACGAGGTGCTGCGGGTGCTTGGAAAGGCCATTGGTCTGGCCGAAGCGGGCCTTGCCACCCACCCGCAGGATCGCTCGCGGGAACGATTTTACACAGCATTTTTTGAACAGGCTCAGCGGTGGCTGCAGACCACGGCGGGGCAGGAGTGATTCATGGGACTGCTGGCGGGAACAAAGTTCGACAGACCACCGCATTGTGAACGCTGTGAAAAGCCGGAAACAGAATGCAAATGCCCTCCGAGTGAGGCCCCGGCAGTCAAGCGACCGGCAGGTTCGCGATCGGTGCGTGTGGGAGTTGAAAAACGGAAGCACGGCCGAATGATGACCGTGGTGAGGGACCTGAATCCGGATCGGGACGACCTTCCAGCGCTGCTGACGAAACTGAAATCGGCCTGCGGTGCTGGTGGCACGATCACGGAGGGACTGCTGGAAATTCAGGGGGCGCATCTGGAGCGGGTCAGTGGAGAGTTGCTGAAGCTGGGGTTTAAGGTGCGGTAAGGGTGAGTAGCAGGGGGTAACTTTTACCCCTCACCCCCGGCCCCTCTCCCCTGGGAGGGGAGAGGGGAGGGTCACAAACCGTGCATTAATCTTGCATTTTCGGAGTCAAAATCCGAAAATGCAAGAATGATACACAGAAAGTACGCCATCGAGCAGGTTCGGGCGGCGCTTCGCAGATCTCCAATCTGCGGGTTGCTGGGACCGCGTCAGGTGGGAAAGTCAACACTCGCACGGACTTTGGCGGCAACGTGGCAGGTCAGCCATTTCTTCGATTTAGAGTCACCTGCTGATCAGCTGCGGCTGTCCAATCCAGAGCTGGCTCTCGGCCGCTGCAGGGGGCTGGTGGTTCTGGACGAGATCCAAAGTCGACCGGACCTGTTTCCGGTGCTGCGCGTGCTGGCGGACCGGCCTGAGCCGGGCGTTCGTTTTCTGATTCTGGGCAGCGCCTCACCGGAGCTCATTCGTCACGCCTCAGAGTCACTATCCGGTCGCATCGAGTTTGTCGATCTGCATGGCTTTGATCTGGGTGAGACGGGTGAGGGAACACAGGAGCGTCTGTGGCTGCGAGGAGGCTTTCCACGTTCGTATCTGGCCGCTGACGATGCGGACAGTTCGGCGTGGCGGGAAGGTTTTGTGCGAACGTTTCTGGAACGGGACCTGCCGCAGTTTGGGGTGCGAGTGAATGCTGCCGTGATGCGGCGATTCTGGACGATGCTGGCGCATCTGCATGGGCAGCTCTGGAGTGCATCCGAACTGGGCCGATCGATGAGTCTATCGGACAAGACGGTCCGCGGTTATCTGGACGATCTCAGTCAGACCTTCATGGTGCGACAACTGCAGCCGTGGCACGAGAACGTCGGGAAGCGTCAGGTGAAGTCTCCCAAGGTCTATTTGCGGGATTCAGGACTGCTGCATCATCTGCTGGGGCTGCAGACATTCGAGCAACTGCAGGGGCATCCGAAGGTGGGGGCATCGTGGGAAGGCTTCGCGCTCGAACAGGTGTTGCGATCTCGGCGTCCGCAGCAGGCCTTCTTCTGGGCAACTCAGGCCGGCGCAGAACTGGATCTGCTGATCCTTGAATCGGGTCAAAGGCTGGGTTTTGAATTCAAATACAGCGAACGCCCCTCCACTACCCGCTCGATGCGCATCGCCATCTCTGACCTGAAGCTTGACCAGCTGACCATCATCTGTCCCGGCAGCGTGCAGGCGGAGCTGGATGACAGGATTACTGTGTGTGGACTTGAGAGGTTGGGTTGCATTTAGTCGCATGGAACGCGGAAGTTCCACAGCGGACGGGCGGAAGCCCCGGGCTGTGTTTCGCACCGATGGTGCGCGCGCTGCCAGGACCGTTTGCAGTGCATTGGCAGCGGCTCTTTGCGCGCAGGCTGCCGCCCAATGGCGTTGACTTTCTGGCAAAAGGCGCTGCCGGGAGGGCGAAGCTCCTGCTGAGCCGCATCCCTGCCGCGAGCGCTGC
>JBEIEK010000386.1:0-5267 GCA_040382995.1 Planctomycetaceae bacterium
CCGGTAACGTTGCGTGCCCGCGTGGCCCGAACCGCATCAGGAACGCACCAAAGCGTCACCGGCCGATTGACATCGACCGCTCGCCACAGGACGTTTTTTGTTATCCGTTCGCGCAGTGGGGCGTGATGATAGCGGGGGGACTGAAACATCCCAGTTTGTCCGCTTTATCACCGTTTCACCATCCCTGCTTCGCCCTCCCGGCTTACCCTTTTGCGGGAAAGTTCAGGCCGTTGGGGGGGGCGTGCGGTCGCATGACATCGATCGCGTGGCCAGCGTTTTTGCACGGGCGAAGTGTGAATTGTTTTTCACAATCACTTCACAGTTTCTTCAAATGTCCGCGACAGAATGCGGCAGCTTGATGGTCACAGGAGTCATCGATCGTTTATGCCGTGTCCATCTGTTTCTGCCTTTCAGGAAGGGTTCAAAGTGAAGAAGACTCTGGTTCCGTTACAGACCCTCAGCACACCGGCCGTTCGCCGTGGGTTCACGCTCATTGAGCTGCTCGTGGTGATCGCCATTATTGCCATTCTCGTTGCTCTGCTGCTTCCAGCAGTCCAGCAGGCACGTGAGGCTGCTCGTCGCACGCAGTGCAAGAACAATCTCAAGCAGATCGGGCTGGCAGTTCACAACTTTGAAAGCACCTACAGCCGCCTGCCACATTCCGGTCAGTGCGACAGCACCGGTGGTGCCGGCACGACCTACATGACTCAGTCCACTCCAACGCTGCTGTTGCCGTACATCGAGCAGGCCAACGTCTATCAGCTGATGGATCATCAGCTGAAGTTTGCTGACATGGCCACAGTGGGTTACAACACTGCGGCGCTCAACCCCAATTCGATTGGTGCGGTCTACAACGACCCGAACTTCCCCAACACGGTCGCTGCCGCAAAGACTCAGATTCCGGCGTTCGTTTGCCCCAGCACTCCGATCGACGTCGCTCGTCGCTCGCCGGACGGTTTTGGTCTGTGGGACTACATGTTTATCGCGGTCACTGATATTGAAGATGGGTCTGCGGGTGCGACCGATCCAACTGGTACCCGACCAACCAGTACCACTCGTCGCGTCGCGATGACCGTGGAGGGCTTCCTGTCCTGCGATCCACGGCGTCGATTCTCGTCAATCACCGACGGCACGACCAACACGATTCTGTGTATTGAAGACTGCGGCCGTGCCCATCCCAGCGCTGGCCGTCTGGGTTCTCTCTCCAGCCGCCCCTCGCCCAACGGCGAAGGCCCCGCCTGGTCGGGTGGCTCCTCCGGTGGTCGCCGCATGTATGCGTGGGCAGACCCCGATGCGGCCACGAATGGTCTCTCCGGGCCCAGCAATGCGGTTTCCCCTGCATCTCGCGTCGCTCGTCCGAACAACTACGGTGCTCCCCAGGGCGGTCCTGTCGAGTGTCCGTGGACGGTGAACAACTGTGGTCCGAACGACGAGCCGTTCAGCTGGCACACAGGTGGAGTTCAGGCTGCGATGGGTGACGGTTCCGTCCGCTTTATCAGCGAAAACATCGATACGCTGACGCTGAAGTGGATTGCCGGTTCCAACGACGGTCGCGTGACCAGCGACTTCTGATGCGTACACTGAATTGTTTTGTTTTCTGACTGCCTTCACCACGCCGTTCGCTGCCCTGCAGTGGCGGCGTGGTTTTTTTCACGGAACCCACATCCCATGCGATCTTTCAACTGTTTCGCTCTGTTCCTGCTGCTGTTTACCGGTTGTGAAAGTTCTCTGGATCTTGGCACCAATCCTGAACCGGTGGCGATTACCGGAACGGTATCCAAAGGAAACGCTCCCATTACCGGACTGCGGCTCAACCTGCAGCCGCTGGAAACCGGGCTTCCAGCCACGCTGGACATCAAGGACGGAAAAATTGCTGCTGAAGTGACGCCGGGCAAGTACACCTGGTACATCTCCGGCGACGAAAAGGATCTTGTCGCCAAAGGAATCCCGGAAGGCTTTCTGGCGGGTTCCATGGATCGCACGGTTGAGATCAAAGGCGGCGATACGCTCAGCCTGACGGTAGAGTGACGGCAACGGGGCTGAATGTTTGCGATGTCCCGTTGAGGAATGCGGTCTGGGCCCTGCGGCCGTTATCAATCGGCCGGTGTGGAAGACCGCAGATTTCGCAGAAGATCTTCGGGCGCTTCGTAGTTGCTCGCAAGGCTTGCCATGGTCTCCCTCATGGCGCGTGATCGCCGCTGTTGCTGCTCACAAACGTCTCCGGCGAATTTTTCAGAGACATTGACAACGAGCCCCCTGCGGTCAGCAGCGGTAATCCGGACGTCGGTGGGACCGGACGGTTGTGCAGGGTGATTTGGGCAGACCGGCAGTGAGAGGGTCGCCTGATGCGGTTCGCAGGACTTCTCTGACACAGATAAGTAGCGGCAGTCGATGGTTCCGGCTGCCGGTTCCCCACAGCGAACGCACAATGCCGGCAGGTCCTCGCCAGGCTCCCGTTCCACTTCGGGAATTGCGGAGTTTTGACAAATTGTCCGCAGAAGATCTCGCGCTGCGGCAGCGGCGCCTTGTGGCTGCCGAGGCCAGTTCTGTGCCGCGTCGGAACCCTGTCCTCCCGCCGGGGTCAGTCTGAACCCTGAAGATTCGGAACTTAATAAACGCTCAAAGACGTCGTCCCATTCCGCGCGAGAACCACGACTTCATCATTGGCAGTCTGTAGCAGCAACTGACACGAGTGTTTTCCAATGCTTGTGCCAGCGCTGCGTATCAGATTTGGAGAGAGCGTAATCTTTAAGTGAGGAGTCGAGGGCGATGTCTAAACACAGGTTGGGAAACATGGGTGATTCAAATGCAGGCAGCGTTGTGGAGCGGGAAGATCGTACAGCGACGGAATACGAGCGAGTTGGCGGAATCGACTTGAACCAAAGTCCGGATACCGAGTGTTCGAATGTCAGCGGCCGTTCTGAGGCTGGTGAGGGGACTGAATACGAAGGCTGCGCGGGCATGGACCAGTTTTCGCCAACCGCGGAAACAGACTTCCTGCTGGACGCGATCTACGGGAGCTATGATCGGCCGTCAGTCGCCGAGGTTCTCATCGGGGCCGACAACCGGATTCGTGTTGGTAACACAGCAGATTATCCATGGCGGGCGATTTGTGCGTTGAAGATCACAGCAGCAAATGGGCGCGGTTACATTGGGACCGGTTGGTTCATCAGTGCGCGGACAATCATCACAGCTGGTCATTGTGTTTTCATGCATAATGAAGGTGGCTGGGTTCGTTCGATTGAAGTGATTCCGGGGTTGGATGACGCAACGCGACCGTTTGGCAGTGTGCGGAGCACGGAATTCCGCAGCGTCACCGGCTGGACGCAATCTCGCCAGCGTGATAACGATTACGGTGCAATCATCCTGCCAGCAAATGCTCCGCTGGGTAATCGCACCGGGACCTTTGGCTTCGCGAATCGAAATGACAGCTTCCTCTCTACCGCGCGGTTGAATCTGAGCGGCTATCCTGGGGACAAAGGTGGCAACCAGCAGTGGTTCATGGCCGAACGGGCAAAGTCAGTCAGTTCGCGAGTGATCGTGTACGACATCGACACGATGGGAGGTCAAAGTGGCGCCCCCGTGTGGGTGCTGCAGGACGGCAAGCGGTACGCGGTCGGAATCCACACCAACGGACACGAGAGTGGAAACTCCGCAACGCGAATCGAGACCAACGTCTACAATCGGATCGATGCCTGGCGAGCGTTGGGCACCTGATTGACGTTGCATATTGGGGAAGGCAAATTTTGCCAATATCGGGCGAGAGTTGGGGCCTGATTGAATCGCGTCTCGACTCTCGTCTTTTTCCGGGTTTCCAGGATGAATTGTGAATCGAGGTGACTTGTGATTGTGCGATTTGCTGACGGTCAAGGCCGGCCGGTTGTCGGCGCAACAGTTTGTGTGAGCGCCTCCCCGGAACCGCACCCTGACTTAGCGATGTTGACCGACAGCAAAGGTGAAATCGATTTGGATCTGACAGCAGCAGGCACCTACGGTTTTGTGCTGTATCGAAACGGGCAAGCGATTCAAGTTACGACCCACATTCGTAGTCCAGATCAGTTGGTGGCGTTACGAATCGATTGACAGGCCAAACTCCAGGTTCTGTAAGTCCAGTCCGTACCAATCATCAGCACCGCCGCGAAATCCCCTGCAACACCCGGCTTTGGCACAGCTGTTCACGCAATGACAGGTTTTCTTCCGGGCATTCGATGAGTGTTCCTGCAATTGGTTTGCCCACGGCCAGTGGCTCTGAGGCTTCCGGCCAGCCGAGGGCCATGGCGGCTGAGGTGGTGATCATTGCCAGGACCTGCAGCGGGTGAACCCCCGGATGATGTCGCAGCACGTGTTGCAGCTCGTTCCAGACTCCAAGGTCCGGATTCGAGGCGCGGCTGTCGGTTCCAAGAACCACACCAACGCCGTTCGCCAGCAGCTCTGCGAGTGGATAGGGCGGGTGGCCAAACCAGTGATGTGTGCGGGGGCAGTAGACGACTGTGATGCCGGGATGCTGTTTCAGGTAGTCCCATTCCGGCTGCTGGAACCAGTTGCCGTGAATTGCAAGGGCCCGCGGGGCGAGTGTCAGCTGTTCGAGGTAGTCGGTGAGTTTTCTGCCGCCGCAGAAGATGCTGGCGTCGAAAAGATCCAGCGAACGCAGGAATTCGGCGAAGAGGCCGGTTCCCCGTTCCAGCAGTTCGCGCTCTTCAAGCGTTTCCCCAAGGTGCATGGCCAGCGGCAGCTGTTCGCGGCGAGCGATTGTGGCCAGTCGGGACAGCAGATCGGGGTGCACGGAGTAGGGTGCGTGGGGGCTGATGCCGATGCGACCGCCGGCCGCTTCCATGTCCGCACGCAGGTTCAGGAATCCATCAAGCATTGTCAGCTGCTGTTCGCAGCGAGCGGCTCCGAGGCCGATCACCTCGCGAAAAATCAGACACCGCGTGTCGCTTGCCACGACTGGCTGGGGATTTGATGTGGCAATTTCGCCGATTAGCCGAACCCCCTGCGCTGCGGACTCAGACAGTCCCACATTGATCGCCGTTCGTCCGGGTTCCGGAGCGGCCGTGGCGGCACCGGCAGTCCGCCAGCGAATTACGCTGCGAATCCAGTCTGGGAAGGGAGCCGCCGGCTGCAGTGGCTGGTTAAGGGTGGAGAACTCGAGATGCGTATGGGCATTCACCAGCGGCGGTACGAGCATCAGCGGTGGCACCGAGGTGCTGTGTTCAGGTGCTCGTCGAATGGCTGTCAGCAGACCGTCTTCAATCACAAGGCAGCAG
>JBEIEK010000387.1:0-5257 GCA_040382995.1 Planctomycetaceae bacterium
AGCGCGGGGACCCGCGAGGCCAATGGACTCCTCCGAATCTCGAAAGCGGATTCGACACGGCGTCGAGGACGTGTTAGAATATCCGCATGGGATCGTAGCTCAACGGTCAGAGCAGGGGACTTAAGTGGTGCTACCTGCCCGCGGGAAGCCAGCCTTCAGTGCAACTCAGGTTGTACGCATTGCTGGTTTCCTCGAACGGTGGCATCGAATGGGTTGCGGCTGGCAACAGCCGTAGAATCTGTCAAACTCGGGGAACGCTAAAGCGAAGGCCAATTCGCCATGCCAATCCCGAGCCAAGCTGTACGGGTGCTTGATTGCATCGGCACAGAAGGTGTAGAGACCAGACGGCAGACTGCTCGCCTCACGGCAGGCAGAAGGGATGGTCCGGACCACAAACCCGAAAGGGGCGGTGAAAGCCGAAGTGGGGTGCATAATCCCTTGGTTGCAGGTTCGAATCCTGCCGGTCCTATTTTTTGGAATTTGCCGGTCGACGTCAGGCCGTTTTTTCTCGGGCCATCAGCCGGATCAACTCGGCAACCGAACTTACTTTCAGGCGACTCATGATCTGGCTTCGGTGAGACTCCACCGTCTTCACGGCAATCGTCAGCGTTGCGGCGATCTGGCGGTTGGAGTTTCCCAGGTAAACCAATTCGGCCACCCTCTGCTGCTGTGCTGTCAGCACCTGCAGCGCTCCCGTTGCCCCACCTGCGTGCGTATCAGCAACCCATTCTTCAAGGGTCCCGCCCGGGTCGATCGCCCGCACAATCGCAGCCCGCAGACAATCCCCGGAAACCGTTCGTTCCAGAACGCTCTCAACCCCGGCCTTCATCGCCAGAACGACACCCCGAGTCGCTGGAGAGTCCGCCAGCAGGATCACTTTGGGTTGCCATGGCAACTGCAGACACTTCGCCAGAAATGGGTCGGCAGGCTGCAGTTCCTGAAATTGATCGAGGATCAGCACATCACTGGTACCTTCTGAACAACTTTGTTCCCAGTGCCAGGGCGCCAAAAATCTTCGCGACCGGATCTCCAGGGGCTGCGCGGCCGCACTAATCAAGTCCCCGAGCGATTCATCTTCGGTGATGACCGCCAGGCGGAACAGGCTTTGCCGCGCAGTCTTCCGGCCGTTGAATCCCTGAGCAGTCGCGCGTACGGAATGATCGCCCTGGATTCGCATTGGTGGTTCCGTCTCAGTAGAGTTAATATCCAGATCACTATGGGGCTAAATGCCAGGCTGGCTTGCGGGTCCAATTCTTTTTGCGTGTTTTTCAGCATTCGGGGAAAAACCGCTTCCTGGGGCTTCCGACTTTCGGAACCGCAGCCGCAAGTTGCGATTCAGGCTGGACATTCCTGCCTGTCGCCGGGCACACTCAGACAGAACTCTGGATCTCCATCTGCCCCTGCATGGCTGGAGCATGCGATGCCCCCACGGTTTCCGTATTCGCTGTGTGTTCTGTGCATGGCCACATCGGTTTTCTTAACCGCATCCGTCGCTGCGCAGGAACCCGGCTACAATGCCGACATCCGCCCGATTCTGGTCGAGGCCTGTTTTTCCTGCCATGGGCCCGACAGTGCCAGCCGCAAGGGGGACCTGCGACTGGATGTGCGTGACGCGGCAATTTCGTCAGGAGCGATCGTCCCGGGCAAGCCCGACGACAGCGAGCTGCTGCGTCGCATTCTGTCGACCGATCCCGACGAGGTCATGCCACCTCCGGAAGTCAAGAAGACACTCACTGAGCAGCAGCGGCGTCTGCTTGAGAACTGGATCCGCGCGGGGGCACAGTATCAGCAGCACTGGTCTTACATCGCACCGGTGAAGGACACCCTTCCCGTGGTATCGCCCGAGTACCGGGAATGGGTCCGCAATCCTCTGGACACCTTTGTGTTATCGCGTCTGCTGTCTGCAGGTTTGCGTCCCGCCCCCGAGGCTTCCCGGGAAGTTCTGGCGCGACGTGCCGCTCTGGACATCACCGGCCTGCCACCCACGCCGGAATTGCTGCGGTCATTTCTCGACGATGCAGCCCCTGGCGCCTACGAGCGTTATGTCGATCGACTGCTGGCTCTGCCGGAATGGGGTGAACATCGCGGCAGATACTGGCTGGACTACGCCCGCTACGCGGACACTCATGGCATCCACTTCGACAACTACAGAGAAATGTGGGCTTACCGCGACTGGGTGATTCGCGCCTTCAACAGCAATATGCCATTTGACCAGTTCACCATTGAAAACCTCGCAGGCGATCTGCTTCCGAATCCCACACTGGATCAGCAGATTGCCTCCGGATTCAATCGCTGCAACATGACGACGAACGAGGGCGGAATTATCGACGAGGAATACGCGGTGCTGTATGCGCGCGACCGCACAGAGACGGTGTCGACCGTCTGGATGGGCCTGACGGCCGGCTGTGCGACCTGCCACAACCACAAGTTCGATCCGCTCAGCCAGCGTGAGTTCTACGAATTGGCGGCTTACTTCAACAACACCACGCAGGCGGTGCGGGACGGCAATATTAAGGACACGCCGCCGGTGATACAGGTGCCCCTGTTTGAGGACCGCGAGCGATTTCGTGAGTTACCGGGGCAGATTGAGGCCGCGCGGCGAGCCCAGGACGCCCGGCGAACGGCCGCAGAGCCTGAGTTCACAGCCTGGGCAGCCACAGCCACCCCGGAGAGTGCTGGCCTGAAGGTGCATCAGACCGCTCTTCATCTGCAGTTGCTGGGGCCCACCGGCGATGGCCGAGGTGCCATTCTGCGTCGAAGTGGTGACTCTCAACAGCAACTCCCCATTGCAGCCTCGGCGCAATGGGAACCCACACCTCAGGGCCCGGCACTCTCACTGCAGGGGGCAGCCTTTGACATTGCCGACGCCGGGGATTTCGACGCTGGCACTGCGTTCACCGTGGCAGCGTGGATCAAAGCCCCGGCTTCGGACGGGTACGGCGCGATTTGCGCCCGGATGGAGTCACCGCCGGGTTTCCGTGGTTGGGATTTCTGGCTGCAGCAGCGGCGCGTGGGGATGCACATCGTGGGCACATGGCCCGATCAGGCCATTAAAGTGGTGACTCGCAATCAGATTCCGGCCAACGAATGGGTGCATGCGGTGGTGTCCTGGGACGGTCGGCGTGCGGCTGCCGGTGTGCGAGTATGGATCAACGGTCGACTGCAGGAAGTGAACATCGAGAATGATTCGCTGCGGGATCAGTCAGTGCGCAGCAGTGCCACCTTTCGGCTGGGGCAGCGTGCGGCAGGTGAAGCCGTAACGGCTGCCGTGCGGGATCTGCAGATCCATTCGCGTCTGCTGACCGAGGACGAAGTGCAGGTGCTCGCCGGCGTCAGTCAGGTAGCGTCCAGCCTCGCAATGCCGGTGGCTGCACGGACAGCCGAACAGCAGCAGTTGCTTCGCGAATTCTGGCAGCGGGCCGTGGACCAGCAGTCCCAGGATCTGCAAAAGGCGTTGCAGGGCCTGGAACGCGAACTGGCTGACATTCGTGCGCGTGGCACCATCGCTCACGTCATGTCGGAGCGACCGGAACCGCCGACGGCCTGGGTGCTGACTCGAGGCGAATACGACAAGCGGGTTGAACAGGTCTCGGCCGACACCCCGGAAGTGCTGCCTCCCCTGGCGGCTGACGCGCCCCGCAATCGACTCGGGCTGGCGCGATGGCTGCTAAGCCCGGAACATCCGCTGACGGCGCGGGTGACAGTCAATCGATACTGGCAGGAAATTTTCGGCACAGCACTGGTGCAGACCACGGGCGATCTGGGTGTGTCCGGAGATCTGCCCATCAATCAACCGCTGCTCGACTGGCTGGCAGTGGACTTCCGCGAATCCGGCTGGGATGTGAAGCGGCTGGTGCGGCTGATGGTGACTTCAGCAGCTTACAGGCAGTCGGCGGTTGTCTCTCCGGAAACGCTGGAGCGTGATCCGGCCAATCGTCTGTTGTCTCGGGGCCCGCGATTCCGCATGGATGCCGAGATGCTTCGGGACAACGCTCTGGCGGTCAGTGGTCTGCTGGTTCGCCGGATTGGTGGCCCGAG
This sequence comes from Planctomycetaceae bacterium, assembly GCA_040382995.1. Classification (GTDB taxonomy): domain Bacteria; phylum Planctomycetota; class Planctomycetia; order Planctomycetales; family Planctomycetaceae; genus SXXK01. The sequence goes on from JBEIEK010000387.1 coordinate 4,039, forward strand.
TGTGAAGCCCTACCAGCCGGAGGGTGTGTGGGAGGCAATTGCGATGACCGTCAGCAACACCCGCAGCTACCAGCGTGACAGCGGAGACAGCCTGTATCGGCGCAGCCTGTACACGTTTGTCAAGCGCATGGCTCCACCGGCGGCCATGGACATTTTCAACTCCCCCAACCGGGAGTATTGTGTGGTGCGTCGCGAACGCACGAACACTCCACTGCAGGCACTGGCTGCGCTCAACGACGAACAGCTGGTGGAGGCAGCGCGAGTGCTGGCCGAGCGTGTATTCAGCGAGTCGCCGGACGGGGACGTGGCGAGGCTGAGGCGCGTTTATGAACTGCTGCTGTGTCGGCAGCCGCGCCCCCCAGAGCTGGAAGTGCTGCAGCAGTCGCTGGCAGAACTGCGGTCGTGGTACATGGCCAACCCGGCAGACTCGCAGCAGGTGATTCAAATTGGCGAACGACCGCCGGCGTCAACGGTCCCGGCTGCGGAACTGGCCGCGTGGACCGTACTCTGCAATCAGCTTCTCAATCTCGACGAAGTGCTCAACAAGTGATGCTGAAATCCAACAGGGGAGTGCGGACATGAGTGTGCAGAATGAAATGCGACTGCAGCTGACTCGACGACATTTGCTCTCATCCGGATCCTGTCTGACGGGCACGGCAGCGCTGGCCGCGCTGTTGACAGAATCTTCCTCGGCCACCGCCGTCGAAAGTCAGAGCAATGGCCGAACCTTTCCCGGCGCTGTGCTGCCGCATGCAACGCCGCGCGTGAAGTCGGTAATCTGGCTGCACATGGTGGGCGGACCACCGCAGATGGATCTGCTGGACTACAAGCCGCTGATGAAGGATTGGTATGACCGGGATCTGCCGGAGTCTGTCCGCGGTGGTCAGCGGCTCACGACAATGACCTCCGGCCAGTCTCGATTTCCCATCGCCCCCAGCATGTTTCGTTTTTCCCAGGCTGGTGAATGCGGGATGTGGATGAGCGAACTGCTGCCAAATCTGCAGCGGGTTGCCGATGACATGTGTTTCGTCCGCAGCATGCACACGGAAGCGATTAATCATGAGCCAGCCATCAGTCTGATGCAGACCGGCAATCAGGTTACCGGGCGCGCGTGTCTGGGTGCATGGGCCTCCTATGGCCTGGGTTCGCTCAATCGCAATCTGCCGTCTTTTGTCGTGATGGTGGCACGGCCCACCAACACGGAACAGGTGCAGGCGAT
>JBEIEK010000388.1:0-5247 GCA_040382995.1 Planctomycetaceae bacterium
GCAGGGGCGTTTTACCCCTCACCCCCTGCCCCTCTCCCCTGGCAGGGGAGAGGGGAGTCAAGTGCGGTTTCCTCCAAAAGGCGCGCAAAAGTGCCCTGCACTTTTAGAAGGGCGTTTCAGGATTTTGGGTGTTTATTCCACTCCCTCACGGTCGCGGCTCGGTTGGGGCGTTGCGGCACTGTGATTTGCCCAGGCGGGGTCGGGAGGAGTCCGTGGCACGACTGCAACGGCTTATTCCAGTTGCTCTGGCGGTAGCGATCATTCCGATCTGCAGGTGTGATTACTCCGCCAATTCCGTTCCACTGTTCACCGGATTCCGCCCGATTGGCTATAATCTGCGGTGGACCGTGAGAGCACGATTCAGAACTCGGGGGTTGTCGATGAAGATTCGGAAGGCAGTCATCACTGCAGCGGGGGCTCAGCATGCATCGCTGCCCCTGCAGACGCTTGTGGACCGGGCGGGTGAAGTGCGAACGGCACTGCGTCTGACGCTGGACGAGGTCGTTGCGGCGGGAATCGAAGAGATTGCTCTGGTGATTCGCCCCGGCCAGCGGGAATCCTACTCCACGGCGGCTGGCAGTCATGCGTCTCGGCTGGTGTTTTTCGAGCAGACAAATCCGCGCGGCTATGGCGATGCAATTCTGCGGGCCACGGATTTTCTGGGTGGCGAGAGCTTCCTGCACCTGGTGTCCGACCACCTGTATCTCAGCCGTGGCGACCGGCTGTGCGCAGAACAACTGGTGGACGCAGCGGTCCGGCACGGCTGCAGCGTTTCTGCCATACAGCCCACGCGTGAGAACGAAATTGTGCATTTCGGGACGGTCGGTGGTACGCCGGTTCCCAACGAAGCTCGACTTTACGAAGTCAGTACAGTCGTCGAAAAACCGACTCCGACGATTGCTGAGCAACGGCTGATTGTGGCTGGCCAGCGGGCCGGGCACTACCTGTGCCTGTTTGGCATGCACGTGCTCACGCCAACGGTGATTACCATCCTCCGCGAAGCACTCAACGCAGCACCCGCAGGTGGCGTCATTGATCTCAGCAGCTCGCTGAATCGCCTTGCATCCACCGAGCGTTACCTGGCACTGGCCGTCCAGGGATCGCGTTACAACATCAGCGAAAAGTACGGCCTGCTGATCGCTCAGCTGGCCTTTGGTCTCAGCGGTGTGGATCGCGAACGAATTCTGGCGGAACTGGTGCAGCTGCTGGCATCGAGTCAGACGCCGTCAGCAGGAGGCGGGCGTCAGTCATGAGTAAGCTGCTGCAGGTGCTGACGTCTGAAGAACCCGCTGTTCGCGACCGCAGCCTGGAATCCGTCTGCCGCGAACTCGACATCCCTGCACTGCTGGAGGAATGCCGAGCGCTGGACGCCTTCCGCCGTGACTGCGAAAACCTTTATCGGCGCGTGCGAGCGCTCTTTTTTCTGTATTCGCTGCACCGTTTTCAGCTCGCACGACTGCTCACCGACGCCGGTCAGGATGCTGGCCGAATTCCCTATGCCGGTTACGAGCACATGCTCAGTCGCCGCTATCCGGAAGCGCTCGATGTGTTTCTCAGCCGCATGGCTGAAGCCGGTCCTTCCACCGCGCTCAGCAGTGCACTCGCTGAAGCCTATCATCGGCTGGCATTTCAGACGCTGGCGGATCAGGTGCGTCGCAGCGTGCGCACCGTTCGGGGCAATCAGTGGATGTTTCGCACGGGACATCCTGCCGATATGCCGTTGCGAATTCGACCCGAACTGCTGCGGGTGGTCGGGGCCACTGGTCAGTATCCGGTGCTGCGGGAACGTACGGCTGTGCGCATGGACTTTTCGCACAGTGGCTGGAGCGACATTTTCTTCCTGGGAATGGACTACCCGGAAGGCGCGAAGGTGATCAATGCGTCGATTGATCTGGCGGTGCGTGGTCGGCATGGTCAGCCGGAACCACCGATTGAGTGCAGTTTCCGAGTGATTGACGAACCGTTGCTGAGGCTGGTGAGCATCGACCTTGATGCGCGGGCTGAGATTCACGAGATCAGCGAGGTGTTTGACTTTGCAAAGGACTACCTCGGACTGCTCAAGGCGGCCGTGATTGCTGCGGGGCTGATTCCGCCGGGGATGGAAGGCTGCGGTGGTCGCATCTCCGACGTCTTCTCGCGGATGCTGGGACCTGGTCTGGGTCTGGAAATCTGCAGCCGGGTGAACGAGATTCCCAAGGGTTCGCGCCTCGCGGTTTCCACAAATCTGCTGGGTTCGCTGATCGCACTGTGCATGCGTGCCACAGGTCAGGTGTCAGCATTGACGGGCGGTCTGGAAGAACTGGATCGGCGCATCGTGGCTGCGCGGGCGATTCTGGGCGAGTGGCTGGGGGGGTCTGGTGGTGGCTGGCAGGATTCCGGCGGATTGTGGCCGGGCATCAAGCTGATCGAGGGTTGCGTGGCGGGGCCGGATGATCCGGAATACGGGATCAGCCGGGGCCGACTGATGCCGCAGCATCATGTGTTTTCAAGGTCGGAAGTCAGTGATGCGGCAAGGCAGCGACTGCAGGACAGTCTGGTGCTGGTGCATGGCGGCATGGCTCAGAACGTCGGTCCGATTCTGGAGATGGTCACCGAAAAATATCTGCTCCGCAGTGAGCGGGAATGGCAGGCGCGGCAGGACGCGATTGGCCTGCTGAGGCAAATGACGGCGGCCCTGCAGTGCGGAGATATTGCGGCGGTGGGTCAGGCGACCGACAGGAACTTTCGCGAGCCGCTGCAGACGATTATTCCGTGGTGCAGCAATGCGTGGACCGAGCGACTGATTGAAGCCTGCCGCGCGCGGTATGGCAATCGCTTCGAAGGCTTCTGGATGCTGGGTGGTATGGCCGGTGGTGGGATGGGGTTCATCTTCGATCCATCCGTCCGCGATGAGGCTCGAGACTGGCTGCAGACCGAGATGGTGGTAATCAAGCAGACGCTGGAAGACGCCGTACCCTTCGCGATGGATCCGGTGGTGTACGACTTCGCGATCAACGATGCGGGTACCACGGCAGAGCTGTGTGCGGCCGATGGGATGCCCCGAGGCTATCACGCGCTGCTTGTGCCGGACTGGCTTCGCCGCGGAGTTTCACAGTTGAGTCCGATGACGCGAACGGAACTGCAGCGGGTGGGCACGGTGGCACGGTCCCCCGGCGGAGAACAGCTGGCGGCGGGACTGCTGCAGCGAATTCTTCCGTCGCAGGTGCGTGAATCACGTGTGGCGGGAAGTCTGGATGAGCTGCTGCGGGAAAACGGCTTCGATGTGACGGCTCATGAACAGTTGCGTGAAGACCTGCGATCCGGTCGATTAAGTATGGCTCAGAACCGCCTGCACGCTTCGACGCGGATTGAAGACGTGCAGCCCGGCGATGTGATTGAAGGCCGCCGTGAAATCTCAGTGCTGGCCCGCGAGCGCGGCCGTGAAGCGCTCATGCGGGGTGAAGTGGCGGTGGTGACGCTCGCTGCAGGTGCCGGCAGCCGCTGGACTCAGGGCGCTGGTGTCGTCAAGGGTTTGAATCCCTTCTGCCGCATGGGCGGACGCTGGCGCTCGTTCCTCGATATTCATCTGGCGAAGACGCGAGCTGCCGGAAAGCGGTACGGGACGGCACCACTGCACGTAGTGACCTCCGGCTACCTCACGGATGCCCCGCTCCGCCGTGCAGCAGCGGTGAGTGATTATGCGGGCAAGCTGCGGGTCTCGAAGGGTGCCGCGGTTGGTCTGCGAATGGTACCAACGCTCCGCGACCTGCAGTTTCTCTGGGAAGAAGTCGCTCAGCAGGTGCTGGACCCGCAAAAGGAAAAAATGCGCAACAGCATCCGCGCGGCGTTGATGAAATGGGCCCAGACGGCCGGCGAAGGCTCGGACTACACCGATAACCTGCCACTTCAGTGCCTGCATCCGGTTGGCCACTGGTACGAGATTCCGAATCTGCTGCGAAACGGCACTCTGCTCTCGATGCTGGAAGAACGTCCGCAGTTGCGGTATCTGCTGCTGCACAACATCGACACGCTGGGTGCGGCGGTGGATGAAGGCTGCCTCGGACTGCACATGGAGTCGGGGGCAGATCTGACGTTTGAGGTGATCTGTCGCAGGCTGGAGGATCGTGGTGGCGGACTGGCCCGCGTCGACGGTCGACTGCGGCTGGTGGAAGGACTCGCCATGCCCCGCGAAGAAGACGAGTTTTCGCTCACGTGGTATAATACGCTGACCACGTGGATCGACATCGATCGGATGCTGGGCCTGTTCGGGCTCAGTCGCAGCCGGCTGCAGGATGCGTCCACGGTCGACGAAGCCATCCGCAGCTTCGCCCGACGGCTCCCCGCCTACATCACTCTGAAAGACGTCAAGAAACGCTGGGGACATGGTCAGGAAGACGTCTTTCCCGTTTCTCAGTACGAAAAGCTCTGGGGCGACATGACATCACTCAGCGAAGTCAAGTCCGCGTTTCTGGCCGTTCGCACCGAACGCGGCCGGCAACTCAAAGACCCGGCACAGCTGGATGGCTGGCTGCGGGATGGGTCAGCTGCGTGGGTGGAATCGCAATGTGCATGGTGATCCGGGCAGATCAGGGAGAGCAATGATGGGTGAGGAGGAATTTCATTCGCTGCAGGGACTGTTTCTGATGTCTGCAGGACATCTGAGGGATCCCAGCTTCTTTCGGACCGTCGTGCTGATGCTGGAGCACACTCCGGAGACCGCCATGGGGCTGGTGATCAACCGGCCTTCAGCCATGACCATCCGCAAGGCCCTGTCCGCTGCGGGCGCGGTGAATGCCGGCGACGCTCCATTGTTTATCGGCGGTCCCGTCGAACCCAATTCGCTCTTCATCCTGCACAACTGCACCGCACTGGCAGCCAGCGACCGCGAAGTCGCACCAGGAATTTTCCTCGCGGGCAGCGAGCATTCGTTTGACGCGGTGGTCAACCCCGAAGAATCAGGCGAAACGCCTCGCTTCCGACTGCTGTCCGGCTACGCTGGCTGGAGTGGCGGCCAGCTTGAAGGCGAACTGGCCCGCGGCGACTGGCACATCCTCCCCGCCGACCCCGCACTCGTGCTCGAAGACGACCCCTATGGCATCTGGGAAGTCTGCCTCCGCCGCGTTCAAAGACTCAATCGAATCCTGAATGTGGAAGTCCGCAATCCGGAATGGAATTGACGGCGATCGAATCGTGGATCATCACCCAGCAACGCGATGCTGGGATTCAGGTCCACGAATTAAACGAATCTCCACGAATAATCGCAGCACC
>JBEIEK010000389.1:0-5242 GCA_040382995.1 Planctomycetaceae bacterium
AGGACACTGGCAGGCAGAACGAAATGATCCCAATCAGCCCGTTCTCAAACGGTTCGTCGATTCCAGCTTTTACCTCACGCAAAGGCGCAAAGCTGAATTGCTGGAAAAGGGAAATTTCTGTCCTGACTTTGCGTCTTTGCGCCTTTGCGTGAGACCAACTGTTCTGGCAACAACCGGCAGCATAAGACATGTCAACTGGCAGGCAGAGCGAAAATATCCCGATTTCCCCATTCTCACGCGGTTTTGCCATCCCAGGGCGAAGCTCCTGCTGAGCCGCAAACCGAACCGCCAGCTGAGCCGCAAACCCAGCCGCCGGCTGAGCGGCCTGCCGTCCACCCTTCCGCGTCCCCCGTACTGCCAGCCCGCCACCGAACCTGCTCGCAGCTCATCGCCATCTGGAATCACCCCGGCGAAACAGCTGCGACGGAGCCCCTCAACTGGCTCAAGGAGCAGCCCTGAGATTCGTGGGCTATCGGGAATTTGGGTTCATCGTCCCACGGCATCCAGCCAATCCCCGCCGGGTTGGCGGTGAGGCTTCACTCAGAGTCACCGGGCATTGGGGCGGAGCCTGCCCGCGGGCCGGGAGCAGTTTTCAGTTTTCAGTTTTCAGTTGTCAGTTTTCAGTTGTCAGTTTTCAGTTGTCAGTTTTCAGTTGTCGGGGGGGGGCGGGGTTGATTTGCCAGTCCGGAGCAAACGAGTCTCCCCGGCCGACCTGTTCGTCTGCGACTGGACCTGCTGGAGCCCACGATACGCCAGCTGCTGGCCACAATTTCACCGCTGACTCAGCCACGATCAGAAGTGTGGCCCGAGCGTACAATGGCCCTGCTGCTCACCTTCCCGGACGCCAGCGGCCGCAACGTGGAAATCCTGCACCGCCTGACCCCCGCCACCCGCCACTGGGCGACTCAATCCATCCAGCTGCTGACCGCCTGCCGGACCCGCATGCAACTGCTGCCCCCGCTCACCCCCGTGCCGGTCGCCAGCCCGGGTTCGAGCTTCGGTTCGAGCCTTGGCCCTGGCCCCAACATCAGCTGCCACCCTGCCGCTTCGCTGCAATCGCAGTCCGCCACCGGCCTCCCCGCAGCATCGATGTGAGCGATGCCTTGAAAAAACCGTCCGCTGCGGGGGAGGATGCCGCGGGAACTATCCGGCATGCCAGTCATGGACGAGAGATGCCGCTGAACATGACGGGTGGCGGTATCGCATTTTGGGATTTTGGCCGCGTGCCGGCAGTCTGCGATCCGCACGGTCAGATCCTTCCGGCACATCGGCCAGTCGCTCCCTGAGGCGACTCGATTCCTCGCTGCCCCATTCCAGACAACTCAAATGGTCTGTGTCGAGAACAATCACAGCGATTCGTCCTCAGGCTTCTGATCGCGACGGATACTGGCGGCGATGCTCATGGCCTGGCGATATTATTCGTGACCCCTGTGCCGGTCGCAAATTCCAGTTGCAACGGTGGACGGCTTACGCTGGTTCGAGCACACGGTAGACGCGACCATGCCGTTTAAGCCACTCGATATCGTCAGCGTCGGCACGTTCTTTGACCTCTTTCAGAAACTGGACGGTCGCGGGCTCGTAGCAGGGCTCGCTGGGATCCTCTTCCGGAAGAATCATCTCAATTTCAACAGCCACGACGTACATCGGAGTTTGAATGAGTCGAGTGTGCTTCAGGCGTTCACCGGTTAGTGCCATGGGGAGCATCCGTCAAAAAAGTGCACTGTAACCAACTTCGCAGTTGCCGACTTTTTCAGGCAGGCCCAAACAGCCTTGAACTCAGTACCGTCAGGCAATACCTGCAGAACCTCAACCAGAGCATTGGGGCGAGCATCCGGACGTTCCTCAAGCAAACTGCCGCCAATAAGCCCCTCGACAGCCTGCCACTCCATGATGCCTCTCTGTTCAAGTCTTTCGGCAACGTGGAATCCTATCAGATATTCGTTACGTATCACACTGTGCCGAATTTTCTGAAACAGCGTCACCATGCCACCCACCACATCCTGACTCGGTATTGTTCGGAAATTGTATCGTGGCAGTCTCGTCATGTCATGGTTTTTTACGTGGCACCAACTTCAGCCGCCACTCTTCCCGCAGCATCGATGTGAGCCATTCCTTGAAAATCCGTCCGCTGCGGGGGCGAGCGCGTCAGGAACGAGAGAGTGGGGAACGAGGGAGTAAGGAACAAGGGAATCCAGGAACGGACGTCGGACTTTTTCGTTGGCTGTGGAGGGACGAGCACCGAGTTTCCGTGTCGCGGTTGTTCGGGGTGAAAACTGGCCCTCAAAGTCCCCCCACTAATCCCCCCACTAATTCGCGTTTTCTCCGCCCTGGGAACGCAAGGTCGATGGGTTATAAACGCAAAAACCCCGGAAAATCCGGGGTTTTCGCCAGCATCAGAAACGCATAAGGAAAGGCTTTAGGAATTCCTCAACCGAAGGTCGCAGGTTCGAATCCCGCCGGGGACGTTCAATCGGCACAGGGATTTACGTCAAATCCTTGTGGCGATTTTTTATTCAGTGTACCCAGAAAGTGTACCCACCAGCTTTTCATTACGGCGTCTTTCGTCGTAAGCGTCCGACGAGTCCATCCCAGCCTCCGGCCACCGAAGCCGACGGCCAGGGAGTGGGATGACGTCGAAAGCGGGGAACAGTGGGGTCGGACCGTCGCGTCGTCGACTGATCGTGACCGCGATGCCACACTTCCCTCAGGTGCATCCGTACTTCTTTCGATGATGATTGTGAACATGGAGTCGCGCCGTTTGTTGATGAAGAGGAACAGTTTGGTGCGCGATGGGAGACTCAGCACGACGGCACCTCACTCGCGCCACTACCGCATGATGCCACCGCAGTGGCCTTCCCGGGAATCTGGCCGGCAGCGATCACCACATCTCCCAACCGCTTACCATCCACATCTCCGGCCACGTGGATCACGACACCGTTTGGCAGAACAATCCGTAGAACGCTGCGGCTCGAGTCGAGTGCCTCGGAGGGCCTTGCTGGATTGTCGTTCCGATCGACGCCCCGTACCTGAACGGCAAGAAACGGCAGAGTCGCCCGCGGAGACCTCGTCGTCCCGGCAGTTCGCATGACAGGTCTTGCCCGATGCCGTCCTGAGACCGGCGATTCAGCAAGCAACTTCCTCCAGCGGTAGACGGACGCCGCCGACACGCCAAGCTCCGCACTGGCCGCCGCGATGGTCAGCCCGGCGCCTGCACCCAATCAATCCGCTCACGCCACACTTGCTCCAACTCGTTCATGGACCACCTCATCAGGGGGAATCTGGAAACCGGAGGACACCGGGCTCCAGATTACAGACCATGACAAGAATGGATTTGTCGGACGCTTACGTTGAAATCGCAGTCCGCCACCGGTCTTCCCGCAGCATCGATGTGAGTCATGCCTCGAAAAATCCGTCCGCTGCGGGGGAACGAGGGAGTGAGGAACGGACGCAGACGTTTTGCCGTAGGTTGTGGAGGGGCGAGCACCGGATTTGCGCGCCGCGCGTGTCGCGATTTTGGGGCCCGAAAATGGCTCTTCAAAGTCCCCCCGCTTATCCGCCTGCGAAATCTCCTGCTCTCTCCTTCGGCAAAGCAAAGTCGCAGGGCTGCAGATCCCGAAAAACCTGAAAATCCGGGGGTGTTGTCGCTATCAGAAACGCTGGAGGCTGGCTCAGGGATCACCAGATGGAAGGTTCCGGTTTGGTCCCTGACAGCAATCGTGGGTGCGACAACAGAATTGATGCGGTGCCATTCAGTTCGCCGCATGTCGCGCAGGCGACTTCGGCCATGAGACTCATCACCCTTCGCCCTTCGCGCATCAGCCCCGCCTGGGTCATCAGCGGCGGCGCCGGGTGGCCGCAGCGTAATGCCCAGGACATGTGATGTGAGACACCCAGTTCAGTAACCTGCCGATGCCGCGCCACATGTGTCTTGTTCCGATCCAGCGTTTAGCCGTCCGTGGGGCCGATACCGTTGATTCTCCCTTCGAGCCTGGCCAGTGCAGCCAGGATGTCGTCGAAGCTTGCTGGCTTCGAGAGATACATATCGCGCATCGCCTGGTAGTCCTGCTTCAGCGAAGAAAGCCTTGCTGGCGGCGGCACGAGGCGGAATGATCCTGGTACCGCCGCTTCATATCTCGCCCATGAACTGCCGAAGAACCGGCTTTTCCAGTGCACGACCCGGTTGCGCATTTCGTGGTCCCCGGCAGCATTGCTCGCGTCGGGGTGTGTTGCCAGTGCGGCCGTGTCGGCGTAATGCCGCGAGAAGCGGTCCGGGGTGGGCTTGTCAGTGGGACGGTGGAATTCCGTGTGGAGTATAGTGGCTTTCTCCCAGAAGGTCCGCTGCACCTCCAGTGCGACCACTTCGCACTTCCAGTCAGGAAAGGCTTCGGGAAGTACGCCGGCGATCCACGGCGCAACGGGATGACGGCCGGTCGGCTGCTGGTCAGTCAGCGAGCCGAACTCCAGTTTGACGGAGCGTTTGAGATAGGCGAATCCATCTGGCTGCGTTGCGGGATAGTGAAAGAGCAGAACCGGCGAATGGGTAGCTGGATCGGTGAAGAATTCGAACCATGCTTCGCTGCGATCGCCTATGGCGTTCAGGGCGGCGGCCTCCAGCACCGGCGCGATTAGATTTTGTACGGCCAGGCTGCAGGCGGCTTCGGCTTTTGCCATCCATTTATTTGCCTGAGTGCGGCTTGTGCCGGTCTCGGGCAGGTTCAGGAATTGCGGCGAAAGCGACAGGTCGATGTCTTCGGAAAAGCGGTCGATGACACCGAAGACCTTCGATAGCGATGTTCCGCCTTTGAAGACGAGGTCGCCCGCAAATTCTGATTCGAAGAGGATACTCAGCAGCCAGCAGACCCAGAAATCCTTTTCCATGATCACTGGGGAGAAGCCTCTTCGAATCGCTGCCTGTTCGATATAAAGACGACGTTCGGCATCAGGCAGTTCGAGGAATTGGAGCTTCATGCGTCCTCCCCTGCCAGGTCGCGGAAGATCGGATGCATCCATGCCGGGGCGAGCCGGATGTCCTTGAGCAACTTTTGTCGCTCAACGGCCGGGATGGTGCGTTTGAGATGGGTGATACGGGAGGGCGTCACATGATCCTGGCCAAGTTCGCGGAGGGCCTGGATCAAGATACCGCTCAGGCGCCCGGCCGTTTCCATGTTCTTCGGCGTCGTCCGGCGCAGATGGATGGTGGTCGGGCCGACCTTGACCACCCTGGCCGGGCCATCGGTCAGGA
>JBEIEK010000390.1:0-5239 GCA_040382995.1 Planctomycetaceae bacterium
GTATCTCCAGTCCGTTCGCGTTGCCCGCAGCACCAGGGGATTCACCGGGTACACTACAACAGATCCCAACGAGTCGCTCAGCCGCATCCGACTCCAGAAACAAAAGTCCGTCAGATGCACCCCAGTCGTCGAGGAGGGCGTCGGGCTGCGGAGTTGGCAACTGAATCAGGTCACTGGAATCAGCAAGGATTGCCGTCAGCAGCTCGGTACAACGTCGCCGTCCGTCCGGGGTGTGGATCATTGAGCGAACCGGAACTCCCTGAATGGAGTGACCTGCAGCCGGCCTGGCTGGTGTGGCCGAGTCTGAGGAGAGTTGCCAGATGGCAAAACGAGCCCTGCACTGCAGGCCACTGCGCTGCATGGATCGACAGAGCGACTCAAGTCCCGGAGCATTTTCGTCTGGAAGAAGAAACTCAAGACTCTTCAGACCCAGCTTAATGGCGCACTGGCGAATGGCCCGAATGATCAGTCGCCACGGGTCGTCTGCAATTCTTCGGGAAGTCCCTGCGGTTGCGATGGAAATATCCGGCACCGTGACGCTGATCTTTTGATTGCGTGCGACAACACCTGCCATGGCCAGCGTACTGCGGTTCTGCATGGCTGCGATGACGCTGGTACCCTCACGCAGCACCTGAGGATCAATGTCGCCATTTTCATCCAGCCGCGCCGGCACAGGCCCCTTTTGAGTAAGGCTGAGCCAGTGCACGTGGATGTCGCCAGATTTGGCCATTGGTTCAGGAGATCAGTTCGTGAAGGACTTCACCATGGACGTTTGTAAGCCGTCGCTGGATGCCGTTGTGGTAAAACGTGAGCCGTTCGTGGTCGATGCCGAGCAGGTGCAGAACCGTGGCATGGTAATCATACCAGTGCACGGGCTTGTCCACCGTTTTCCAGCCAATTTCATCGGTGGCTCCCCAGGCGAGTCCGGATTTGAGGCCACCACCGGCCATCCAGATAGAGAAGCCATACATGTTGTGGTCACGCCCGGCGCCCACCACGAATTCACTGGACTGAGTAAAAGGCGTACGCCCAAATTCGCTGGTGCAGAGGATCAGCGTGTCGTGGAGCATCCCGCGGGCTTTGAGGTCTGCCAGAAGTGCGGCCACCGGCTGGTCCATGCGACGGGCCTCCCGCGAATGATTCTCGTGCACGTCCTCGTGGCCGTCCCAGTTGATGCGGGGTGAACCAAAGGAGCCACCCGAGAACAGCTGCACAAAACGCACTCCGCGTTCAAGCAGCCTGCGGGTCAGCAGACAGCGACGACCAAAGTCCGCTGTCTCCTCCACGTCAACGCCGTAAAGGTCTCTGGTTGCCTGCGTCTCTTTGGAAAGGTCTGTCACATCCGGCACCGCCAGCTGCATCTTGGCGGCCAGCTGGTAAGCCTGCATCCGGGCGCGAAGCTGATCTTCGCCAGGTGACATTTCGAGCGATCGCTGGTTCATGCGTTCAAGGAGGGCGCGGGAGTCGGCTTCCTGCTGCCTGGAGACGGGACGCGCCGGAAACAAGTCACGGATCGCCGGGCCGGAAGACTGAAAGGCAACCCCCTGGTGACGGGCAGGCAGGAAACCGTTCGACCAGTTGATCGCTCCACCGGCCGGCAGACCACGAATGTCCGGAAGCACTACATACGCTGGAAGCTCATCAGTTTCGCAGCCGAGACCCCACGAGACCCACGAACCCATCACCGGAAAACCGTTCAGCCGGAACCCCGTGTTCTCTTCAAATGTGGCCGGTGTGTGGTTGGCGGAGTCTGCCACCATGGAATTGATCACAACCATGTCGTCGGCGAGTTCAGCCAGCCGTGGAAAGAGCTCAGAAACCCACAAACCGCTCTGACCGCGGCGACGAAATTCAAAATCGTTTTTGCGAAGCAGCCCGATCTGGTTGAAAAAAGTTTCCGGGCGCTCGGCACTCTGCAGTGGCTTGCCGTGGAATCGGGCAAGCTCCGGCTTGTAGTCGAAAGAATCGATATGGCTGAGTCCGCCGCAGAGGCAGAGGTGCACGACGCGACGCGCTCTGGGAACCAGATGGGGCACATCGCGGGCTTCACCGGGAACTGCGTCTGCCCGCACAGAGCCGCCATTCATCAGCAGCGAGGTCATGGCGGTCGCCGTGAGTGACGAACAGGTGAAATCCAGTGCGCTGCGACGGGGCACGGGCTGAGTCAGCATGGCGAAGGCTCGCGATCGAAAAGTCGTGAAATGAGCTGGGGGTCGACAGGAGCGGTGCAGTAACTGACGATGACGGCCGACAGGCTGCTGGACAACAGTCCCCAGATGAGGGGGTCCAGTCCCAGCAGAAACAACGGGCGGAATCCCGAGACGGCGCCGATGGCTTGTGGAGTAGACAGCTGGAGGATACCTGCGAGATACAGCAGCAGCACCGTCGCCGCGCCGGAAAGCATTCCGGCAAGTGCGCCGGCCGTGCTCGCCCGCCGCCAGTAGCAGGCCATCAGGGCGGGAACCAGAAACGTGGCGGCAGCTCCCGACGTACTGAAAACGATGAACACCTGCAGGAAGTCCGGAGGCGTCCACATCACAGCCACCGAAATCGCACCAGCAAGGATCATGGCAATCCAGGCGGCAAGCCGAAGTTCGTCCCGACTGGCCTGCGGACGAAAGAAACGCTGATAAATGTCCCGGACCGCACCGGAAGAGAGCACGACGAGGTAAGAGCTGACTGTGGACATCACTGCCCCAAAAGGCGCCGCAAGAATCAGCCCGGCAATCACTGAACCGCCAGGCCAGTCAGCCGTGGTGAGCAGTGCCAGTCGAGGTATAATCTGGTCGGTTTTTTCAAGGTTTGGAATCAGTGCTCGACCACAGATGCAAATCACAATCAGCGGCAGATAGATGCCCAGATTGTAAATGCTCAGCACGTAGATCGATTTGCGGATCACATTGGTGTTCTGACTGGCCATGAGTCGGACAAGGCCCGCAGGAGCACCGACGCCACCCCAGATCCAGACGACAAACATGGAAAACGCCAGAGACAATGGCAGAAACTGATGTGGGGCACCAGCTGGAGAAGAAGCTGCCGCAGCCGCTGGTGCAATATAGCCGGGCGCGTAGACAAAACCCGGACCTGTGTTCTGAAAGGATGTCAGCGTCGCCTGCTCAAGCCCCCCAGCGGCGTTCAAGGATGCAAACAACAGCACCATCACCCCGGCGAACATCAGCAGACTCTGGAACAGGTCGGTCCAGACTGCGGCGAGAAAACCGCCAAGCAGCGTGTAGGTGACAACGGTCAAAGTGAACACAATCAGGCCCACGTGATATCGCCAGTCAGCGACAGCGACAGCATCCTCTGACAGCGAAATTTCGCCACCCGATGGCCACGCCAGCTGCAGCACAATGGCTCCAGCCTTGAATTGCGCGAACATCAGAAATGACAGATAGAACAGAATGAAGATCGTGCAGGCCACACCCAGCGACGGACTGCTGAAACGCGCACGAAAAAGATCAGGGACCGTGATCGCTCCCGTGCGGCGACTGAGCTGAGCCAGGCGCTTGCCAAGGATCCCAAAGCCCGTAATCGGCACCACCATGTAGCTGCCAATCCAGAGGGCCACAATCCAGCCATGCGCATAAACAAGCGATGGAAAGCCCATGAACGTCCCACCGCTTTGTATGGTGGCGGTCAGCGCCAGTGCCCAGACGCCCAGTCCCCGATTGCCAAGGAAAAAGCCCTTCATAAAGCCACTGCTGCTGTTCACGCGATTGGCCCGCAGTCCGATCCACATGGATGCGGCGATGAACAGCACCAGCATCGCCATCGCGCCCGTGCCCACTTCCGGAATGGCCTGGCTACCAGCAGCCGCTGCACTGTTGAGATTTGTCGGCATGGTCAGCCTCCCAGCCCGAGTTCGTCAGAGTCCTGCAGGTCCTGACCAAGCTCACCGTCACGAACAAAAAACGCACCAAACCACCACGAAATCACCGCACATGCCAGCCACGGAATCACAACGCCCCAGAATACCCAGAGCGGAAAGCCCAGAATCAGCTGCGGTGGCTGTGGCTGTTCGCCATACCCAAGCCACGCACTGCACCCAACCGCCCAGAACATCGCCACAGCCCAGATACCAGAAACGATCAACGCCTCTCGCTGCGAGGATTTTACAAGTGGATCCGTGTTGTCCTGAACATTGTTGGTCATCAGGAGGGGCTCCGGGGCAGAGCAAGGGTGGAGGAGGGAGGGCGGGAGGGAGCTGTGGCGAGGAACGATGGTCGCATATTAAGGTGGCCTGCATCCAGGTGCCACCAAAATGACCTGATTTGCTCAACAAAGTCCCCGCAAATCGGGAGAGCGGGGCTCCTGCCGAGCCGGAAAAAACTGCTCAACAACGCGGACATCTGTACAATGGACCTTCAATCCGTCGACGGCCGCGCGCGACGGGCTGAAACTCCATCGCATTGATGCACGTGGGACGTGACCCGGCAGACGCTTCGCCCTACCGACACATACGCCTGCAGTCACCCTTCGGCTGGCACCAGCCTGTACAGCAGGATCCCGAAAAACTCATCGCCCTGTACCAGCCCGGCCCCGTTCTCCCAGCTCAGCACTTCCCTGCGCTGATCCGTCGAAAACCCAGTCCAGTCACGCCTGATCAGGACGGTTGGTGGGAGCAGTGCTTTTGCCTCGACCAGCTCATCGAAGTGTTTTGGCTGAACGAACTCGGAATATCCATAAGAGCCCGGCAGACGATATCGCAGAATCTCGCTCCAGTTCACCAGAATGTGCGTGATCTGCTCACGGCGACAGTTCCGCAGGAACTCGGCCGCTGGACGCAGCGGTTTGCGGGAACCCGGTGGCTGCCCGTCCGGGATAGCCGCAAGCTGCTCAAACAGGCTGTCATCGAACACCGTATTATACACCAGCGAAAACTCAGCGTCGAAAACTTCAGCTTCGCCAACCATCAGCACTTTGGCATCCTCAGGCAGTTGTTCATTCAGCCTTGCGATGTCACCTCGCGTTACCAGTTGCGCAGCAGCCTCCAGATCCATCAGCCCGGCATTGAAGCCAACAAGCGGCAAACGCCAGAACAGAAGATTCCAGAGCGTAGCGGCTGCACAAATTGAAATCAGCAGGCTGCGCCACGAGCTGCGATTACTGAGCAGCCAAAGACCGGCCCCGCAAATACTCAACAGGGGAATCACGGGAATCCAGAATCGGTCGATCCGGTGCGTGAACGCCCACCACGTAAACAAGCCCCAACTCGTAAATGCAAGAATGCAGCCGA
>JBEIEK010000391.1:0-5239 GCA_040382995.1 Planctomycetaceae bacterium
CGGTCTGAGCCGTTCACAAACTTAGCCAGTCGTTGGGAACAGCGCTCTCAAGACCCGCAGTTCCAGCGGTTTGACTGCGCGCACCAAGGGGGGGGGGGCGCCTCATATACTTACCCAGATACGTTTCCTTCGGAATACCTAACTCAAACGAATTTCCTTCGCCGCCTGCTTCTGCCCGGCCCTTTGGTCAACTCGCTTTGTCCGATCACGAGGTTCCCACGGCCGAGTGTTCGCAGTTTCAGATCACTTGCGGCCGGATCGCCCGCTGAACGCGGGCCTTTCAGAGTTCGGAGCGTCTCAAACCCCGACGGTCTGTCGATTTCGATTTCGCCACAACTGCTGGCTGGCGGAAGTTTCGCAGGCTGATGGAACGGGCTTCAGGCCGGAATCGCAGGAGCCTGCCAGTCGATGCGCGGGGCGTCGCCCCAGAGTTGTTCGAGGTTGTACAGGCTGCGACCTTCGGGTGTGAACACGTGGAGCACCACGTCACCAAAGTCGATCAGGATCCAGTTGCCCTCAGTGCGGTAACCTTCGATGCTGATGCGGCGGTTGCCGTCTTCGTGTTTAAGCTTGCGGTTCACTTCGTCGGCGATGGCGTGCATCTGCCGGGAACTTGTGCCGGTGGCGATCACGAAGAAGTCGACGATGGACGTGACGTTCGTCAGATCGAGCACGACGATGTTCTGGCCGCGAAGCTGATCAGCAATCCGCGCCGCTGTCACGGCGTTGGCGAGGCTGGTCTGGTAGAGCTCCTGGGAACGCGGAGGCGGGGTGACGGGAGCGGCGGACAGGGCAGCAAGAGTGGGAGCGGGGGAGGCCATGCGGTACAGACTGTCAGAACGGGGAGACGAGGCGAAATTCAGTAATTGCCCCCCAATCCTACGCGTTGGCTGTCGGGAAAACAAACCCGGAAGCATGGGGAATTGGTTTTTCGCCACGTTGTAGCCGCCAAACGGGGCCATTTTCACCCCGGAGAGGTCGCTACAGCCGCTACAGGCGGACCCGGCAACAAAATGGCCTGGTGGTTTTGGCCCTTTTTCTTGACTTGGTTCTTCACTCCAGTGATGATTGCACACATCACTCAGGGGTTTCTTTTCACCACCATATATCCATGTCGTCAGGCAGGCCATGCAATGTCCACCATAATCGACCGCGGTATCTCCATCGACCCCGATGCCGCCACTGCCGGGGCTGCAACCGGGTGGACCGCGCCCAATTCGATTTCAAGTCCGGCACCGCCTGTAAATCCCCTGACCCGCTGGTTTCTGCAAAAACTGGACCCCGCCACGGTGGCACTCTGGCTCACAACGGCGCTCGTCACCGGACTTATGGCCGGTCAGTGGATCTGGCTCTCCCGACAGCGTCCTGAACCGCTGCTGCTGCGACCGGCTCCGCGTGCGGACGCGTTCACGCTCGACATCAATTCCGCCTCGTGGGTCGAATGGATGCAGGTCAGGGGAATCGGCCCCAATCTGGCCAATCGGATCGTGGCGGACCGACGTCTGCGGGGCCCCTATCGCACACTGGCGGATTTGCAGCGGGTTTCCGGAATTGGCCCGGACACTCTACAACGTTTAGGTTCAGCGCTTACAATCCGCCATGAAAACTCAAACGCCCCCGTCGAATCGTCCTTCCGCTGAACTCCCTGATCGTTCGCGCAGCAGCCGCCTGCGGTTTTTCGCTTATCGCAGCAAAGTCCGCCTGCGGCAGCTTCCCGGGGGCAGCGTGCATTCGGTCGGTGCTCCGCGTGCAGCCCGGGACCGAGTACGTTCCTCCTGGCAACTCACCCGCGAATTCCTGCGACTGCTCAAACCATCCCGCGGCCCGCTGCTGCTGGCGCTGTTCACGGTCACCCTGTCAACGCTCCTCGGACTGCTCCCGCCTGCCGGCACCAAATTTGTCGTGGACTATGTGCTGGACGGCCGTCCGCTCCCAGACTGGTTCACCCGTGTATCCTCTCTTCGCAGTCCGCTCCAGCTGCTTAGCCTCGTCGTAGGCGCTGTCACTGCCATCTCCATCGTGCGCATCGCAATGCATCTCTGGGGACGCTGGCACGCGACGCGGATCTCCAAAAGCATCCAGTTGTCTGTGCGTCGGCGGGTCTTCGAACATGCCGTGCGACTGCCGCTGCACCGCGTCCAGGAACTGCGATCCGGGGGTGTAGCTTCCATTCTGCGTGAGGACGGTGGCAGCGTTGGCGAATTGGTTTTTGGGATGCTGTACAACCCGTGGCGAGCGGTGATCCAGCTCGTCGGCAGCTTCGCGGTGCTGGCTTGGGTCGACTGGACGCTCCTGCTGGGCGCACTGGTGCTCCTGCCGACCGTCTTCGTCACGCACCGCGCGTGGATCAACAGCATCCGTCCGCAGTTTCGTGCGATTCGCAAGCAGCGGGAGCAGATTGATGCCGGTGCGGCGGAATCGTTCGCGGGGATGCGGATCGTGCGTGCCTTCAGCCGCCAGCGTCGCGAGGCGCTTCAATTCGCCGAAGAAAACAACCTCATGGCCCGTCAGGAGCTCTATGCCTGGTGGTGGATGCGGGTTGTCGAGGTGATCTGGGAGGCACTCATTCCCATCGCCAGCGCGGGACTGCTGTTCTACGGTGGCTGGCGTGTCACCAGTGGCTTCATGTCCACCGGCGACCTGATGATGTTTCTCGTCTACCTGCTGATGCTCCTTGAACCCCTCGCTGCGCTCGCCACCAGTGCCACGCAACTGCAGAACAGCCTCAGCGGTCTGGACCGCATCCTCGATCTGCTCAGCGAACCCCAGGAAATGCAGTCCACCCCAGGCAGCCTCAGGGTGCAGCCCGGTTCAATTGCCGGAGCGATTGACTTTGTGGACGTGAACTTCAATTACCCGGGAGCTCCCGCGCCGGCACTTCAGGACATCCGGCTCAGCATCCCTGCGGGCAGCATTGTGGCTCTGGTGGGCCCCAGCGGTGCCGGCAAAACCACCCTCTGCAACCTCGTGGCCCGCTTCTACGATCCCAGTTCCGGCAGGATCCTGCTGGATGGCCGCGATATCCGCGACTACGACGTGGAGTCATTCCGGACGCTGCTGGGTGTTGTCGAGCAGGATGTGTTTCTGTTCGATGGCACGATCGGACGCAACATCGCGTATTCGCGGCGAGATGCGACACCGGAACAGATCCGAGCTGCCGCTGCCGCCGCCAATGCGCTGGAATTCATCGATCGGCTGCCGGCCGGGATGGACACGGTGATTGGTGAGCGTGGTGTGCGGCTGAGCGGAGGACAGCGGCAGCGACTGGCGATTGCCCGAGCCATCCTTGCCGACCCACGGCTGCTCATTCTGGATGAAGCCACCAGCAACCTGGACACGGAAAGCGAGCAGCTCATCCAGCAAAGCCTTGCCGTGCTGATGCGTGGCCGAACGTGCTTCGTCATCGCGCACCGCCTCAGCACGATTGCGGGCGCGGATTGCATCGTGGTGGTTGAGGGTGGCCGCATTCTGCAGACGGGAACTCATGCTCAGTTGATGCAGCAGGGAGGCCGTTATAAGGTGATGGTCGAGCAGCAGGTAAAAATGACGCTGGGGTCCATGGCTGCGGCGCAGTGAACGGCAGACACACACCGAATTCCACGACCCCAGGGCGATGGTCAGCCACTGATCTCTGACACGCTGAAATTCACGTCAATCAGTGTCGTCACACCATTTTTCGTGGCACTGTTGACACCCTTGCGAAACTGAATTCGCCACCGCAGTGGACCTGCGGGATTCCAGTCGTCGGGGATCGGTTCACTGGCGATCCATGTTTCCAGAGTTTCTCCGGGAGCAACGACTTTGCCGGCGTTCTGTCCCGTCAGCACAAAATTGCTGTCCATCGTCTGCATGTAATTCAGCAGCCGTTCGGGGAATTCATCGGACGGTTCGCTGACCTGGAACAGGACGGAGTTGGCAAGCGTATTCAGGTCATCGGTGAAGGGCGGAAACCGATGCGACATAAGTGCTGCATCCCACGGTGGGAAGGCCGCATTGCCTGAAACGTTTTCAAATCGCAGGTACAGCTTGTATGCCGGAGGAGTGGTCAGGGTGGGGGCCGGTTTACCCGTCAGAAAGTCCTCAAACTGCAGCGTTTCGCGGGTGACTTTCAGCGGTGTCACGACCACGTCCCCAAAACGCCGGGATTCGCCCAGCGCCAGCACGTGGCCACGGGGAAGTTGTTGAGTTGCTTTCACTTCCTGGAACTCATTTGGTGCCAGTGGCCGGACGTCCGGGAGACTTTCAAGTACATGGTTGGAAGACAAATGGATGCGGCCGGTCAGCAGCAGAAACAGCATCACCAGGGTCAGCGCTGCGGTGTAACCGGGAAACCACGCGGGCACTGAGATTGTGTTGGCGCGGCGAGTTGGCACCGAGGAGACTTCCGCTTCGCCGTCGGCAGGTTCCGCTGCGGGAGTCGTTTGGGAGGAAGCGGATTGAGCGACGGGCGGCACATCGAGCGGGACTTCAGCAGCCGTGCCAAAAACCGCTTCAGCATCGTTGCTCTCCACATTCTCCGCGGGGACCTCCGCCCGAACGGCACTGGACAGGTCCAGTGCTGGCTCAGGTGCCTTCGGGGAGTTGTTGAGGAAGCTGAAGTCACCACTGAAATCGGGTGACGGGCTGCTGCGATTGCTCATGAGGTCTGTTTCTTCGTTTTGAGGCGTAACTTCGGAAGTCGAGGTGCTCGCTGCTGTCTGTGGTTCGCCGGCGTCAGACGCGAGGTCGCCGGGTGACTGGCTCTCCGCAGGGATTTCAAGAGTCTCGACAGGATCCGGTGCAATCACGGGCAACTCAGCTTCGGGCTCCGGTGGAGTTGGCGGTATCGCCGCGACTGGTTCGTTGGGGGCCGGATCCGGTTCGGGAGCAGCTGGTGCGGGCGTTGTCGCAGCCTCGGGCAGTGGCGGTGCTGGTGGCTGTGACAGAGACGCGACCGGTGTGATCACGGGCAACTCAGCCGCGGGCTCCGGTAAGTCCTGCTGAGCTGGTGATTGTCCAGGGAAGCTGAAGTCAACCGGGATATCAACGGATGAGCGGCTGCGTTTGGAAGACGGCGCGGCCGGAGCGGCGGACGCGGCAGGAGCAACCGGTGCTGGCGGGGCAGCGGCTTCGGGCTGCGGTGGTGCTGGCGGTTGTGGCGGAGGTGCGACCGGCTTTGCGGCGACTGGTTTGGGGGCCGGCTTTGGTGCGGGAGTGACAACAGGCGCGATCACGGGCAACTCAGCCGCGGGCTCCGGTA
>JBEIEK010000392.1:0-5227 GCA_040382995.1 Planctomycetaceae bacterium
AAGTTTGGGGATCGCGGATTCGAGGCGGGGTTGTTGCTGCGTGCGGCTGCGGATGGCAGCAGTGGTTATCGGCTCCAGTTTTCCACGAAGTACCAGGAATGTGCGCTCGTGCGATTCCCGGACGGCGGCTACCTGAAGTCGGTGCCCTGCGTCATCAGGGAGCGTACACCGCTGGTGGTGCGAGTGCGAATTTCAGGAAATCAGCTGCAGGTGTTCGTGGATGGTCGCGAGCTTTTTCAGCACGTGGATCGGCTTGAGCCGGGGCTTTCATCCGGCCTGGTTGGTGTGGGTGTTTCCAGTCAGGGTCGGGTGTCGTTCACAAATGGCGTGCTGCGTCCGATTGCACGGCAGCCGACTGTTGTTCCGCCGCAGCACCAGCTGAAGCTCAGCAGCCGTCGCTGGCTGGGTGGCCGGCAGTTTATCTTTGATGACAATCAACCAATTCTGCAGCTGCATTACGCCGGCGACCCGTCGATGTTTGCGCGGCTGCGCCCGGACGTCCGCCCGATGCTCACGTTTGATTCCCACTGGGGGCTGGAGAATCAGGGGGCATTTCGCGAGGCCGCGGTGCAGTGGACCGAGCCTGAAGTTGCGGTGAATGCCGCGGGCGACGCTGCCCTGGCAACATGGTCCGCGAAGCACACCGGTGGGCGATTTACAACATCCAGCCGACTGAGCGTGGGCTATGACGTGGTTCGGAATGCCTACACCTATGACATTGACAGCGACCTGCAGATGCTCCCGGGGCCACCCTTTCAGTTCCGCTATGGGTTCGACTTTGAACACCACACGCCGCTGGATCCGTTTCGCTGGCAGTACCTGCTGATTCGTGGTCGGGATGGTGAGTTGAGTTATCGGCCGTTGTCACCCTTCGATCCCGGTCCGCTGGATGACATCGAGCCCGTTTATGGCGTGCGTGTGTGGCATGGTCGCTCCGGTGAGCCGCATGTGCTGTCGCCGGCGGTGGAATATCAGATTCAGCCGGAGTGGATTGAGGTGGCGGGTGAGCAGGGGCAGCGTGTGCGTCGGCAGCTGAACACGGCCGTGTGTGCGGCGTTCTACGACACCGGCGTTGCCTTCGCTCCCGCAACAGCTCGCGAAGGTGAACGGCTCAGAGTGCGGTACCGCTACACGGGTTATCCGGCGGAAGAAACGGCAAGGATGTTCGCGCGGGCAAAGGTGCAGACCAATCCCCGCATCGATCCGAATCACAACTTCGTCTTCGCGGGCGACCAGTGGCCACGGATTGGGTTTGCGAAGCGAGTGCCGATGGATCAGCCATGGTGGGGCGGGCGACCGTTTTTATCGGGACATAACGCTCGGCCAACCTATCGGGTCGTCGATGCGCCGGATGCTCAGCTGAAACTGGGTCCCACGGCCTCCGCAGCCGCTCCCGTCGGTCCGGCAAATCCTGCTCCCGGACAGTGGCTGGTGACAGCGCGTGTGCGTTCCGTCAACGCCGTTGGGCCTGGTGGGCACCTGGAGCTGCTGTGCCTGAAAAAGGCGGACCTCAGCGGCAACGGTTATGTGCTGATGGACAGCAGCAATATTCTGGGGCGCAGGACCGGCTGGTTCGGTGCCGGCAGCTTTGACTGGCGGGAGGAACGGCTGGTGGTGGACGTGCCGGAAGGAACCGGTGGGCTGGCGCTATGTCTGGGGAATGCCGGCACCGGAGATGTCTTTGTTTCTGAAGTGCGGTTTGAACCTTTGGAAGCAGGTCGCCCGGTTGCATCCAGCATGCTGCCGTCCACTCCGGTGCCCGCTGTCTCCCCGGAGGTGCTCTGGGACCTCCGCATGGAGGAGCAGTCCGGCCTGTACGTGTACAATCACGGTGCGGCAGAAAATCGTCTGCTGGAGCTGGCGAATGTTGACTGGCAGGTGGAATCAGGTCGCCGAGCGCTGAAGTTTTCAGAGAATCCTCGGGAGCGTGCCGAATATCCGCCGCTGGGACTGCTGGATACGTGGCTGCGCAACCCGAATTTGCGGCCGAATTATGAACCGCATCGGCATGGAGCTTTTGGCCTGGGAGGCTTTCACGGTGGCGGTCGTCCCCTGCAGGTGCTGACGCTGGCCGCCTGGATCCGGCCGGCAGCCGAGATGGGTCAGGGGCCCCACCCCGGACGCGGCGACATTCTGGGTTATGGTGCCCGTCGCTTTATTCTTGGGCTGGACGGTCAGACGGCCCCCTATCACCTCGCCTGCTGGCTCAACGTGAATGACCGCGTGGTGACGGAGGCTGTGATCGAACCCGACCGCTGGCAGCACGTGGCGATGACCTGCGAGCCGGACGGGGGGCAGTGGCGTGTGCGACTGTACCTCGATGGCCGGGAAGTTGGCGGGGGAGTGACCGCGAAGCTGGGAGTGTCTGAAAGCGTCCCGGATTCCCTGATCCTGGGTGGCGAATACTTCTATCTGCACTGCCATTACTACCGGGGACTGATCGGTCCGGTGATGGTACTGGAACGCTGCCTGACGGGGGCTCAGCTGCAGGAAATCGCCAATCACCGCTAGCCGGAGGCTCCCTGTTTCCCACGATTGGCAGGTCGTCCGATGTGTGGGGGTGCGTTGTTTACGGATTCTGGTATGCTTCGCCGGCAGAGCGCTGCTCTGCGGTCGCTGCCGGGGAAGTCTCGGCGGGCCGATGATGTTTCCTATCAGCAACCAGGGAGAGTTCCAGCCGATGTCGCCTCTGATTATGTCGGTCGTTGGTCGTGAGATTCTGGACAGCCGCGGCAATCCGACGGTGGAAGTGGACGTGATCTGTGAGGACGGCACGATGGGGCGCGCTGCGGTTCCCAGCGGCGCCAGCACCGGGGCTCATGAAGCCTGCGAACTGCGTGACAGCGAAGACAAGCACCGCTATCTCGGCAAAGGCGTGCTCAAGGCGGTTCAAAACGTCAACGACGAACTCAGCGAAGTTCTGCAGGATCGCGACGTAACCGAGCAGGGCGAAATCGACGCGGCGATGCTGGAAGCCGACGGTACTCCCAACAAGTCCCGTCTGGGTGCCAACGCCATCCTCGCCTGTTCGCTGGCCTGCGCCCGCGCTGGTGCGGCCTACACCGGACAGTCGCTGTTTCGCTACCTTGGCGGAGTCGGTGCCAATCGTTTGCCCGCCCCGATGATGAACATCATCAACGGCGGCGCCCATGCCAATAATGGGCTCGACATCCAGGAATTCATGGTGATGCCACTCGGCTTCGACACCTTCAGTGATGCTCTCCGTGCTGGCGTCGAAATCTTCCATCACCTCAAAAAAGTGCTCGCCGGAAAAGGGCTCAGCACCGCAGTCGGTGACGAAGGTGGTTTTGCCCCCGATCTGAAGACCAACGAAGAGGGACTGCAGGTCATTATGCAGGCCATCGAGAAAGCCGGCTACCAGGCCGGCAGTCAGATCAAGATCGCCATGGACTGCGCCGCCACCGAATTCTTTGACACCAAAACCGGCCTCTACACCATCGATGGCCGCAAACTCGACAGCGCTGGCATGGTTGACCTGCTCGCTCAGTGGGCCTCCCGCTACCCAATCTGCTCCATCGAAGACGGCTGCTCAGAAGATGACTGGGATGGCTGGAAGAAACTGACCGATAAACTGGGAGCCACCACGCAACTTGTCGGTGACGACCTTTTCGTCACCAACTCCAAACGTCTTGCCGAAGGCATCAGCCGCGGCGTTGCCAACAGTATTCTCGTCAAAGTCAACCAGATCGGCACTCTCACCGAAACCATCGAAGCCGTGCAGCTGGCCTATGAAAATGGCTACACGGCGGTCATGAGCCACCGGTCTGGTGAAACAGAAGACAGCACCATCGCCGATCTGGCTGTGGCTCTCCGCACCGGCCAGATCAAAACCGGTTCCGCCAGCCGCACCGATCGTATCTGCAAATACAATCAACTCCTTCGCATCGAAGAACTCCTCGGCGATTCCGCAGTCTACGGTGGAACCATCCACTAACAAAAAGGCTGCAGCGCCAGGTCCGCCTGAACATGCAGCCCCAACCAGCCGTCACATCCGAAATCGAGCCTCCAGCTGCCGCTCGGCACGCTGCAGGCTCGATTCTGTTTTCACTGGCTTTCTGGCTCATCCTCGTCACGGCCGCTGCCGTCCTCGCCGCAGTTCAGCTCGCCCCCGGACTCGTTCGCTGGCACCAGGCCACTCAGCTGCATCGGCAACATGCCGCCGAACTGCACCAGCTGGAACTTGAATTGCAGCGTCTGGAGCGATTGACGGCCACACTTGCAGCCGACCCGGATTTCCTTGCCGCCGTGCGTGATGGTGGCCATGCTGCAGCTGCCGCCCGAAGCCAGCTCCGGCTCGAATCCCCTCTGCCGGTCGCAGAGCCCGAACTCCCGCTCCAAACCCAGCAGACACTTGCCACCGACGCAGCCCTTACTCCCGGTTTCCGGATCCCGGGTTTCTCCGAGCTGCTGCACCACACGCTGCTCCCGGTCGCCTATCAACTCGCAGGCAACCCCCAGCTCCGCCATCAGCTGATGTGGCTTGCAGCACTGCTCACCCTGTTCGCCTTCACCTGCCTCAACGACTCTGGCTTCCAGACAGCCTGGTTCATCGTCACCACCCCACTCACACTCCTCATCCAGCTCTGCCGCCGCTATCGCCGAATGCACCAAATTCCAATAAATCAGCCCGAACCAGTTGCAGACCCGCCTGTCCCTATTATCATTCCCGAAGACTTTCGCTCCGATAGCTCAGTTGGTAGAGCAACTGACTCTTAATCAGTAGGTCTAGGGTTCGAATCCCTGTCGGAGCATTTCCCCTACCCGCACAGAAGCGAACGAAACCGCAGAACCCGGAAAAACACTGGTTTTTTCCGGGTTCTGTCTTTTGGGGTTCGGGTCAGTTCCCCCCAGTTCGGTTGCCTTCTGCCCCACCTTGTGCCCCACCTGATGCCCCACCTTGTGCCCCACCACTGATTCAGGGGGCGAAGCCACCGCAGCCGCGAAATCCTCAGGCCGAACCTGCGTGTAGTGCTTCGTGGAAATTGACTCCGAGTGCCCCAACCACACTGCCACCACCTTCGGATCGAACTTCAGGCGAAGCTCAGTCACCCGGGAAGCCCGCAGATTGCAGAACGGCCGCTCGAACCGGGGCACCTTCGCCCTGTCCAGGATCTTCCCGAACGTGGTGCGGGCGTTTGCTCCCCGGTCCCGATATCGATTCACCACCCATTCCGAACCTTCGGGCGCCAACTCAAACGACTCCGCC
>JBEIEK010000393.1:0-5177 GCA_040382995.1 Planctomycetaceae bacterium
ACACGTCCTCTCCGTGCGCTCACAGACTGGCTTGACGCATCTGGAATCCGGTCTTTTTCGGCGATGCTTCTCGATCTCTATCCAAAAGGCCGACTCGACGAAAGATGTTATTTGAGGGGTACAGACCCGCTTGCGATTGCATCGTGGTTCGATCCTGGAAACTACATGGTTTCCCATAATCAGAGGCTCGGGAATCTCTGGATCCAGGGTGGGCCTCGTGCCCGTATCTTCTTCTCTGATGACCCGTTTCATGCCCCTGCTCTCAATAAGGTCCCGCTTGTGCGATGGGACAGATCGTTCGTCTATGTCACTTCGACCCATGCACTTTTGCCAAGAGGGCTTAATCATGTCTATGACGAATGGGGCGGCGAAAAGGCGTCAGGAGTGCTCCTGCATACAAAATTTCTTGACGGATTTTCTGCCAAAGCGAAAGAGGAGTTGCAAAGGCGGGAGCATTACGACGGCTCGCGGGAATACCTGGCTTATGCAGACCGGCTGGACGGAAGTCTGGACCTGTGGTGCAGATGGAGCGAGAAGTACATCAATTGGCGCCAGCTAGAGATCCTCGGCCTCATGTCGAAAGGCAACTGGGTATGAAACTCGGTATCGTCATGCTTGTCCACACGGCATTTGGCAGGGCAGAGCAGGTGATCCGTCACTGGGTTTCGGGTGGCTGTCCGGTTGTTGTCCACGTTGATTCAGTCGTTTCACCCGCTGACTTTGAAGCATTTGTTGCCCGGTTTACTGGTGACAAAATGATTCTCTTTGCCTCTCGGTTTCGATGCGAATGGGGAACTTGGGGTCTTGTGGCGGCCACTCAGGCTGCGACGGAAATGTTGCTAGATGGATTTCCGGACGTCAGCCACGTGTTTCTGGCTTCCGGATCTTGTCTTCCCTTGCGGCCCGTGAGGGAGCTGATTGCTTACCTAGACGAAAGACCTGAGACGGATTTCATTGAAAGCGCGCGGATTGCAGATGTTCCATGGACTGTTGGAGGCTTGTCCGAAGAACGGTTCACGCTGAGTTTTCCGTTCTCCTGGAGGAAGCATCGCCGGATATTCGACCATTTCGTCAGGCTCCAACGGGTCCTCAGGCTCAAGCGTCGTCTGCCAGAAGGCATTGAACCCCACATGGGCTCCCAATGGTGGTGTCTGACCCGAAAGACTCTCGATGCGATCCTGACCGACCCGGCGCGACCAGCGTACGACCGCTTCTTCAGGCTGGTGTGGATACCCGACGAGAGCTATTTTCAGACGCTTGTCCGCCGGCATGCCACAATGATCGAAAGCCGATCACTAACGCTATCGAAGTTCGATTTTCAAGGACGACCGCATATCTTCTACGATGATCATCTCCAGCTTCTCCGGAGGTCTGACTGTTTCGTTGCGCGGAAGATATGGCAGAATGCTGACGGGCTTTACCGCCAATTCCTGTCGATCGAAGCGACCGATTTGGCAACCAGACCCCCAAATCCGAGCAGGATCGACCGCCTTTTTGCCCGAGCTGTTCAGCAAAGAACGCAAGGCCGTTCTGGCCTTGTCATGCAGAGCAGGTTTCCCAATCGTGAGTCGGAGACCGAACTTACGGCTGGCCCTTACATGGTCTTCCAGGGTTTCTCCGAGCTTCATGAAGGCTTTGAGGAATGGCTGGCTGAACAGACCGGTGCCTGTGTTCACGGGCATCTTTTTTCAGGGAGTGGAGTTGAATTCACAGGTCGTGTCCCGGCGTTTTCTGGATGTCTGTCGGACAGCGGTTCGCTGCGTGACCACAATCCGGAAGCATTTCTGAGAAATCTGATTTGGAATACACGGGGTGTTATGCAGATTTTCCAGTTTGCACCCCAAGATAACCAGGAGGTCATCAGGATGATCCTGCGGGATCGGAACGCTGTCATCCGTTTGATCTCTGGTGCCTGGGCTGTTCCGCTCTTCCTGAATGGCGGTGAAATTGCGGTGTTGCGTACCGAGGCTGCTCGCCTACAGCAGACCGAAGCTGATCTGATCCGCAAATTACGGTCTCCTCTGACGAAGGCTGGTGTCCGGATCTGGACGATGGCCGAGTTCCTCGAAAAGCCCGCGGAAATCTTCGAGGAGGCGCTTTTTGCGGGTTCGAAGAAAAAAGAAAGAAGGTACGCATTCCCCAAAATTGTCGATCTGACCGGTTTCGGGCAGTTTCTACAGGAACTCCGAAATCTTGGTATGCATCCATACCTGATGGGTGATTTTCCGATTGATTTGGCAGTCACGTTAAACGAGAACGGGAAACACAAAACGTATCTAGTCGGTTGATAGATGACCAAATTCGACTGCTTTGTTATTATTGCTGAAATGAGAACCGGGTCAAATTTTCTCGAGTCGAATCTCAACTCAATGCTGACGATTGAATGCTTCGGCGAGGCATTCAACCAGAATTTTGTCGGTTATCCAGTTAACACAGACATCCTCGGCATATCCCGCGAGGACCGGGACAAAGATCCACGGCTTCTTTACAACGCAATCAAAAGCAGGGAAGGGAGGCTTGGAGGTTTCCGGTATTTTGGCGATCATGATCCAAGAGTGATTGATCTGATAATTGATGACCGACGGTGTGCCAAAATAATACTGACGCGGAATCCTGTCGAGAGCTATGTCAGCCGGAAAATCGCTATCAGGACCGGTCAATGGAAGCTAACGAATGCAAGGCGCGCAAAGACTGCCAAGATAATGTTCGATGCGGCGGATTTTGCGGACTACCTCCAGAGGTTAGAGGATTTTCAGACGAGGATTCGCAGAAGACTACAGATTACCGGGCAAACGGCTTTTTTTGTAGACTATGAGGAACTGTTCAACGTTGACGTGGTGAACGGAATAGCTGATTTTCTTGGAGTTGACGAAAGGCTGAAGTCTCTGGACACTAGGCTGAAGAAGCAAAATCCGGGTCTTGCCGTTGATAAGGTATTGAATCGGGAAGAAATGCTGGCTGCACTCGGGCAGTTCAGCAGCATTGGAATCAAAATGTTCGACAATCCTGGGCGGCGGTATCGCAACATTAATCAGGGCTGGATTGGTGGTGCGCGGAGTCCAATTCTGTTTCGGAACACTGGTCATGGTCCGGCTGCGGTCATCCGTGAGTGGATGACGCGGCTGGACGGAGGCGAAGTCCCGACTGAAGGTTTCACCCAGGACGATCTGACATCCTGGAAAGAAAAACACCCCGGTTTTCGCAGCTTTGCAGTCGTGCGACACCCCTTGGTACGGGCGCACAGTATTTTTCAGTCCTGCATGTTCGCAGATGCGAGCGAAAGTCTAGCAAGGGTCGGTCAGATATTCCGGCAGCGGTCGGGTCTGGACGGTCTGCACGAAGTGTCGTCTGACTCGCAGACTTACAAGGAGGCATTCAAGGCATTCCTTGTCTTTCTTGGCGCACTTTTGAACGGACAGACTAATCTGCGGGTCGAGAGGTCCATGGTGAGCCAGATGACACATATTCAGGGGATCGCAAGGGACGGTCCGCCGGATTTGATTCTGAGGGAAGCGGAACTTTGTGAAGGCCTGGCTCTGGTGCTGTGGCAGATACGGCGGGAGGTTTCTGAGGAGGTGTCACTTATTTCGGATCCTGGTGCAGGACGGCTCGCAGAAATAGTCGACGATGACATCGAGGAGCTTGCCCGGATCGCTTACCTGCAGGATTATCTCGCTTTCGGATTTGGCAAATGGCAAAGCAGCATTCACGCTGCCTGACTTGGCCGGGATTCCGTCAGGATCGTGTAAAGGGTGCCTGGATCAGCGTTGGCCCGCAGTTTCGTGCGCACGCCAGTGTCGCGCAATGTTCTTGAAACGAGGGCAAGTGCCTTGAGATGGTCGACGCCTGCCGAAACCGGTGCAAGAAGGGCAAAGACGAGATCGACCGGTTGTCTGTCGATCGATTCGAAGTCAAGTGGCTTTTCAAGCCTGATGAACAGACCGCGGATACGGTCGACTTCATCGATACGGGCGTGCGGGAGAGCCACGCCGTGTCCAACACCGGTCGGACCAAGGCCTTCACGCTCGATCAGGGCCTCGACCACATTTGCAGGTGACAGGCCGTAAGCCGTTCCTGCAAGGTCGCCCAAGTCCTGCAGCAGTCGCTTCTTGCTGCTTGTCGCCCCCAGAACCTTGACGGACGTTGGGGTGATGATGTCGGCCAGTTGCATGGGCCCGTCCTGTTCCCGGATCGCCTCAGTCGGTTTTCACTCCGGATCGCGCGGATCGATCCAGCCGATGTTCCCGTCTTCACGCCGATAGACAACGTTGATCCGCCGATGTTTTTCGTTCCTGAAGACAAGGACGTGCGCGTGTGACAACTCCATCTGCATAACTGCTTCCCCCACCGTCAATGATGGTATCCGCGTTTCGGTTTCGGCGATGATGGTGGGGTTGCCGTCCTCCGGCCCTTCGTCTTCTTCGTTGGATGCGGCGAGGATATACGAGCCTGCAAGGTGAACTTCAACAGGCTCGGCCCGATACTTGTGATGGTCTTTCAGGCGCCTTTTGTAGCGTCGGAGTTGCTTGGTCATCTTCTCGCAAGCGGAATCGAAGGCGGGATAGATTTCAGATGCATGGCCCCTTGCCTGAGCAGTTAGGCCGGTTGAGAGGTGCACTGTGATTTCGCAGACGAATTCATAACCGTTACGGGAAAAGACGATGTTTGCGTCAGTCGGACGTCCCGCGTATTTTCCCATTGCCTCGTCCAATTCGGATTTGACGTGGGTTGAAAGTGCTTCTCCGATCTCGATTTGTTTCCCGCTGATCTGGTACCGCATGGTGACTCCTCAGTACGTGAGCCTGATGAATCCGGGCCCTTGAGAGCCGGATGTCATCTCTTGGCCGGGTGGGGTATGATGCGTAGTCGCCTCGCGGCCATTCTTCCCGTTCGACTGGTCGGACGAACGTTGTCGCGTGCATGATGGTGCAGGCCCGTTGCATCACCATCATCTCGCACGACAGGGCCTCTTCCTGTCAATGACCGATCAGCAGAGCTTTTGTTTCGGGTTTCGGTGCCAGGGCGCGGTTCAGCCAACGCGGAAGCTCTGGCCAAGATAGACACGGCGCACGTTTTCATCCTGGACGACCTCTGCCGCAGTGCCGGACATCAGCACGCGACCATCGTGAAGGATATAGGCGCGATCCACGATCTCGAGCGTTTCCCTGACGTTATGG
>JBEIEK010000394.1:0-5168 GCA_040382995.1 Planctomycetaceae bacterium
GCGCAGGGGTGATGCCCCAGGTCACGGTGGGTTCGATGTCGGCGGCGTTGAACACGACCACATCATCAAACTGTGCATCAGCCGCGGATGCAAGGCTGAGCCACCAGTTGGCGGCCCTGTCAAAATCGGCCCCCTGTGGAGCGGCGGGGCGGCCGCGGAGGTAGTCGACGGTCTTCTGATCGGGATTGATGTAACCGCAGCGAGCCCCCCCTTCGATGCTCATGTTGCAGACGGTCATCCGTTCTTCCATCGACATGTTGTCAAAGGTGGTGCCGGCGAATTCGTAAGCGTAGCCGACACCGCCCTGCACGCCGAGTTTCTGGATGATGTGCAGGATCACATCCTTGGCGTAGACACCGGGGGCCAGATCTCCGTTCACCACGACCCGGCGGACCTTTGGGCGGTTGAGAAACATGGTTTGTGTGGCGAGCACTTCGGCGACGTTGCTGGTGCCAATTCCGAGGGCGATGCTGCCAAACGCGCCGTGGGTGCTGGTGTGGCTGTCGCCACAGACAATTGTCATCCCCGGCTGGGTGAGCCCCTGTTCGGGGCCAACGACATGCACAATGCCCTGTCGCTCATCGGAAAGATTCAGCAGAGTGACGCCGAATTCAGCACAGTTCCGTTCGATCGCCGACATCATCTGTTCGGCAAGGTCGTCCAGAAACGGACGGGTTTGCACAGACGTCGGCACAATATGATCAACCGTGGCGATCGTGCGCTGCGGCCAGGCCACCTTCAAACCCCGGTCCCGCAGGATTTCAAAAGCCTGGGGACTGGTGACTTCGTGAATCAGGTGCAGTCCAATGAACAGTTGAGTCTGACCGCCAGGGAGTTGTCGAACGGTGTGCAGATCCCAGACTTTGTTGAACAGATTGCGAGTATCGGCCATGGGAATGTCGGGTGGGGGTGGAGTGGAGTTGAGGACGGGGAAGGGAATTCAGTTCTGAAAGCGTTGCAGGAGTATACTCTGTTGCGGCTGCGGAGTCATTCCGAGGCCATGGGATTCGCAGCCGGAAAGCGGAATTCACGGCAGCCGGAACAGCCACGGTGTTCTGTATTTTCCGATTTTTCCTGCTAAAACGCATCAGCGGGATCCTCAGCACCCCCTGGGAACCCTGCGAACTCCGAATTCTTTCCTGCCCGTCGCCCGTCCTGCCCACATGGATCTGCAGTATGCCGGTTCGCACCTGTTTTTTTGACATGGGAAACGTGCTTGTGCACTTCTCACATGACCTCATGTGCCGCAATCTCGCCACCGTGTCCGGGCTTTCTGAGGCGGAAACACGGCGATTTCTCTTCACAGATCAGTGGCAGTGGCTCATGGAACGCGGAGAACGTTCTGAAGCTGAATTCTGCACAGAACTCGCCCGCCGCGCCGGCCAACAGCTCGACCCCGCCCTCGTTTGCCATGCCGCTGCTGACATCTTCCAGCTCAACACGCCCATCGTGCCAATCCTCCAGCAGCTCCGCGATGCCGGTCTGCGGCTGATCCTGCTCTCCAACACCAGCATCACACATCTGCGGTTCATCGAACAGCACTTTCGAGTGCTCGACCTGATGCACGATCGCGTCACGTCATTCAGCGTCGGTTCCATGAAACCCGATCTGCGGATCTTCCACGCGGCTCTCGAAAAAGCCGACTGCGCACCGGAAGAATGCTTCTACACCGATGACATCGAAGCCTACATCCACCAGGCTCGCAGTCTCGGCATCCATTCCCACCCCTTCACCTCCGTTGAACGCCTCGACCACGAACTGCGAAGCCTTGGCGTGCTCCCGGCGTAAACGGACTGAACACTTCGCAGGGGACGCTGTCGCCACATCAAATACTTCGCCCCGCCCTCGGTCGGAAGCTGGTGGGTGAGGGGCTGGCCGGGGGTGTTCGTGGCGGTCGCGGGATTTCATCATCGAGGTCAATCGTCGGTGGCAGACCCGGAATCGCAGGAGGCGCTTCCACCGGAGCCCCAGGGGCTGCGACGGGCGGCTGCGGCATCGGTGCTGGCTGTGGTGCTGGCATCGGTGCCGGTTTCAATACTGGTGCCGGCGCTGGCGGAGTGGGTGGCGCGACGGGCTTTGGAGCGGTTGCAGACTCCGGCAGTGGATCGATGACCGGTTCACCGACCGGTGGCGAACCGCCAAAGCGTTTGGGCCAGAGTGGCGGATCGGTAACACCGTCTCCCGCGTCAGAGGGGGCGGATTGAACCGGAGCCTTCGGGCTGGTTCCAGGTTGCTGCCCGCCGGACCGCACCCGCTCAGCAGACTGCCGCAGACGCTCTTCCAGCACCGCATCATCCTCCGTGGAGCGTGGCGTTGTGGTCTTGCGGGGTGAGGTGGGCTTTGATTTTGTCTTCGTGGAGGATTTGCTCGATTTTGCCGCGGGAGCAGGCGCCGCAGGCAACTCCGGCGATTCGGGCTGCGTCAATGCCGGTGGGTCGGGAAACGCGGGCGCTGCCGGGACCGCCGGAGGAACTTCAGGAACGGGCGGAGCAGGCGGAGTCTGCGGAAGCGGCATTGGAGGATCTTCCACAAGCACCGGAGGCAGCGCTGGCCGTCCCGGGAGAGGATTATCAGAGCTTCCAGCTGCCGGCGACTGCGGCGTTTGGGAGGGCGGAACGGCAGCTGCGGGCACTTCCGGCGGAACGACCAGTGCGGGTTCCGCAGGAATCTCGGCTGGCGGGCCTTGTTCCGCAGGCTGCACGGGAACTCGCGTCCGTCCCGGAACAGTTCGGGGAATGGGAGCGGGGCCTGCATCTGGTACCGGAGTCACACGGGGTTGCGGGCTGCCATAGTCTGCCCGCACGGAAGCCGGCCCGCGCGGAGTCAGCGCCGGCTCCCCGATCGCTCCGGGCGAATCCAGCTGAATCGCCGGACTGCCGTCGCAGTTGTCCGTGCATTCGGGGTTTCCGGATTGTCGGAAAAGTCTCCGCATCCGATCGGTGAGCGGGTTTGAGACCTGCTGCACGGGAAGGTCGCCGGCGGAACGGATTTCCTGACGTCCATTCGCTGCAGTGGAACTTGCCTTCGGAGTTGGCCGCTCCTGCCCAAATCGGGGCCAGCCGATGCTCTTCACAGGTCCGCGCGGGCGGGCTTCCTCGGGTTCCTCGGCAATGGACGATCGGATCCGCGGACTTTCAGGAGCATACTCACCGTCGCGGGCTGGCGGGATTCGCACGGGTTCAAGCGTTGCCGGAGGCTGCTTCCGCACGGACTGGCAACCGCTCAGCAGTGCCGCAGCGTAAAATGCAAGGCCAAGCCGTACAAATCGCATGGAACGTCCTTTTCTGCGGTGGTCAAATTCCCTGACGAAGGCCGAAGCCAAAGCTGAAATCGACCACTTTCAGAAATTTCCAGGCAAATTTCGCGGGATTCGGCCGTCCGGAAACATCGCGGCAGCCAACCTGCGAATTACGCCGAAACATCTCGCCATGCAGAACTTGCCGAAGATAACAGCAAAGGACGGCTGCCCGGGGCGAAAGGAGGTTGGATTTCCGCAGCCGCTGGCGTTAGTATTTCAGGTCCCGGCTTTGAAACGCCCAATACCGCCATTTGGTTTCCTCCCGCCTGCCCCCCCCGGAAGTTACGCCATGAATCCTTCCCAGTTGCGGCTCCAGCACGCTACTCGCCGGCATTTTCTGTCTGGTTCCGGAATCGGGCTGGGTGCAATTGCGTTGTCATCCCTCAGCGGTGCTTCTGCAGGCACCGCACGCGCTGACCTGCCAATCAACCCGGTTGTGCCGCTGGAACAGCGTGCAGCCGCCTTTCCAGCTCGGGCAAAACGTGTCATCTACCTGCATCTCACGGGGTCGCCCCCCAACCTCGACATCTACGACTACAAGCCTGCTCTTGTGGCCCGCACAGGTCAGGACTGCCCCGACGAATTCCTCAAGGGCCGCACCTTCGCCTTCACGTCCGGCGTCCCGAAACTGCTGGGCACACCTCGCCGATTTGTGCAGTGCGGTCAGTCGGGCACATGGCTTTCAGACGCAGTGCCCAATCTGCAGAAGGTGGCGGATGACATCTGTTTCATTCATTCAATGAACACAGATCAATTCAACCACGCCCCCGCAGAACTTCTGCTCTACACGGGCTCCCCAAGGTCCGGACGCCCCTCCATGGGTTCCTGGGTCACCTACGGGTTGGGAACGGAAAATCAGGACCTGCCGGGTTTTGTGGTGCTCATCAGCAACGGCGTCCAGCCAAACGGCGGTGCAAACTCGTGGGGCAGCGGGTTTCTGCCATCCGTGTTTCAGGGAGTTCAGTGCCGTTCCCGCGGAGAACCAGTGCTGTATGTTTCCGATCCTCCGGGCATGAGTCGCCCGCTGCGTCGTCGCTCCCTTGATGCACTCAAAGCCCTCAACGAACTGCAGGCCAAAGAGCTCGGCCACCCCGAAACAACCACTCGCATCGCACAGTACGAACTCGCCTACCGCATGCAGGCCTCTGTTCCCGAAGTCATGGACATTTCCCGCGAAACCCAGTCCACTCTGGAAGCCTACGGTGCTCAGCCAGGCCAGGCCAGCTTCGCCAACAACTGCCTGCTGGCAAGACGACTGGTGGAACAGGGTGTGCGCTACGTGCAGCTGTTCGACTGGGGCTGGGACTTCCATGGCACGGGCCCCGGCGAAGGACTCACCGAAGGGCTCACCAACAAATGGGCCAAAACGGACCGCCCCATCGCCGCCTTAATTCAGGATCTCAAACAGCGCGGACTCTTCGAAGACACGCTGATCATCTGCGGCGGCGAATTCGGCCGAACGCCCTTCCGCGAAGGTCGCACTGCCGGCGGTGCCGTGCTGGGACGCGACCACTACCCAGATTGCTTCACGATGTGGATGGCAGGTGGTGGCGTCCGCGGAGGCTGCAATTACGGACAAACGGATGAACTGGGTTTCGGAGTCGTCGAAAATAAAGTCACACCCCACGACCTCCAGGCCACCATCCTGCACCTGCTCGGCTTTAACCACGAACAACTCACATTCCGCTTCCAGGGCCGCGACTACCGACTCACTGACGTCGACGGCCACGTCGTCCACGAAGTACTCGCCTGAATCCCCACTCTTCCCTGCAGGGAAAAAGCGGAGCCAGACTCCGTTTCCGCCAGACAGCCCCCATCAAGGTTCCCTGTCCCGGATGACAAGTCGCCGGACCTACTTCTCTGCCGACAC
>JBEIEK010000395.1:0-5160 GCA_040382995.1 Planctomycetaceae bacterium
AGATCCGGCACCATTTTATGCCGGCATACTGCAATTGGCTCCCACGGCCCTTCTGGCACTGCAGAACCAAAGCCTGCCGATTTTCGATGGGCCAATTCAGCTGCCGTTCGAACTTGAAGATCTCCCCGCAGCTGAAATGGTCACAGAACATCTGTTCCCCAACGTGACCGTCGCATCGCTCACCGCCGACGGCTATGTCTGGACCACACGACAATCAGTCCCGTCCACCCCCATTGGAAATGTGAATGCCACTTTCACCGCACCTGTTCTGGTGGCACTGCTGCTGCCTGCAGTTCAGCAGGCCCGCGAGGCGGCCCGCAGAACCAAGTCGAAGAACAACCTGAAACAGCTCGGGCTCGCCATGCACAACTATCACGATGTGTACAATCATCTCCCTGTCGGGACCGAGCCGAACCCCGCACTGCAGCCCGAAGAGCGCCTCAGCTGGGCGTGGTCCATTCTGCCTTTCATCGAATTTGCCAACCTGTATCAGAACATGGATAAAACGGCCGCCTGGAACGCTCCAGAAAACCGCGCCGGAGTCGATGCCTCACTGTCCGTGTTTCAAAACCCCAGCCAGACAGGCCTCCGCCGAAATCCCTCCTCCGGCGACTATATCGGCATCGCCGGTGTGGGGCCCGACGCCGCCACGCTCTCCAAAGCGGACCCCAAAGCCGGCATCTTTGGCTATGATCGCAAGGTCAGCTTCAGAGATATGCTGGACGGCACCAGCAACACCCTGATGATCGGCGATTCTTCAACCCCCAATCTCTCAGCATTTGCCGGTGGCCCCGAATCCATCCGTGGCTTCAGTCAGTCACCCTACCTCAACGGCCCTGATGGCATCGGTTCTCCACATGCCGGAATCGTCCATTTCCTCATGGCCGATGGTTCCGTCCGCGCCATTCCCGTGGAGGTCGACGAGAAAATCCTGGAAGCACTCGCCACCATCGCCGGTGGTGAAGTTGTCGGAGACTTCTGACTGGCTTTAATCGTCTGCTGAATCGCGAATCAGTCGTCTGCGGTGTCGCCGTCCTTGATGACAAACCGAGCCCTCAGGCGAGCCACCTCGGTTGCCAGACCCGCGGATTTCACCGACCGCAGCACCTCATTAAAGTCCTTGTAGGCCGCCGGAGCCTCGTCCTTCGGATACTGCCGACAGTTGCTTAAGATGTCGTGCTCATCAAATGACTGATCAATCGAACGCTGATCCAGTTCACGGATGGCGCGCCGCCTACCCAGTGCACGGCCCGCCCCGTGATTCACACTGTAACAGCTGATCGACGCACCTTCATCAGCCACCATCACACACGAACCTGCCTGAGGGTTCCCCGGCAACAGAATCGGATGCCCCGTGTCAGCATATCTCGTTCCCATCAGAGCGTGATGGCCGGCGGGAAACGCCCGAGTTGCTCCCTTGCGATGCACCCACGCCAGTCGATTGTCCACAACCTCTTTCCGAGCGATGTTGTGGCTGATGAAGTACACCAGTTCTCCCGTCGTTCCCGGCAACACCTCCTGAAATGCCTCAAGCACCAGCGCATTGATCAGCATGTGATTCACCGTCGCAAAGTTCGCACCGAGCGCCATGTCATCCAGATATGCATTCGCCTCGTCTGTTCCCAGCGGCGCGTACACCAATTCCCGATCTCCGCCCGGCAACGGAATCCCCCACGTCCCGAACTTCGCCTGCAGGGACTTGAACTGACCGTCGGCGAGGTTGTGACCGATACCGCGCGAACCGCAGTGCGACAGGAATGCCACATGTCCATCCTGCAGTCCGAACACTTCCGCTGTACGACGAGCGCGTTCCGAGTCGCCCACGCGCACCTCTTCACACTCGCCAAAATGATTGCCCCCGCCGTAAGAACCCAGCTGCTTCATCTTCCCGGGAAACTTGTTGCGAAAATAGCCGTTCTGCAGATGCCGCTCCAGACGTGACCCCAGTGCATCACGTGTTTCGTTGTGACCCATGTGATACGCGTCCTCACAACGCTCAGCCCACTCCGCCGGAATCCCCAGCTGCTCGCAAACGGCAGCCGAAGCTCCCTCCAGCATCAGCAGCTGCCCCAGCGATTCATTCACCGGTCGGGATTTCGGAGCACTCTGCTGGCCACGACCGGCGCCGGTCGGCGTCCGCTCACAGATGGCCTGAATCAGCGCCCGACGCACCCGTCGGTCCTCAATCGCCTCCGCCGGAACGCGCAGCTGCAGCAAGCTCATCGAACACTTAATATCCACACCCACCGGACCCGGATAAATGTGCGTCGGTGACACCAGCACACAACCCACAGGTGCGCCGTAACCACAGTGCGC
The DNA here is from genome assembly GCA_040382995.1 of Planctomycetaceae bacterium. Classification (GTDB taxonomy): domain Bacteria; phylum Planctomycetota; class Planctomycetia; order Planctomycetales; family Planctomycetaceae; genus SXXK01. The sequence goes on from JBEIEK010000395.1 coordinate 2,317, forward strand.
GTCGGGGTTCAGCACGAGGTCCGTCACCCCCGGAGCCATTCGGGAATTCACTGCCTGCTGCAGGCAGGCTTCGTCGAACGTCCCCCGAATTGACTCTGTTCCGATCACCGTGATCGGCTTCAGCGACCGATTCGTCGCCGGCAGAATCCCTGTTGCTTCACCCGTGGGAATAATCTCCTGCACCATGAGAGCACTCCTGAAGTTCAACCGCAAACACTCAAACCGGCCCAAACATTTTCCGCCAGCGACCGCCTGGAAATCCTGAGACCACAATCCCTGCGAGGAGGTTCATCATAAGCTGGCAATTGGCAAAAATTCCTCAGTGAAGGACCGACACAATGCGAAGAACCCTGAGCTGACCCGAAGCAGACACGCCAAATTCAGCCGATTCGATCACGGCCTGTCGTCAGTCGACTTTTCCCGAATTTTTCCCGCCCTCACCCAGCTTCTTCACAGCCTCGCCCGCGAGTTCTTCGTAGAATATCCGCTACTATACCCTCAACACCCATCCAGCAAACTCACCGGGAAACCGTTCCATGAACACGCGTGCAGCCCGGCCTTCCTCGGGCCCGGCACAAATCATCTGCCCGCACTGCTGGTACCGGTCCCGGCCTCACGAAATCAAATGGGTGTCTGCCCATCCGTCGCTCCGTGATGACCCGAAAGTTCCCGACGGCCAGAGACGCTTTCTGCCAACGCGGTTCCACATCACCGGCCAGGCTATTGATGCCGCCGGCGAACTCTGCTCAGAACTGGCCTGTCCCCGCTGTCATCTGACCATCCCACGCGACCTCGTCGAACTGCCGGTCACCTTCTTCTCCATCCTCGGTTCACCCAGCTCCGGTAAATCCTATTTTCTCGCCTCCAGCCTTTGGAAGCTCCGCACCACACTCGCACAGCGATTTGCCATCAGCTTCGAAGATTCCGACCCGGTTGCCAATCACAAGCTCCACGAATACGAAGAATCGCTCTTCCTTAACAACCAAAGTACTCGCCTTGTATCGCTTCCCAAAACCGAACTTGATGGCGATCTCTACGAGCAGGTCGAGGCCGAACCCGGGCGCATCATGCTGCTCCCGCGGCCGTTTGTCTTTCGCCTGCGAACCCTGCCAGCACACCCTCGATCTCTCAGCGGAGCGCCACTTGGGCGTTCCATGTGTCTCTACGACAATGCCGGCGAACATTTTCTGCCCGGTGCACAAACCGCCAACTCTCCGGGCACTCGACACCTCTCCATCTCCCGATCACTGCTGTTCCTGTTCGACCCCACCCAGCACCCCGGAATTCGCCGCGCCTGCGAAGGCCGATCTGCAGATCCACAAATCCGTGATGACATGGTCAGCTTTCGTCAGGACCACATCCTCAACGAAGCCACGCGACGCATCCGTTCCGAAATGGGGCTCAGACAGGATCAGCGCGATCAGCGTCCCCTGATTGTGGTCCTCACCAAATACGATGCCTGGTCTTCACTCACCGGCAACCGCCCGCTGAACAACGACTGGGTCTTCGAATCCGGCCCCGACGGCATCAGCCGCCTGAAGGTCTCCCTTCTGCGGCAACTCTCCAGCCGCTTCCGCAGCATGCTCGTCACTTACACACCCGAGATTGTCGCGGCCGCCGAAGCCTTCTCTGAAGATGTCATCTGGATCCCCGTCTCCGCGCTGGGCACATCGCCCGAAGAAATTCCCGATGTGCCACCCATCGGCAACCCCCCCCGCGCAGCCCTCGGCATCCGGCCCGAACACATTCAGCCGCAGTGGTCCGATATCCCACTGCTGTACGCCATTCATCGCACCATCCCAGGCCTGCTGGGAGCCGCCAATGATTGAAGAACTCCTCTACACCTCCGCCCCAAAGGGACTCAAACCCGGCAGTCAGGGCTTCTGCACCGTCTGCAGCACCGTCGGCATGGCTCAAACCACCGCCGAACGACTCGAAGCACTCAGCGGCTACCGCCACGCCTTCCCGCTCACAGATCCCCGCGCCACACTCAACCCCGTCAACTGCTCACACCTCACTCTGCGGATCGCCGGACGCCCCACTCACGTGCTCTCACGCATCGCCAATGCCGGTCACGACTACAGCGGTCGCTCAAATAAACTCGCCCATCACCTCGCCTTCGAACAGACAGCCAACTGGCCCGCCGGACCCGCCCGAATGCTCCAGGCACCCAATGTCATGGTCACCGCCTGGGACGGCGCTCTCCGCACCTTCGCCCCCAGAACACTCAACCTCCCACCACTTCCCACACAAATCCAGCTCTCCGCATGGAAGCATCACAGCGGTGATCACGGCTGGGCCGGCTGGGTCGCCGAACAACTGCTGCAACAGCCCCTGCCAATCCATGTGATCTTCGCACCCGGAACCCCCACGCTCGACCTCGTCCGCGAAGTCCTCGATCTGCTCCCCCCCGCGCGACGCTGGGACGTCACCTTCAGCACCTATTTCACACGACTGCCAGCCGGCGTCGATTGCCGACTCCGCTTTGTCCTCGACGAAACCCCCGAAGCCACTTCCCTCCGACATGACGCCCGCGCACAGGTACTTGACCTCACCAAACCGCTCCCCCCAGCCCAGGGCGGTCAACTGGTCGCCACCGCCCGCACCGGCACCATCCTGCAACCCTCCACAACAACCGCTCAGCAGCACCCGGGAAGTTCAGATCCCACAACCCTGACCAAAGCGCCCCCACCAATTCCTCCAGCTCTGAATTCGCTCTCCTCCCCTGCCCCCACCGAACGCCCGCGAACGCTCGTGCCCGAACTCTCCGATCAACCCTTCTCGTTCTCGCTGCAGGGTTCCTCGCAACGGCGCCCACGAAATTCTGTTGCCGCCGCCCGCTAC
>JBEIEK010000396.1:0-5130 GCA_040382995.1 Planctomycetaceae bacterium
CGATGAACCAGAGGGCTTCGGTGAGGGTGGAGGAGTTGGCGGTGTGGGTTTACCTGAGGAATCGCTCATGCAACGACTGTTTCCATCACGATTTGGCTGGGCTGCATCCACCAGAAGGGCCAACGTCCAGTGCTGCGGGGAGGGAGATTACAGAAGCCGGGGATATCAAGCAAACCAAACCGCTGCCGAATGCGGCTCTGAGATTTTTCGAGGCTATCCCACTATTATATATAGGTGCCATTTGTCCCGTTGCTCCGGGAAGTCTTCCCCCTTACCCTGCCGAATTTCCCAAAATGCCAGGCCATACCATCCGACTCAACAGCCAGTGGCTGCCACAAAACGCCCCCCGACACCCTCCTCCGGACAGCTACTTTCGCCTGCCCGCCTCTCCAACCCCCGAAATTTTCCTCCACAAACAGCCATTTATCATTCAGCGACATTTCCACGCCCCAACCGGCGTCACTGAACAAACCACTGTACGACTGCGACTGGACCTCGTCGCCGCCACCGCGAGTGTTGCCCTCAATGGCCATCCACTCGCTGCAGATCCCCCCGCCCAAACGCCTCTGCTCCAGGCCCCGGCAACCTGGTCGTTCCCGCTCACGTCGCTCCTGCAGCCATTCAACAGCCTTGTCGTCACCCTGACTGCAGATGCCTCAGCCAACCCGCAGCAACTGCCGACACTCGTCGCAGCCGGACTGGTGATTGACGAACCCAACAGCGGCGGCTGATGGGTGATTCCCGTCTTGGCGAAGAACCGGGAATCTGCAAGAATCCCACCCGTTGCCTGCTTCATTGTCAGAGCGGGGCTTCTGCAGGGACTCGCGGAAGGCTGTGCGGGGAATGGATTACCACATCAAACCAGCGGGGCGGACGTGTGCCGTTACGGGGCGAGCCTTTCGTCCCGGGGAATGGTGCTGGTCTGTGCTGCTGGAAAAATCCGGGGACCTTGTCCGCCAGGATATCAGCGAAGAGGCGTGGACGGGCGTTCCTGAAGGTGCTGTGGGATATTGGCGCTGCCTCGCTGGCGGAGTGGCCGAAAGTGTCCGCCCAAAACTCACAGCGGACGCCCTGTTTCAGACATTCCTGCAGCTCTACGAATCTCCAAACCGCGTCCAGCAGCAGTACCGCTACATCCTCACCCTGCTCCTGCTGAGAAAACGGCGGCTCATTCTGGAAGAGGTCGTGGAGCAGGACGAAGGCCCCGTCATGCGGCTCTCGGGCAGTGCCGGTGAGGGCCCGTTTGAGATACCGGAAGAGGAACTGTCCGAAACCGAGATGCTGCGACTCCAGCAACAACTCATGGGCGGCGAACAGATCGCCGCCTGAACACTGAACACTGAAAACTGAAAACTGCTCCACATGAATCGCCTGGTTTTGATGCTGATGGTGCTCCTGCCAGCCCTTGCGGGCTGCCGCTGGGACCTGTTCGCGCGCCGGCCGGTTCGAACGCCTGCGGCGCCTGCGATGTTAGCCGACGCGACAGTGGAAGAGATTGTGAGCCACCTCAACGCGCGCGTTTCCCGACTCAGGTCCTGGCGCTGCGGTGATACCAAAGTCCACTTGCGGATGCCTGGCCTGCCGATGCCTCAGCGGCTCAGCGGATCGCTCGCCTGTGAAGCTCCGGGACGTTTTCGTCTGGTGGCGGGGAATGTCGTGGGAGTGCATGCGGATCTGGGGGCGAATGAAGAGCAGGGTTGGGTCTATGTTCGTCCTGGCGAATCCATGGTGCTGACATGGCGACACGAGGACGCGTGGATGCTCACCGAGCTGATGCCTGGGTTTCCGCAACTGGATCCCGCCTGGCTCATGCAGTTGCTCGGGCTGGAACCCCTCAGGTCAGAGGACTACGAGCTGGAAGCCAGCCCTGAAGGTGTGCAGGAGCTGTGGCTGTCAGCCAGCGGGGGTGGTTTGCCGGGAGTGCAGCGACAGCAGCTGCGTCTGGACCGGGTACTTGGTGAGGTGCGTGAGCAGTGGCTGTTCGGCAGCAACGATGAAGTGCTGGTCCGGGCTTATCTTTCGGACTATCAGGGCCCGCCAGGCGAAAAGCTTCCGCACCAGCTGCGGCTGACGTTTCCACAGACCGATACGGTGCTGACCCTGACGCTGGGGCGGATCGAGGTCAATCCGACGATGTCGGGCAATCTCTGGCAGCCACCTTCGGGTGGAACGGCCCAGACGGTGGATCTGAGGGATCTGCAGCGCTGGTCGGAGCAGCAGCGAGCGGGTCGGGGGCGGATCGCGGGAGTTTCACGGGAAGGTGGCGAGTTTGAATCTGCCATGCTGGAGGATGAGTTGCCTGCGGTGGGAGCGGTAACGCCACTGGGCGAAGGTGGAGTTGGCGAAGGTCGAGGTGTGGTTGGTGGGTCAGTGGGTGACATATCGGCGGTTCCTGACTTCGACGTGCCGCGGCGTCGACGATGGTATTGGCCATGGCAGCGATGATATCCTCACACATCCAGGGAATGCCGGCAGGCAACGCTTTCCTGCAGGCCCAATGAAGTGTTCTGATCGGAGTCATCTGATGTCACATCGGCAGTCTGGCAGGGGTGTTCCTGCAATGGTTCGGTCCCTTGTTCCGATTCTGTTTCTCGCGGCAGCACCATTTCCGCTGCAGGGTGATGAACCGGCGTCGGGCGCGTCGGGACGGGGAGCAGTGGTGGTCAGTGCTGCGGCAGCCGAGCTGCATGCCGCCGGCATGCTGTTTGACGGGCACAATGACCTGCCCTGGGAGATTCGCTCGCGTGGGAATTCGTCCTTTGCGGAACTGGACATCAGCAAGGCTCAGCCAACGCTGCACACGGACATCCCGCGACTCCGTCAGGGAGGCCTGAAAGCCCAATTCTGGTCGGTCTACGTACCTGCCGAAACCATCGATACCGGCGACGCGCTGCTGCAGACGCTCCAGCAGATCGAAATTGTCAAAGCCATGTACAGGCGTTACCCGGAGACCTTTGAAGCGGCGACCACAGCAGACGATGTGGAGCGGATTGTGAAGGCAGGTCGGATTGCTTCGATGATGGGGGTCGAGGGCGGATACAGCATTGAGGATGATGTGGCGAATCTTGAACGGTTTCACCGTGAGGGGTGCCGCTACATGACGCTGACACACTCCCGCTCACTCGCCTGGGCCGACTCCGCCACGGACAAACCACGCTGCGGGGGATTGTCGGAATTTGGCCGCGAAGTGATTCGCGAAATGAACCGCCTGGGAATGCTGGTGGACCTGTCGCACGTCTCCGTGGACACCATGAAGCAGGCTCTGGCCGCGTCCGAGGCTCCCGTGATCTTTTCGCACTCCAGTGCCCGGGCCATCTGCGATCACCCTCGAAACGTCCCCGACGAAGTGCTTCCGCTGGTCAAACAGAACGGCGGCGTGATCATGGTCAATTTCTTCTCGGCTTTCATCGTGCCCACCGCACAGCTGAAACAGAACCCGATGGCCCGCGGAACGATCCACGATGTTGTGGACCACATTGATCACCTGGTGCGTCACTGCGGGGTTGATCACGTGGGTATCGGATCGGACTTTGATGGAGTTCCGCGGTTGCCGGAGCAGCTGGAAAGCGTCGCGACGTATCCTCGGATTACTCAGCTGCTGCTGGACCGCGGATACAGTGGCGAGGACATTCACAGGATTCTTGGCGGGAATGTGCTGCGAGTCCTGAGGGGTGCCGAACGCGTCAGTGCGAAACTGCGGGCAGACACCGGGGCAGAAAAACAAAACAACTGAAGGGGACGCAGCGATGGTGACCTTGGGTACAGCTGATCTGATGCTGGTGACAGGTGGCACGGGGCTGGTGGGCAGTCATGTGGCGGAGCAGGCTCGGAGCCGGGGGTTGCGTGTGCGCTGTCTTGTTCGCGGGGGGGCGAATGCGGCTTTTCTGCGGAATCTGGGATGTGAGCTGGTGGAAGGTGATCTGGATCAGCCTGCAAGTCTGGCAGCTGCGGTGGCCGGAGTGACCGTTGTTGTGCATTGTGCGGCGAAGGTTGGAGACTGGGGTCCAACGGAAGGCTATCGCCGCGTCAATGTGGATGGAACTCGAGCGTTGCTGGAGGCCGCCACCGCCACAGGCTTGCTCAAACGCTGGGTCCAGATCAGCTCACTGGGCGTCTACGAAGGCCGCGACCACTATGGCACTGATGAGGCCACAGAGCCGTCGTCTGCAGGTATCGACGGGTACACGCTGACCAAAGTGGAGTCTGAAAAGCTGGTGGTGGACTGGATGCGGTCGAAGGGACTGCCGGGAGTTGTGCTGCGGCCGGGATTCATTTACGGAGAGCGGGACCGGACGGTGCTGCCGCGACTTCTGGAACGGCTCAGATCCGGAAAATTCGCCTACCTCGGTTCCCCGGAAAAGCTCATGAACAACACCTGGGTCGGCAACCTGTGTCACGCGGTGTGGCTGGCGATCGAGCGGGATGATGTGACGGGAGAAGTGTTTAATATTCGAGATCCGAGGCTGGTCACGAAGCGGGAATTCATCGAGACGGTGTGTGCTGCGGCGGGGCTCGAGCGACCGCGAAAAATTGTGCCGATCGCTGTGGCGAAGGTGCTCGCCCGAGTGCTGGAAGGGCTGTGGCGGCTGCTGAAGCGTCAGGAAGCGCCAATTCTCAACAGCGCGCGGCTGAAATTTTTGGGGCTCAACCTCGACTACAGCATCGACAAAGCCATTCGTCGGCTGGGCTATTCGCCCCCGGCCGATTTCCGGGACGCGATGCCGGGTGCTGTGAAAGCCTGCAAGTCATGACGGCGCGGGCGATCGCTCGCGACCGGTTGTTGCCAGTGCTGTTGGTCTCACGCAAAGACGCAAAGACAGGGCAGACGGTTCACTTTTCCAGCAATTCAGCCTGGCGATTTTGCGCCTTTGCGTAAGGTGAAAGCTGGAATCGACAAACCGGTTGAGAACGGGCTGATTGGCATCATCTCGTCCTGCCTGCCCGTGTCCTTCACGCCCTTTCGCCATGCCAGCTCCGCCTCTTATTGGAAATTCAGGGGATTTGGACTGACAGTCCCGGCAGATCCTGACGCGGGGGCGAGGAGTGTGAAGACCAGCGTCAGGCGGAACGGCGCGAAACGGGATTGCTCGTTTCGCGGAGCGAACCGCGACTATGGGTTACTTTGCGAGC
>JBEIEK010000397.1:0-5122 GCA_040382995.1 Planctomycetaceae bacterium
ATCCTCGTGCACTATCCGTACTGTGCGTGGCAGGGGCGTTTCACCCCTCACCCCCTGCCCCTCTCCCCGGTCCGGGGAGAGGGGAGCCAGATGCGGTTTCCGCCAGAAAGTCAACGCCAGTGGGCACTTGTGACAGGAGGCACATGGTGGAATGTTTGTTGGGGCCTGGAGTTTAGCTTGTGAAGTCCTCTTGGAAAACGAACGGGTACCCGGGGGCAATTTGGCGGGATGCTGGGGGAAGGGGAGGCAGCTTGACACTGTGGGTCAGCGGGGACACGTTGGCAAGGCTCGATGTGGAATCGCAGGTGCATTGAAGAGCTGTCAATCGGCCCTCGTCCTCACACATCCTGTTCAGATCATGTCACAGCACGACGCCCTATTGGCGTGCGGCCGTGGCTTGAGTTTTTCGGCAGTGAAAAGGCTGGGTTTCCGTTTCGACGGAGCGAAACGCGACTCTGGGCAGTGACGTGATCAGCCGGCGGCGAAAATTCATCTCGCCCTGTTTGCGGGCTTCGTGCTAAGCTCCGGCAGGTACTGCCTGAACCCGTGTTTTTTCAGTTCTTCCGAGGTTTTTTCGATGTTTGTCACTGGATTGCTGCTGTTGATTCCGGTCGTGCTGCCCGCCCAGGATTCTCCGGCGTCAACGGAGTCGGCTGGTGTAAAGACCGCAGCTGTGGCTGAGTCAGCTGCGGTGTCGGCTGAGCAATCGCCGGTGGTTTTGCGATACCGGTTTGCTCCGGGGCAGGTGCTGCGGTACCGGTCTGAACAGAAGATGACGCTGGAAGCTCAGCTGGGGCAGTCGCGTCGCGTGGACGTGTCGGAGGTGAAGCAAACTCGGAAATTCACGGTGCAGTCGGTGCGTGAATCGGGGGACGCTGAATTATCGATGCAGTTTGAGCATGTATGGATGCGGAAGCAGGTGGACGACGGCGCGCCGCTGGATTTTGATTCGGGGATGAAGCCGAGCGAGGTTCCGGAAACGTTTAAGGGTGTGGCGCACAGTCTTCGCGGCAGTGCACCGAAATTTCACCTGACACCGCTGGGACAGACGGCGGTGCGCAGCGAGGTTCAGCAGGTGGCTGGCGAGAGTCGTGCGAGCCTGCCGTCTCCGGTGGACGCGGAGGAGGGCGCAGACGAGCCCGTGAAGTCCGGGGCAACAGTGCAGCGCGCGAGTGCCAGCGCCGGGGCTCAGGGCAAGGATCCGGGGTCTTTTCTGATGCTGCTGCCTGAGGGAGCGGTGAAGCCTGGTGATACGTGGAAAGAGGAGATTCCGCTGACGGTGCGAGCCGGCGTGGATTCCACGCTGCAGGTGAGCATTCTGAGGACCTATCGGCTGGACAAGCTCACGGGGGACATGGCCCAGATTTCGTTTCGTTCCTCGCTGCGATCACCCAGTCGCAGTACGGTGATTCATTCGCAGTTGATTCAGGCGACACCGTCGGGCAGTTTTGTGTTTGACGTGCGTCGTGGTGTGATGCTGTCGCGGGAGTTCCGCTACAGCGAGACGGTGATTGGGGCCCTGGGAGCGGAATCGCTGCTGGCCTCCGTGGGGACTCAGACGGAAGTGCTGCTGGCGGAGCAGCCATCACCCTGAGGTTCGGCAGTAGCCGGTCTGAGTTTGACGCGTGTCCCGGTGTCATGTTGGTCTACGGGGAAGTTGGCCATCTGCAGTGTGGAGTTGCGTTCGAACCAGTTGTGAATGACGGGGACTGCGTCGGGGTTTTCGCGAGCCCGCACCATGATGGTATCGCCTTCGGTGACTGCTCGGATTTCGCCGTCGTCGATGACAAGGGTGCCCTTGTGAAAGACGTAGCGGGGCATGCGAAACATGGCTTCGATGTCATCCTGGCGGCTGTAGACGGTGACATCCGCATCAGCACCGGGGCCGAGATGACCTTTGTGATCGAGCCCCAGCAGGCGGGCGGGGCCGGCTCTGGTGATGATGGCGATTTCTTCGAGTGAGTATTCGCGGGTGAGATCGGGGAGAGTGCAGGCAGCACGAAGTCGTTCGGGCAGTTTCCGCAGCATGTCTTCTCTGCGGTTGCGATCCATCAGCAGGGCGATGATTTCGGGGTAGGCAAGGAAAGAGCCGCCGTTTGGATGGTCGGTGCTCATGGCAATGCGCCAGGGATCCTGGACGAGCAGGTACCATTCGAGTCCGATGGCCCACTGGAGCGAGTGGACGAAGCTGGAGTCTCGGTAGCGAATCGGGACGATGCCGCAGCCGCCTTCGAGTTCGACGTCGCCGCTGAACCATTTGCGTCCGGTGACGCGATGGAGGTAGTGTCCGAGTGGTCCATCGCCGGTCATGGAGGTGGTTTCACCGAAGAGCACCTGACCGACGTCGACGGTGATTTCGCGGTGTGAATTGACGTAGTCGGCCAGCAGCGGTACCTGGGAGCACATGGCGGCCTGATCATCGAGTGTGCCGCCGTAGCTGTGAAACTGAATGTGCGTGATGTGTGCTCGCGCGCCTTCGAAGGCGCGCATGCTTTCGAGTGTGGTGCTGAAGTTGCCGGGCATGCCCAGTTGATTGCAGTGGACGTGCACGGGATGCGGCAGATGCAGACGATCCGCGGCGGCGGCCAGTTCGCGAAGGATTGTCCGCGGGGTGACTCCGGTGATCGGCACGGGATCATCGAGTCCGGCGCAGCCACCGCCGCCACTTTTCCAGATTTCCACGCCACCGGGATTGACGAGTTTGGCGGCATAGCCACCGGTGGAATTGAGGAGCCATGCCATGCAGGATTCGAGCAGTTCACGGTTGCCCTGCTGCAGTTGTTCCATGAGCAGGTGATTGTTGCCCATCATCACGTAAAAGCCCTTGTCGAGGACTGGCGTATCCTGCAGTTCATCGTGGGCGTGTCGGGCGGCGATGGGGGGGACGGCGGCGTCGAAGGCGGTGGTGTAGCCAAGTCCCGCGTAGAGGTAGCCGGTGGCAAAGGTGGTGGGGACGGTGCCGAGCGTTCCGGATCTGGTGAGTGCAGTGCGGGCCATGGGGGCGGTCCGCCGGCGTTGTTCCGGGAGCAGTTTGCGGGCGGTGTTGACTTTGGGGCCGGCGATGTGGCAGTGCATATCCACGCCACCGGGCATCACGATCATCCCGCTGACATCGATGTTGATTTCGGCACGCTCAGTGGGGTCTGCGGGAGGTGCGATGATTTTCCCATCCCGGAACCACAGATCACGGACGACGCCATTGACGCCGTGGCGGGGATCGTAGATCCGGCCGCCTGAGAGGCAGGTGCGAGTCATGCTGGATTTCAGAAGGGCCCGGAGGATTTGGGGGCGGACGACTGTCCGGCCATCACGACAGTTCCCGCAGCCCGCAGCTGTTCGCGCACGGCCTCGCGAGCCTGCTGGCGTTTCTGTTCGAGGAGTTGTTCTTCGATCTCCTTCTGCACATCGGCGAAGGGGATTGTCTGCGGGTTGTTGGAGTCGGTGAGGAAGTAGAGTTCGAGTCGATCAGCGAAGGATTTGACGGAGGAGGCGGTGCCGGGCTGCAGTGAGAAGAGCAGTTCTTCGAGGTCGGCGGCGAGTGCTCCGCGTCCGATCCAGCCCATGTCGCCGCGTTTTTCAGCATTCAGGGCATCGGAGTATTCGGTTGCGAGGTCGCCGAAATCGCGTCCGGCTGCGAGGCCGCTGAGCACTTCATTCATGCGTTGTTCGGCCTGTGCCTTGCCGCCGTGCTTCTGGAATCGGATGACGATTTTGGAGAAGCGAATCTGTTCCTGGGGGGTGTAGTCGCTGCGGTGCTGTTCGTAGTAGCGGAGCAATTCTTCGCGGGAGACCTTTTCGGGCACCTGTGCATTGCTGGTGATGTAGCCTTCGACGAGCTGAATGCGAAAGAAGCTGTTGCGGAGATCGTCGATGGATGAGCCCTGGGAAGCGAGCCACTGATCCAGTTCCTGCTGAGTGGCTTTCTTTTCCCGCACGCGGATTTTTTCGACGACTTCCTGGAATCTGGGTTCGAGGGTCTGCCGGACTTCGTCCTGTTTTTCTTTGGGGATTTTAAGCTGAGCGGCCTGCATCACGAGTTCGTCATCGACGTATTTGGGGAGGCGTTTGCCGAGTTCGGTTTCGAGGATTCGCTGGCGATGCTGGTCAGGGATTTCGGGATTGTTTTCGACGACCATGCGATAGTCGCGCATGACATCATCGAGGAAGACGGGGCGACCATTGACGTGGGCGACGATGGTATTGCCGGTGAGTGGGCCGGAATTGAGCTGGGCGGTGCCTGTGGATCGGACGTTTTCTGCGCCGGCGGTCAGGAGACCGGCCAGTCGCTGCTCTTCGGCGTCAGCGGCTGCGTTAACAAGGGTGCGACGAGGTGGCGGGGGAGCGAAGACGGGATTGTCTTCCCTGACCGATCGCCCGTTGCAGCCGGTGGAGGCGAGCAGTGCAGCGAGTGAGGCTGCAGCCAGCGACTTTCGGCCTGTGGCGATGGTCTGGTGGCAGCAGGCTGCGAGTGACGAAATTTGGTGTTTGGCATTCACAAAATTTCAGCCGATTTTTCTTGACAAGGGGCGAACAACGCGTTCCGCAGGGAGTATATCGGAAATTTCGCGTTCAGAGCAAGACCGGGTGATGGGGCGTAAGTCATTGTTTTTCAATGTTTTGCGGCGGCAGACACTGCCGGCAGCGGGCGGTCTGAAGCAGTCTTTGCTGCTTTGGGGGAGTAGTGGCGGTGGGTGGTCGCGGCGGAAGGGTTGGCCGAATCTGATTTCTGCCCCATCGCCACTCCTGATAATTCACATGGCCCAAAGGTGCTGTCGGATTGCCTCACCGGAGCGAGCGACGATACTGAGTCAGACAGCGAACAGCGATCCATCTTCTGCAACCGGCTGCCTGTGTTTCCATCCCGCCTTCACTCCGCCCGCCGGAAGGTGTCCCATGCGACGCTTCCTTGTCCCCTGCCTGCTTTGTTTTTTATTTACCGGTTTCTCAGCCCCGGGCTGGCTGCATGCTCAGGATAAAGCGTCCGCGGACGCTGCGTCAGTTCTGGAGCGAGGTCAGGCCATTTATCAGCAGCGCTGTCAGTCGTGTCATGGGCAGAACGGAGCAGGGACAAAGGAGGTTCCGGGGGCATTGTTTGGTGACCGGGCGATTGGTGAACTTGCTG
>JBEIEK010000398.1:0-5121 GCA_040382995.1 Planctomycetaceae bacterium
GGTGAGCATGGTGATCGGATTGACGATCAGTTCGACGGAGTCCACCTGCATCTTGCCGCCACCGTAGAGCACGGAGGAGTAGGCGACGTAGTCAAGGAACTGCCCTTTCATTTCATAGTTCAGGCGTCCTTCGCTGTTGTCCACATCACGGCGGAAGATGATGCCGCCCCAGTTGCCCGGGCGCGGCACGGTTGGAGTGGGAGTCGTATCGCCGGCGATGGTTTCATCGCGCCACGAGGTCAGCGTAACGTCCTGGAAGGGTGTTCCCAGCACCTGCAGGGAGGCGCCTCCGCGGTCCGAGGTCACGGAGGAGCTGCCGACGCCGATCACGGCATCCTGAAACTTGATGATGGCACCAGCATCGATCATCACAGCCACGTCGCGCGGAACATCCATCGTTCCGCCATCGGCCAGCTCGAAACCACTGTCATCGAGACCAATCTGGTAGGGCAGGTTGTCGGCTTTGGTGCTGACCACCCCGTCAGTTCCGCCGTTACCCACGATTCGCACGACATCGCCGGGCTGAGCGGCAGCGAAGGCGCTGGAGATTGTGCGATACAGATTCGGAATCCCGGGCGACGCAAAGGTCGTCTTGTCAACCACCCGCAGACGGCCTGGTTCCACAGCGCGGAACCAATAATTATAGACGCCACCGGCGACACCATCATGGTCACCGTCGAAACGCTGTGAAGGCTGGTTCAGGGCGGAGTCGACGATGGAGTTGGTGGCATTTGGGCGGAAGACCAGACGCAGCTCGTAGCGCCCCTGAGTCGTCCCATTCATGCCGTTGTCGCTGATTGTCGGATCATACGCATCGTTGCCACTGGCGCTGACACCAATGAAATACGTGCCGGCTTCAAGGTCCAGCGAAAGCATGGAGTCTTCGCTGAAGTAATCGTCGTTGGAGGCGATGGCAGTGCGGGAGCCGTCGGGATTCTGGCGGTAGAGGCGGATGACGGTGTCGAGCAGGCTGGAGTCGTTGAGTCGTTCGGCAATGGTTTCGGCGGTCAGCTGACCGGCATTTGGCAGGGTAAAGCGATACAGGTCGATATCGCGGCTTTCAGGACGGTAGAGTGCCTGACCGTGAACGATGTCGGCATCACCGGGGAAGTCGGGTTCCGCTGCCGTCGTCTGCACGGTGGGGCCATCGAAGCCACCCATGACGGTCAGATCGGGAAGGTCGTAGGCGTGCCCGAACCCAAGAAGGTGTCCGATCTGGTGCATGCAGGTGGTGAACCACGAGCCGGCGTAGGTGTCATCCCAGACTTCGGCATTGTCCATGATGGCCAGATTCAGGGCGCGGCTGGAGAATCCGGTGACGCCACCGGCTCCCGTGATAATCGCCGGATCAATCGCCCGCAGGTCTCCGGTGACAACGGTGAAGCCCTGATTGGCGGTTTCGACGAACTGCACGCCAAGGTGCCGCGCGTAGAGACTGAAAGCTTCGCGAGCGCGCTGTTTTTGGTTTTCCGTGATCAGGTTGGCGAGCTGTTGTCCCTGCGGAGTGAAACCGTAGTTCCGCTGAAAGTTGTAGTACAGCGTGGTGATCTGGGGGTCCTGATCGAGCGGCACTTCGAGGTGAGTTTCGCGGGGCACATCAATGTCACGATGGCCGGGCTCGTCGCCGTTGCCGGGGAAGTCATAGGGGTAGGCGCGGGAGAGAATCTGGCCGGTGATGATGCGGCTTTGAGCTGACAACGAGCCGAGATTGAAACTTGCGGAGTAGGACGAGCCGGGATCATCGAAGGAGAAGAGGGGTGGCAGAGTGCCACTTGTGAGTGAGGCGTTCTGGTTGCCTGCGATTCGTGTGCGAACGAGATTGGAGGCCTGGGGATGGAGGTTGAGTGCCCAGAAGAGCTGTGAGGCGGTGGTGCCACCGACGGAATCCAGCGTGACGCTGATGGCACGGCCATTGACGATCACCACGGGGACGCCATTGGAGGCGAGCGGACTTTGCGAAAACTGCAGGGTGATCGGGCTGCCATCGATGGACACGAGCGGCTCGATGGTAACAGTGGCGAGATTAGCCCCTGTGGTTCCGAAGGTGCTGCTGAAGATTTCGCTGAAGGAACTGGACACCGGAGCCGCGGGGATGGCTTCGTCCGTGCCAATTCGCAGCCGATAGGTGCCATTGCCTGCCAGCTGGTCGATGGGCTGAGCGAACGTCAGGGTGGCGGTGTTATTGGCAGCACTGTAGACAACCGACGTGGGCAGGGTGAGCACGTCATCTGTGTTCTCTGACGTGTTCCGGGTGAACAGCAGTCGGTAGAAATTGACATTCTGAGCGGAGGCCGTGTCGAGGGTGTCTTCATTGAAGTAAACGACGATGGTGTTCTGCTGCTGGGTGAGCGAACCGTCGGGGTTACGGATGATTGGCTGGGGAACGACGGCGCGGACCTGGGGAGCCAGATTCAGGCGGAAGTCGAAGGTGCCGTCGGGGCTGGCTGTGCCGCTGACGAAGTTCTCGCCGCCGACGTTACGAAGCGGATTTGCCCCGCCACCTTTGATGGTGATGCGGTAGAAGTCGTCGGGCAGGTTTTCGGCGAAGCGAATCACCACATCTTCGGCGGTGGCTCCGAGACCGACGTAGCCGAGCGTCACCGGGATTTCATTGCCGTTGGTGAAATCGCCGTCGCGACCGGATCGAGTGACTTCGATGGGCGAATTGTTGAAGAGGCGATTGTTGGTCGCGTCGATTCGCTGGCCGGGGTTGAACTGCAGGGTGAGTTCCCGCGGGGCGATGTTGCGGGTTTCTCCGGGAGTGAGAAACGCGCCGATGTTCGGTCGCACGGCTACAAGGGAAGGCCCGGCGAGCAGAGCGCGGGATTCCAGAGAATCTTCCAGGCGAGCCTCAGCACGCACCGTGTTGCGCCGCTTCAGCGGTGTTCGCGTCTGGCTCAATCGGTTGCGAACGGCAGTCAACCAGGCAGAAATCAGCATTGCGTCAACCCTGAAAAATCACAGATGAAAACAAGGCAGCACACTGCAGGCAAATCACGTGTCGAAAGACGAGAACCCAGGGGATTCGGGGTGTTCGGCAGCCAGTCCGGTGAAGTGCCAGACATGCAGCCGCAGCTTCTGCCAGGCACAACAGACGAAAAAACCGCCAGAAACCAACGCCTTCAATCCTGTGAAAACCCGTAAAACAGGCAAATTGCCGAGAAGAAACGGGAGGAGTCAATCTTCCCGAAAAGTTCAACCCGCTGCAAACAGTTCTGCGGCGAATATCGGCTTTTCATAGCGAATTCGGGCGCAGCCCCGGTACAGCAAAGTCTGTATTCCGCACTTCAATCGACCCCCGCAATCCTGCGCAGCAGTCTCAGCCGGAACGCTTCCGCCAATTTTGCCACACAGCTGATGAATTTGCCGAATGTCCCGATTTGCCGAGAATCCTGCTCCTGCCAGTTTTTGCCGATTTCCGATCTCCGCGCCCTCTCAAGGCTCTTCTTGACTCCCCTGCCCCATTTCTCTACGGTCCCGAAAGAATCCGTGTTGCGGCCGGAAATCAGACGTTTCCCCGGCCCCGTTTCTTTCCACCACTCGCCCGTCTGCCGGAAACCCCTAGGAATTCACCGAATGTCTGACCTGATCGCCCCCCATGGAGGATTGTCTGAGCCTGTCTGCCGCACCGTCGGCCCCGACGAACGCGAAGCATTCCTCGCCGAAGCTCGCACCCTCGCCACCGTCCCCGTCTCCGCAGCCGACCTGTCCACCGTCTACCGCTTCGGCGATGGCACCCTCAGCCCGCTCACCGGCCCCATGAACTCCGCCGTCTACAACCAGGTGCTGGACGAGTGCTTCGTGGTCAGCGACGGTGCCCGCTATGCGTGGACCATTCCCCTCGCTTTCCCCGTCACCGCAGAACTTGCGAAAACACTCAAACCCGGCCAGAAGGTCGCTCTCACCGCACCTTCCGGTGACATCGTCGCCACCCTCGAAATCAACGATGTTTACGCCTGGCCGAAGCTGAAATATCTCCGCTCAGTCTACCTCACTGACCGACTTGATCACCCGGGAGCCGACATGGTGATCAAGGGCGAAGCCGACAAATCTCACTTGATCGGTGGTGAAATCCGCGTGCTGCCGCAGCCCAAAAATCCCAGCTTCGGCCAGTACGTGCTCACACCCCGCGAAGTCCGCAAACTGCTGGCCACAAAAGGCTGGAACGCCGTCGTCGCCTTCCAGACTCGCAACCCCCTGCACCGCGCTCACGAATACGCGCTCGTCTACGGCCTGGAAACCCTGCTTCGTGAAGGTCACAACGCCGGTGCCTGCCTCAACCCGCTGATCGGCGAAGTCAAAGGCGACGACGTCAACGCCGAAATTCGCATGCAGACCTACGAAAAACTCATCAGCGACCGCGCTCTGGGTGACGGCGACAGCGATCAGTCGCTCTGGGGCCCCCGCGGCGAATCCGTCCCCGACCGCGTCGTCCTGCTCGGACTCGACATCAAAATGTTTTACGGTGGCCCCAAAGAAGCCGTGATGCACGGGATTTACCGCCAGAATATGGGCTACACCCACCTGATCATCGGCCGTAAACATGCCGATGCGCCCTACCACAACGGCGAGGCGATCTGGGGTGACTTCGACGCTCAGCAGATCTTCGGTAAACTCGCCGGAGACCTCAAAATCAAGACCGTCAACGTGGGCTTCGCCGCCTACTACGAATCCGTCGGTCGCGTCGATCTGATGGAACGCCACAAAGACGAAAAGCCCTGGTCCATCAGCGGCAAGGATATTCGCGGAACGCTGCAGCGAGGCGAAATGGTGGATCCGCGAATCATGCGTCCCAGCACCTCACAAATCCTCGCCGCCGCCATGAAGGTTGGATAGGCAGACGCGATTTCAAACTGCGTCCGCGTCACGGAGAGATTTCCCGGATTTCGGCGTTTTGCATGACGCATGGTATCCGGGGGATCTCCAAGGGCGCCGCCAGCCCAATCGCCCTGAAGTTCTCTCAATCGCCGCAAAAAACAGGCAAGGCGAGCAGTGGATGTCAATCCCCCGGTAACGGTGCGTGCCCGCCCGGCCAGCGCCGCTCCAGGAGCCCGCCAGAGACGTTACCGGCCGATTGACATCGACCGCACGCCTGGGATGATCGGTTCGAGGCGTTTCAAC
>JBEIEK010000399.1:0-5085 GCA_040382995.1 Planctomycetaceae bacterium
ATTCCGATTTTGTCCGCTGCAACGACCCTCGCGATCGCCGGGCTCCAGCAACAGCACACCCCGGGTCCAGTTCCACCGGGGACTGTCCCCGAACGCCGGTGGTGACCCGGATTCAGAACACGGCGAGCCGCCACCAACGCCAACGCAACCCCCGACTGCGGGGACTGTCCCCAGTACTCGGCATCAATCCAGTACTACAGTGAGCAGAGCGGGCTGGATGGAACATAACGGTAATACCAACTTGGTCGCCTGCGACGAAGATAACGATTGCGTCGCCCAGGCTGCAAAGTCTGCTATCGGTTTACCTTGACGGTCCCTGAGCGGATGCCGGCGCTGCGGGTCATGCCTGACGCCTTCACTCCCCCTGCGGACTCCCATGGGAGATCGCATCAAGCGCTTCCGTGACGTGGTTGTCAGACGCGAGTGCGGCGGAGTAGATGTGGCGGATGATGCCGTCCCTGTCAATCACGTAGGTGGCGCGGCCGGGAAGCAGTCCTAGAGTTCTGGGGACGTTGAAGAGCTTTCGCAGGGCGCCGTCAGAATCAGAGATCAGCGGGAACGGTAGTGCATTCCGTTCAGCAAACTGCTGGTGACTGATCTGTGAGTCGCTGCTGATGCCGATGACTTCAAACCCGGCATCCACGAATTTTTCATATGAGTCCCGAAATGCACAGGCCTCGGCGGTACAGATGCGAGTGCCGTCTTTGGGGTAGAAGAACAGTACCAGTCCGCGCTGGCCGAGGAATTGGCTGAGTTGGATCTGCTGGCCGTCCGCGGTGCGGGCGGAGAAATCGGGAGCTTTGCTGCCTGCTTTCATGGTGGCCTGTCATCCGCATCGTCACCGATTTGTTGATCGCGCAGCGCCCTGTCGAGTCCCCGCTGCACTCTTTCGCCCCCATGATGACAGATACCTGCCCGGCAGCATAGGTGCGGAAAACGCTCTTTGAGCAAATTTGCAGAGTTCCACAGGGCGGTTGTTTCCCCCACTTGCCTGTCGTCTGTATGCTTCGCTGCAGTGTCCAACATCTGACCGTCCATTAATCCGGCGGTCTCGGATCTTCTCTGGGAGACTTCCATGCGAATCGCTTTGCATCCTGCGTTGCTGGTGTTCATATGCTTTGCCGCTGGTGCGGGATGTCTCCCGTCCGCCCCAGCTCAGGAAACAGATTTGCCGGGGCTGCTGGCCAGGGGGCAACTGGCCGAGGCGGCGAAATCTCTTCAGCAGGAACTTGAGAAGCCCGGGGCCAATCAGTCGCCACTGCGTTATCGACTGGGAGTCGTGCAGTTTCTGCAGGCAATTGAACAACTGGGGCAGGCGCAGTACCGACATGGACTGATGAGCAGTGGCCGATTGTCGATCCCGCTGCTGCGACTGCCACTGCCACCCAATCGCGACCCGGAGCTGCTCACCATTGACAAGGCCCGCACCTTCATCGCTGACTTTCTGCAGGGACTCAAGACCGCCGAAGCAACTCTGGCAACCGTCAAACCTTCCGGTCACATGCTCACGCTGGATCTCACCAGTGTCTGCCTCGATCTGAACGGTGACGGTAACATCGCCGGAAATGAATCGCTCTTTTCCATCGTGAATTCGCTCACACGAAGTGGCAGCAATGGCCTCGACGAGAACGGCCTGCAGGTCAGCTTTGACGACGGCGACGTACTCTGGCTCCGCGGGTATTGTCACGTCATGTCCGCCTTCTGCGAAGTCGTGCTCGCTCACAACTGGGACGACCTCTTCGAACGAACTGCGCACCTGTTTTTCCCGAGCACGCAGACGCCGTACCTGTTTTTGCTGCAGGAACGCGCCGCAGAAGCTCCTTTCACGCTGCAGAACGGACTCGACCTGATCGCCATGATCCACTGCCTGCACTTTGAAGTGCGGGATCGTGACGGCATGCTGCGGGCATTAAAGCATCTGGAACAGGTCCCGCAGCTCAGCCGTGAGTCATGGGAACTCATCAACGCCGAAACCGACAACAGCAACGAATGGCTTCCCAATCCGCGTCAAACAGCCGCCATCAGCCCGCTCCTGCGAATCACCCCGGAAATGCAGTCTCAGTGGAACCTGTTTCTTGATGAAATGGATGCGATTCTTCGCGGCGATACGCTGCTGCCATTCTGGCGCGGCACCCCGGGTATCAACCCCTTCGACTCGAACGGTGCCAGTTTTCATCCGAAGCTGGGCATCAATGTTCGCCGCATCTTCACTGAACCACAAACCTTCGACCTCGTGCTCTGGGCCCACGGTTCCGGCATGGCCTCGTTCCTTGAAGAAGGCCCCATCACCAGGCCCGAACGCTGGTCGCAGATCACGGCTGCGTTCCGAGGACAGTTTATGTTCTTTGCAGTGTGGTTTAATTGAAGCAGAACGCCAGGAGCTTCGCCCCGGGATGGCGAAACGGAAGAAATACAGTACGAAAACGCGCGGAGCACTTTCACCACCAACCCATTCACCAATACTGCTGTATTCTCTGGGTTTCGCCCTAATCTCTGTGTACTCTGTGTCCTCTGTGTTTAAGAAAAACACTTCTCGTGCGCCACCGTTTCGCCATCCCAGCTTCGCCCTCCCGCTGGCGGACGGCTGAGCGAAAGCCAACGAGGCATTGAATTTCCGGCGCAGGGCCTCTGGCCGCGATATGAACAGCAGGTGCGCGCTGGCAGCACGATTAAGGATGCATAACCATCGCCCTGCCCGCGAATCCTGGTCACTCACTTTTGTCCGCACGAATGTTCCCATCCGTAATCGCCAGCCCATCCAGCCAGATGGTCAGTGGCGGAGCGCCCCACGAGTCGAAGGCAATGGAAATAGCGTGGATTTCCTGCGGAAGCTGGCCGTCACGTTTCCAGGCGTCACTCCCGGCAAGCGGTATTTCCAGAAGTCTCCAGCCCTCGCGTTCTTCATTGTGCTGCAGCTCCCGCATCAGGTCTCGGCCAGCCACCGGTTCAAGATGGCAGATCTGTCCTGCGGGGCCGTGCAGCGTAATGAACGGGCCACCCTGCCAGCCGGTGACGTCGGAATTGATCGCTTTCAGCCAAACGGTGAGCTGCTGCTGGTCTGTGGCGGGAATCCTTAACGTCTGGTCAGCGGGCCACGTGAGTGCTGTGCGGAAGCCGGCGTAGGGGGCGATGTGAACTCGCAAAGCCTGCGTCCCGATCAGCGCATGGTCACTGTCAACCGCGAAGGCCGCACGGGATGTCTGCTGATCGCTGCGGGTGCGGTCTTGAAAGTCAGTGATCGACCAGCCAGTGGCGTTGTGTTCTGTGCCGAGCTCGGTCACGGGCGTGACAGCGTAGACATGTTTCCATGCAGGTTCGGTGCGTCCATTGAGTGTGGCATTGAGCCCAACGCGATGAAATCCGGGGCGGTCGAAACGTAGCTGAATTGTCCGTCCGGTCTGGAACGGAGTCTTGTCGGTCTTCCAGAGAAACTCCGGCTGTTCGACCGTGCTCTGCACAAGCCCAGCCTGCCATTCTGCCGTTTCTCCGACCCTGACAACATTGGGCCCCTGAATAACCGCGCGAAACTCCGGTCGGGTCTCGAGGATCTGACCAGCGGGCACTTCGCGAACGTTGTGCACATCACCATCCCAGAACAGATCTGCGGCGGTGTTGTGCAGAAACTGGTTGCCTGCGAGAGTGATCCAGTCGGCGTACTGGCCAGAGATTCCCCAGCGATTTTCGTGAAGCTGGTTGTCTTCCAGAATCCAGTGCCATGCCTTCCATTTTTTGCCTTTGGAAGGAATATCGCCGATCAGCGCGATCCCGGCCCCGTTGTTTCCAAGACAGCGATTGCCACGGGCCACTGTGTGACTGGAGGGCCCGAACATGAATACGATTCCCGCATGACCGGCATCGGGCAGATGGGGCGAATTGTGGTGACCGTCGGCAAGTCCGTTAAATGACGCTTCGTTATTGATGAGTCGAGTCTGGTCGGAACCACCGAGCCAGAATCCGTAACTGCAGTGATTGGCGGTGTTGGCGACAAATGTGTTGCGCGGTGCCCAGCATTCAATGCCGTTGTTGTTGGCATAAGAACAGTCATTACCCTCGAAGTGATTGTCGGTACTGCACCATCCGTTGAGCACGCGAACAAAGATCCCATCACCGCCATGGGTACAGTCATTGTGCAGAAACACGTTTTCACAGGAGCCGCTTTCGATCAGGACACTGGTCGAGTCACGGGCGTGCACTTCTCCGGGAGCGATGCGAATGCCGTGGCTGAGGTTGTTGCTGCGAATGGAATTGCGCGACGCCGTCCAGAGTTTAAGACAGGTGTTGGAGCAGCTGGAAAAGTCGTTGTCGACCAGCAGGTTGTCGCTGGAGTCCAGCAGAACACAGCCATCCCACACACGATTCGCGTGGTTTCGCAGCAGTGTGGAGCGGCTGACATGATCCAGCAGAATGCCGCCACGGCGGCCGTTTTCACCCCAGCCAAAGTCGGGGTCGTGAAAGTTGTCTGAAAAGTTGCAGTTTTCAATGAGCCAGCCAGAGCCATTGCGAATCACCAATCCGGTTTCCCAGCCGCGCGCATTGATGTTACGCAGAGTCACGTTGGAGACGCCGTCCGCAAGAACACCCGTACCACGAAATTCCTTCGCGGGTGTACCGGCATCGACCGGAGCCCCGATCAGCCACGCACCGTTGCCGTCAATGGTGACTCCGGAACGCCGCACAATGATCGCCCCATACGTCTGGCTGGGATCCAGCGTCGTGTCGGCAGTGATTTCAAGAACTCTGGATTTCGGTTCGTCCGCAACGGCAGAGACAACTGTTGGCAGCAACACGAGAACTGCGACCGTGCTGGCAAGCAGAGGATGCAACATGATTGGGGGCGCCTGAAGTGGTTTGGGAAAATCCGTGAGCGGATGCTAATCAAACCGATCTCGCACCGCACGGCAACAGGGCGGGCATTGAATTTCCGCAGAAAGCCGCATTCGGGGCCATTGTCCAAAGGAAGTGCAGAGGGACGCGGCGTGAGGTGTGCACAACACTGTCACGTATCAGTCTCCCCTCTCCCCTTCCAGGTGAGAGTGGCAGGGGGTGAGGGGTAAAACGCCCCTGCCACGCACATAACTCGCATCG
>JBEIEK010000400.1:0-5060 GCA_040382995.1 Planctomycetaceae bacterium
AGACTGGGGGCGGGATGCTCAGGGTTTATACGTCGTGATGGCGCTCATCGAAGGTGGTTCGCTGCTGCAGCAGGTCGATCAGCACGGAGCTGTGCCGCTGGGGAAGCTGCTGCAGTATGCACGTCAGATTTGCCTTGGCCTGCAGTTTGCCCATCAGCAGGGCATCATTCATCGGGACCTGAAACCGGCCAATATGCTGCTGGACAAAACCGGCCGCGTGCTGCTGGCCGATTTCGGCCTCGCCCGCAGCTCTTCCGGCAGCCACGAAGCAGTGATCCACAGCAGCGGCCAGCCAAGGTATTCCATCGCCTACGCGTCGCCGGAACAGATGGCCGGTGAATCCCTGGATGTGCGGACGGACCTGTTCAGTCTGGGAGCGACCTTGTATCACCTTGCATCCGGTCAGCGGGCGTATGATCGGGACTTTGATCTGGACGCCATTCCGGCGGAACTGCAGGCCCTGATCAGCGGACTGCTGAAAAAGAAACGCGATCAGCGATTGGCGACCGTGGATGTGGTGCTTGAACAGCTGAACGAATTGCAGAAACGCCGTGTGTCAGGGACAACCCCGCCACAACCATCAGGATCTCAGGTGAATCGCGGAGCGGCGTCTCCGGCCGCGTCCGTAAAGCCCGCGGAAGAAGACCTCGCCAGCCTTGTGGAGAAGGTCCTGGCGAGGGTCACAGCGCAGCAAGCGCAGGCGCGTGGTTTATTGTCACAGCAGCGTTACGCCGAAGCTGTGGCCGCCTTTGAAGAGGTTCCGGAAGCACAGCGGCATTTGCTGGATGCGTCCTTGTATCAGGAGTGCGTCGCTCTGCGGGATCGGGTCCAAAGCCTTGATCAGGAGATCAAAGCAGCGGTGCTGGGTGCACGATTTGACGGTGTTCGGGAAAAAATCACGGCACTGCAGGAACTGCAGCCGTGGCGGACGGATCTGGAACGGTTGCTGAAAACGCTCCCGGCCAAACCGGTGGTCACGACGCCCGCAATCCTGACCGCCCCATTCGACGCCCGAGCAGCCCGGGCGGCTCAGGTGGCGCTGGCGAAGTCGCTGAGACAGCCGGAGGAGTGGAGCAACAGCGTGGGGATGAAGTTCCGGGCGATTCCGGCCGGGACGTTTCTGATGGGATCGCCGGCAGGGCAGGGATCTGATGACGAACGCCCCCAGCATCAGGTGACAATCACAAAGCCGTTCTGGCTGGGTGTGCATCAGGTCACGCAGGAGCAGTGGCGGCAGGTGCTGGGCACGACGCCGTGGAAGGGACAGTCGGGCACGATCGAGGGCTCGGACGTGGCAGCCTCGTATGTGTCATGGGACGACGCGGTGAAATTTTGCGAGCGTCTGAGTCAGAAAGAGGGCCGGCGTTACCGGTTGCCGACTGAAGCGGAATGGGAGTACGCGTGCCGTGCGGGAACGACGACAAAGTATAGTTTTGGTGATGATGAGCAGCAGTTGGGGGAGTATGCATGGTTTAGTGGGAATGCGAACTCCGCGGGTGAGCAGTACGCGCACCGCGTGGGTCAGAAGCGTCCGAATCCGTTTGGCCTGTACGACGTTCATGGGAACGTTCGGGAGTGGTGTGCGGACTGGTATGAAAAAGAGTACTACAAGAAGGCACCCGCGAGTGACCCAGCAGGTCCCACTTCCGGGTCTTTCCGCGTTTTGCGGGGCGGCTCGTGGTACGGCGCCCCAGTCAATCTGCGTTCCTCGCGCCGTAACTACCCCCCCCCTGGCCGCCGTGGCGACACGATTGGTTGTCGAGTGGTATTGGAATGTGGTTAGCTTTCCCAGTCATCCTCATGCGACTCGGTCTCTGGCGACTCTGGTGCTCTGACCTCTGAAATTCTGTCCTCTGCCCCTCTCGGCGATTTTGCGATTCCAAAACACAGCGGGGCGAAGCCCCGCGCGATTTTTTTGCGCTGTGCGCATGTTGCGTGCTGGCAACGTCACCGGGTCGCTTCAACGTGGCCTGTCTGCACAGTGCTCCGGGGGCGACAGTGAAGGACACCTGATTTCGTACTTAGGATCCGCCCCACCGTGACAAGGCGTGCGGGGGATGTCAATCCCCCGGTCACGGTGCGTGCCCGCGTGGCCCAAACCGCATCAGGAACGCCCCAAAACGTTACCGGCCGATTGACATCGACCGCACGCCACTGAGCCGCACTGGGCCCGTGCGATTTCGGCCTGTCAGGCCAGCTCAACCAGCCCGGGATGCAATCCCGGGAGCCCAGCCCGTGCGTCCCTTCGGCCTGTAGGGCCAGCTCTTAGCCTCGCCCCGGCAACGCGCTGTCCGGTTGCACGTGATTGTCGTGTCCAGGTTGGCGTTTGCATCAATGCCGGAACCGGGGCCGCGGCAACCCACGGGCGAGCCTGGCACCAACAAATCCACCATCGCCCCACCACGCAGCTCCCCAGGCGTACCACCCATCACACGGCAGGGTCCTGCTGAGAGCTGCCCTTGCAGGGCGACGGGGCATTGGGGACGCCTGACCTGGCATTTCATGCCAGGCTGATGGAGCTGGCCCTTCAGGCCGGAAACGCAGCAGGGCCGCAAGTGCAGGTGGCGTGGAAACGCAGCAGTGCGGCAAATGCGCAAGGACAGGAAGCGTGTCGAGATCGGAAACGCACACGGTGCCAAAACGCGGACGCGTGTCGCATTCCAGGAAGATCAATGCATGAGGCAGGGCCGTCCGGTGCCAGGCACCTGTCATGATGATCTTCCGCGCGCCTGCAGCGCTCTTTGCCCGCAGGCTGCCGCCATGCGGCTGGGCAATCTTTTGAATTTATCCCAAATCGCGCGCAACTCCTGCACGCCTGCCGCCACAAACACAGTGACCGCACAGCCACGTGGCCTGTGCAGGAACACTCTGAAACCGATCTGCAGGAGAATTCAAGCATGTGGAAAATCACGCTCGCCTCGTCCGTCGCGTCCGTACTGGCCCTGATCGGCACCTACGGCATCCGCCTCGAACAGCCAATCACTCCCGAAACCGCCGCGGTGCAGTGCAGCAGCGATCCCGACGCCTTTTTCGCACGGGTGAAGCAACAGGCGGAAAAGGACCTGCAGTCGATGAAGGACACGCGGCACAATCTGCGTCACAGCAGCACCGATGTGGAAAACAAGCGGTCTGAAGTGCAGGAAAAACTGGACTACGCTACCAAAGCAGCCACCGACTTCCGCAGCGCGTGGCAGAACGACTGCTTCCCGGTGATGATTCACGGACGAGCCTATACAAAGCCCGACGTGGAAGCCCAGACCTCCAGCCTGCTCGCACAAATCGATGGCTACGGCGACGCTCTGGCGAAATACAATCGCACGATCGCCGAGATTCAGGAGCACGTCGAAGATCTCACCAGCCGCATCGTGCAGACAGAAACGGATCTGGGTCTCCTGGACACCAAATGCAGTGTCTACAAAGCCACGCATTCGGAATCGGCCGCTGCGGAGCTGATGGAGTCGGTGGATGCCCTGTTTGCGGAAAATGCCACCGTAATCAGTGCCTCCCCGGTTCGCAGCGTGGATGAGATGATGCAGGACACCGCAGCGGTGAAACCGGTGAGCCACAGCCGGGCGGTGAGCTTCCTTGCCGGGAACTGAGGCGGGGGTGAAAGTCGCCTTCGCTCCGCGAAAGGACGGCATTGAATGTCCTTTCGCAGAGCGAAAGGCGACAAAGTGGCGACCACGGGGCGGTGGAGGGCGTCTTTCGCTTCGCGAAAGCACGTCCCTCGCCGGTCCTTTCGCAGAGCGAAAGGCGACAAACGGGGCCGTCGCCGCGCTTGCTTTCACACCGCACCTGGTCGCTGGAATCTGGTTTCCAGGGGAGTAGAATCCGAAACGAACCACTTCCCGAATGCATCTTTTCACTGAGGTCTGGCGATGGCCGACGATGAAGACATGAAAACGGTACGGCAGCTGCGGCCCGCGCAAACCGCTGTGACCGTTGGCACCATGCTCCAGCAGCGCTACAAAGTGCTGGAACGGCTGGGAGCCGGTGGCATGGGTGAAGCATGGAAAGCCGCAGACCACCAGCGACTGGTTGATGGACGCCCGGCGGACGTGGTGATCAAGCTGCTTCCGGAGGACATGCGTCAAAGTAAAGAGGCCAACGACGACATTCGGAAGGAATACAGCCGGGTCTGGCTGTTGTCGCACAGGCATATCTGCAAGCTGTTCGATATGGGCGAGCAGGACGGCGTCGGCTGCTTTCAGGTCATGCAGTATCTGCCGGGCATCACACTGCGTGAATGGCTGCGGACGCGTCAGGGAGTGCTGTTGCCGGAACTGATGCTGCACATTCTGCAGGCGGCCGCAGAGGCGCTCGACTACGCACACACGGCGGACACGCCTGTGGTGCATCGCGACATCAAACCGGAAAACATCATGTTCCACCCGGAGACCCGGAGGGTGCATGTGATTGACTTCGGCCTTGCCGCCGAAATTCGCAACACGCACGCGCGATACAGCCGCGGACATGTACCGTTCGAAGGCACCGAGGCCTACATGTCGCCCGAACAGTGGCAGGGACGCGACGTCACGGCGGTCAGTGACCAGTGGGCGCTGGGGATCGTGGCGTGGGAACTGCTGACCGGAGCGTGCCCCTTCCTGGGCAGCGGCATGGCTCTGGGGTTTGCCATCACCACTGCGCCCCTGCCGCAGCTGCCCCGGGACCTGCAAAGGCTCCAGCCCGTCTTCGACCGAGTGCTGCAGAAGGAACCGCACCGGCGTTATGAAACGTGCATCGAATTTGTGCAGGAACTTTGCGCCGCCGTCGCTGCAGAGAGTCAGCAACAGCCCACGACGACACCTCCGACACCTCCGCTGCCGTCTGTGGATGTGGTGCTGGACCAGCTGAACGAATTGCAGAAGCGCCGTGTGTCAGGGACAACCCCGCCACAACCATCAGGATCCCAGGTGAATCGCAGAGCGGCGTCTCCGGCCGCGTCCGTGAAGCCCGCGGAGGAAGACCTCGCCAGCCTTGTGGAGAAGGTCCTGGCGAGGGTCACAGCGCAGCAAGCGCAGGCGCGTGGTTTATTGTCACAGCAGCGTTACGCCGAAGCT
>JBEIEK010000401.1:0-5031 GCA_040382995.1 Planctomycetaceae bacterium
CACGACGTCAACAGGAATTCCGCGGCCGTTGTCGACGATGGAGATGCTTTCGTCGAGGTTGATGACGACCTCGATTTCGCTGGCGAAGCCATTCACGGCTTCGTCGATGCTGTTGTCGACGACTTCGTAAACAAGGTGATGCAGGCCTGGGGCACCGGTGTCGCCGATGTACATCGCGGGGCGGGTGCGGATGCCTTCAACCCCTTTGAGATGCTGGATCTCGTCGGCGCCGTAGTTGCTGACAGATTCGGCCGCGGTTTCAGCCGCGGTCTCTGCCGCGGTCTCAGCCGCGGTCTCAGCCGCGGGGGCGGCCACGGGGGCTTCGGGGGTTGGATTTGAGGCGTCAGCGGAACCCGGGGTGGGCGTGGGCAAAGCTTCGGACACTGTTGGGCTTTCCTGGAATCAGGCGCGGGCCCGGCGGCATCGCAGGGCGCGAATGCCGGAATCCGGGAGTTTTGTCTGGAGGAGTTTGAGAATGGATTCCTGATGGTAGCTGTGAATTTCCTGGAGTGCGGCACTGTTGGTGACGGCGACCTCCAGAATGCCGTCACGGATCTTGACGGCGCGGCTGTGGCGGGCGAGTTCGGGGCCGACGGCCTGCTTCCAGGCATCGTTGAGCACATCGGTGGCGGAACGTTCAAGCAGTCCGCGGGTGCGGATCAGTCGCTGAATGGCGTTCCCGATGGAACCCGGAAGCCGGGGCAATTCGTCGGATAAACCTTGCAAGGCGAATGCTCTGCGGGGTTGAGGATGGGTCAGCGATTTTGTGAAAGTGGCATCACAACATAGGTGTAGGAATCTTCGACACGAAAGACAGCGGCGGTGTCGGAGTCGGTGAGTTGCAGTTCAACGGTGGATTCCGCGGACAGCACACGGAGAAATTCAGAGACGAATTTCGGGTCGAACGTAATCCGCAGTTCGGGGTGCGGAAATTCGACGGGCATACTGACCTGCGAATCACCAACGCTGCCAGCCTGGCTGCTGAGGGTGAGGTGGGAATCGTGAAAGCAGAAGTCGACGCCGCGACTTTCTTCGTCGGTCACAATCTGAGACTGGCGAACGGCGGAGAAGAAGGGGCCCACGGGGATTGGGATTGAGTATTGTCCGGCGGCGGGAATGACATCCCGGTAGCGTGGGAAGCGACCTTCGACGAGTCGGCTGGTGATTGTGCAGTTTCCGGATCGCATCACGACATCGCTGTCGTGCACAGCAATTTCGACAAATTCGGCGGACGGATCGATGGAGCGTTCCAGCAGGGACATGGCTTTGGTGGGCACAACCGTGGTGCGGGTGGGCAGGCTGGGATTCCCGTGGGGTTCGCAGGCGGCGGTGGCGACGGCGAGTCGTCGGCTGTCGGTGGCAGCCAGCGTCACTGTGCCGCTGCCGAATTCCAGCAGCAGCCCCCCCAGAGCATATCGAGTGCTTTCGGTATCGGTGGCAAAGGACGTGCGGCGGATCATGGTGCGAAACACGGCCGCAGGAATCCTGAAGAAGTCCCATTCGGTGAAGGTGGGAACGGGCGGAAATTCAGCGGGGTCCTCGGAGGAGAGGCGGAACCTGGAGGCATTCGTACGAAGGAGAATGCTGCGATCTTCGATTTCGAGAGTGAAGGTTTCGTCCTGAAGTTCACGCAGGATGCTGGAGAGGCGGGCGGTGGGGAGCAGTACTTCGCCGGCTGAGGCGGTGGTGACACCATTGACGACGCAGCGAATCCCCATTTCCTGGTCGGTGCCGATGAGTTCCACACCGGTGGAGGAGACTGACAGGAGCACGTTCTTGAGCACGTCCCTGGGTGTCCGCGAGGGCACGGCCGAGGCCGCCAGCGAGAAGGCTGCGGAGAACATGGCGCGGTTACAGGTGAGGAGCATTCGAGGTCCTGTCTGAGAGCGGAAAAAGACGCCTGCCTGGGCGGGTTGGGGGCCCCCCTGAACGACACCGGAATGGTAGCAGAAAGCCAGTGCCTGGGAAACCTTAGGAGCCCCGGGGATCGGCGCGGTTACTCAAGGTCACGAAACGGGAGTGTTGGGCCACTGCGTTCAGCAAGTCCCTCCTTGAAATGACGGCGACAGACGGAGACGTAGCTTTCATTCCCGCCAATGCGGATTTGTTCGCCGGAACGAATGGGGCGCCCGCGTTCATCAATCCGCAGCACCATCGTCGCTTTTCTGCCACAATGACAAATGGTTTTGATTTCCGACAGCACGTCAGCCCATGCCAGCAGATACTGGCTGCCCTCGAACAGATTCCCCTGAAAGTCCGTTCTCAGACCATAGCACAGCACCGGCACATTCAAACCATCCGCCACCTCGCCAAGGTCGTAGACCTGGCGTCGGGTCAGGAACTGCGATTCGTCGACGAACACGCAGGAAACGATGTCGGCAGTGACATGGCGGCGGACCAGGCTGAGCAGGGAGTCGTCGGACCTGAATGTGGTGGCAGGCGCTGACAGCCCGATTCGCGACGCGATGCAGCCCGCACCGTCGCGAGTGTTGAGTTCCGGGGTGAGCAGGAGTGGATGCAGGCCGCGTTCGCGGTAGTTCCACGCCGCCTGGAGCAGACTGGTGGATTTGCCCGCGTTCATGGAGCTGTAGTAGAAGTACAGCTTCGCCACGTCAGGGCTCCTGTGGAAAATCACCGTGGAGCGTGAGCACCAGCTGGCGTCGGCCACCGCGGTTGCGGTGTTCACACAGGCAGATTCCCTGCCACGTGCCCATCGCCAGCCGCCCCTGATGCACGGGGATCGACAGGGACGAGCTGGTGAGTGCTGCCTTGACGTGGGCTGGCATGTCGTCCGGCCCCTCGCACGTATGCACCCACGGCCAGTTCTCTGGCGCCAGACGATCAAAGGCCATGCCCAGATCCCGGCAGACGTCCGGGTCTGCGTTTTCCTGCAGCGTCAACGACGCGGAGGTATGGCGGATGAAGATATGCAGCAGTCCGGTGCGGCAGTTGCCGATTTCCGGAATGGCCGCGAGTACGCGATCGGTGATCAGATGAAACCCACGCGGGTGCTCAGGGAGCTGCAGTTCCTTGTAAATCCAGCAATTCACATGCACATCCGTGTCTGAGAGTTGGGGACAGTTGCAGCGGGTTCGCGCAGGACTGCGTCAGCAGCTTCAGGGAGCTTCTGCGGGTGCAGTGGCTTCCTGCGGCTGGGGGAACGGTCGTTCGCCGAGAATCTTCTCGATGGACTCGCGTTCGAGGTCCTCGGATTCGAGCAGGGCATTCACGAGCGCTGTCATGCGATCGCGGTGGCGGGTGAGCAGTTCGATGGCGTGGTGCTCAGCTTCCTTAATAATTCTCTGCACTTCCATATCGATCAGCCGCGTGGTTTCTTCGCTGAATTCGCGATAGGTGTGCATTTCCTTGCCGAGGAACGGGTGTTCTTCGGACTGGCGGAAGGCAACGGGACCGATGACATCGGACATCCCCCAGCGAGCGACCATGCGGCGGGCGATGTTTGTGGCCTGTTCGATGTCGCCCTGCGCACCTGCCGAATACTCGTTGAAGATCATTTTCTCTGCAGCACGGCCACCCATGGTCATGACGATGCGGGCCTTGAGCCGGCGTTCGCCAAGATTGTGAATCTCGCTTTCGGGCATCAGCTGGGTGACCCCGAGCGTGCGGCCACGCGGCACGATGGAGACCTTGTGCACAGGGTCCACGCCTTCCTGCGCCCAGGCGAGTATGGCGTGACCGGCTTCGTGCCATGCGGTGAGTTCTTTTTCGCGACGATCCATTTTTTCGTCCCGGGGCGCCCCCATCGTGACGATGTCCTGAGCGTAGCGAAAGTCGCTCATTTCGACCTTCCGCTTATCTTCCCGGGCGGCCTTGAGGGCCGCTTCGTTGACAAGCTTTTCGAGTTCAGCGCCGCTGTAGCCCATGGTGGTGCGGGCGAGCCCTTCGAGGTCGACGTTGTCTTCCAGGGGGACGCGACGGGTGTGTACCTTGAGGATGCCCAGGCGACCTTCGCGGGCCGGCAGATCCACCGTGACATGGCGGTCAAAGCGGCCGGGACGCAGCAGAGCCGGGTCGAGCACATCGCTGCGGTTGGTGGCCGCAAGTACAATTACAGTTTCGCCCTGCTGGAACCCGTCCATTTCACTGAGGATCTGGTTGAGCGTCTGTTCGCGTTCGTCGTGGCCGCCCCCAACTCCGGCACCGCGCACGCGGCCAACAGCATCGATTTCATCAATGAAGACAATGCAGGGAGCAGATTCGCGGGCCGTTTTGAACAGATCCCGAACGCGCGTAGCACCAACGCCCACGAACATCTGAATGAATTCAGAGCCGTTAATTGAGAAGAAGGGCACTCCCGCCTCACCGGCCGTGGCTCGGGCCAGCAGCGTCTTGCCGGTGCCCGGGGGGCCCACGAGCAGAACGCCCTTGGGGATCTTGGCTCCCAGACGTGTAAAACGGCGGGGATTTTTGAGGAATTCAACGACTTCCTGGAGGTCCTGCTTGGCGGATTTGAGCCCCGCGACGTCGTCGAAAGTGGCCGATTTCTCGCTCTTCTCAAATCGTCGAGCAGGGCTGCGAATAAAACCACCCATCATGCCGCCGGCACCAAACGGGTCCGCAGAACGACGGAGCATTGACCACATAAAAAACAGGAAGATCACCGGCAGAAACACCCAGATAAACAAGTCACCCAGGCCTACCGGCGGAACCTGGTTGCTGACAACGCTGACCTTCTGTTTCAGAAGTTCCTGCATCAGACCGGAATCGACGGCAGCATCCGGAGGCAGCACAGTATTGAACTGTGGCATCAGCTTACCGGTGAGTTCAGGCGGAGCATTTGTCGGGGTTGGGCTCCAGCGTCCCGTGAGCACTTCGCCGTGGAACGTTACGCTTTTAACCAGCCCCTCCGCCAGCTGCTCGCGGAAAAACGAGTAGGGCACGGTGGTTCCGTGGTTCGTCGGGGAGCTGCTCCAGGCCAATACCGAAATGACGGCCGCGAGCACCAGCAGCAGCAGCGTCATGGAGCTGAAACTGAAACGCCGCGGCTCACCCCCCGATGAACCAGAGGGC
>JBEIEK010000402.1:0-5027 GCA_040382995.1 Planctomycetaceae bacterium
ACAGTTGATCAGGAAGATCGGATCCCACTGCGCACGTCCCGAAAGTCCCTGTTTGGCGAAATGGTCTGCGAGGGCTCCAACCAGAAACTGCGACGACAGCGCTCCAAAGACGCCCACGGAATTCATCAGCCCGAACAATGCACCCACATGGCGACCGCTGATCTGGATGGCGCAGGACCACCAGAGTGACTGTGTGGCCTGCGTAAAGAAACAGGAGAGCCCGGTGAGCGCGACCGCGGCGATGACATTGTCCTGCTGCAGGGCGAAGAACAGAAACGCCGCGGCGGCCAGAAAACAGAAACTGCCGTGCAGACGCCGACCGAGCGGTGATTTGGCTGCACCGGTCAGATCAAGGCTCCAGCCACCCGCCAGCGTTCCCAGCGCTGCACAGGCCAGAACCACGGACGAAAGCAGTCCGGCCTGTGACTGTCCCACGTCGCGCGCTGCCTGAAGATACTTCAGGAACCACGAGAAATAGATGTAACTGTTGAACGACGCACAGATCATGATCAGGCTCAGCAGGACCACGCTGAGACTGCTGAAGACGGCCCCCCACGGTATCGCGGCATGCTGACTGCTGGCCGCCGCCGTGCTGCTGCGGATATGGCCGAGCTCTTCGGGGCTGACGCCGGGGTGTTCTTCCGGTTCATCCCGAAACCACGCGTAGAAGCCAAGCGCCCAGAGGAATCCCAGAACGCCAAAGGCGGCAAACGCGGATCTCCAGCCAACCGTCAGAATCAGCCAGGAGGCGAGGAACGGTGAGAGTGCTCCGCCGGCCTGTGAAGCGGCCAGAAGGATGCCCTGAACGCGACCGCGTTCGTGGGTCGGGAACCAGCGGGAAACGACTCGGGCCGCATTCGGAAACGCTCCGGCTTCACCCGCCCCGAACAGAAAGCGCACGAGGATCAGAGAGTACAGTCCGGTACACAGTCCGGTAAGCACGGTGAAGGCGGACCACCAGATTGAAATGCGCGTGAGGACTCGGCGAGGACCGATGCGGTCACCCCAGCGTCCGGTGGGAATTTCAAAAAGGCCATACGCCAGCGTGAAGGCCATGAGCACATAGCTGATCTGGGTATTGCTGAGTCCCAGTTCGGCCTGCATGGGAGTGATGGCAGCCGAGATGCAGATGCGGTCGATGTAAAGAATACCGGACAGTGCGCAGAGCCAGGTGAGGACCAGCCAGCGAACGCCGCTGGGAGGTGCTGCTGGTGCTGATTCCGGTCCCGCGAGCGTTGCGAAGGGATTGGACATGACGAAAGTCCTTTGGGGTGCGGGTGGTCGGCATCAGAACAGAGATCGCTGTCGAGCGGCGTTCGCTGCTTCCTGTTCACCGGGGAAACGGGGAAGCGGTGCAAGGTCGGTGACGTGGGCCGCGATGGCCTGATAGAGGCGGCGGGCAAATTCGGGGGCGAAGCGATCATCGGGAGCATGGGTGAAGACAAACGGCTGCAGTCCCTGGTGAATCCAGCCAGCGATGATCGGCGTCCATTCATCCATCCACGGCTGCACATCATCAAGCTGATTACGGCCGATGAAGCGAAGAAAGGGATGCCGGGCGGTGACGGTGCGTCGGAGCGGGGTGCGGGGTTTTCGGGTTTGTGAAATGGCTTCGACGTCGTCCGCGGGGGGGCGGGAATAGAGCGGTCGGCTGTCGAAGATCACCCAGTCGATGGAGAGCTCTGTCAGCAGTTGTGTGAGCCAGCGTTCGTGGGGACCGGAGTCGAACCAGTCGGCGTGGCGGACTTCAAGAGCCCACGGGAGATGTCGCGGCAGCGACCGCAGCAGCTGTTCGAGGGCGCTGGATTCGGCGGCGGAGAAGTTCGGAGGCAGCTGGAGGAAGGAGGGACCAAGGGTGTTCGTTTCAAGCAGGGCTTCGGTGGCCTGAATGAACTGCTGGAGTGGTGCGGTGGCATTGACGAGTCGCAGATCGTGAGTGATCTGCCGCGGCACTTTGAGACTGAAGCGGAAGCCGGGTGCCACGGAACGCGCCCAGCGGCGGATCGTTTCGATCGGAGGCAAAGCGTAGAACGTACTGTTGCACTCGACAGTGCTGAACACGCTGGAGTACTGTTGCAGCCAGGCATCTCGAGGCGCGTTGCTGCGGTAGAGGCTTCCGCGCCAGTGTTCGCAGGCCCAGACGGGGCAGCCAATGCAGAATGTGGCGGGCGGTTGTGGAGGCGTGCCTGTCACGTGGAGCGAGCTCCGGGCCGAAGAAATCCGTGGGATTGAGTGCGAACGCGAGATCGCGGGTTCCCACAGCTTCAGGCGGCGGAGGCGTCTTCGGCATCCGCATCGGCATCCACGGGGGTTTCAGCGATCGCGGGCAGTTTACGTTCTCGGCGCAGGCTTTCCCAGGCAGGCAGGTCATCAAGCTGCCGCAGGCCGTAGGCAGCGAGGAAATGGCGGGTGGTTTCGTAAAGAAACGGGCGTCCGAGCGAGTCATCTTCGCCGGCGATGCGGATGAGCTGGCGATCGAGCAGCTGGCGGATCATTTCGGCGGACTGCACCCCGCGAATGGCTTCGACATCTGCGCGAGTGACCGGCTGCTGGTAGGCGATGATCGTGAGCGTTTCGAGCATTGGGGGGGAAAGGCGAAGTCGGGCCTGGCGCTGATGGAGCCGATCCAGCCATGGGGCAAGTGAAGCGCGGGTCATCAGAACAAAACCCGCCGCTGTTTCCTCGATGCGAAACGCCGAACGGCTGCGGTCGTAATGTTCGTTGAGAATAACCGTCAGCTGGCGGACTTCAGCGGGATCGGCGAGGTTGGCGGCATGCACGAGTTTTTTGGCGGAAGCGGGACCTTCGGCGATGAGCAGTGCGGCTTCGAGCCGAGCCATGCGGTCGGTCCGCAGGAGTCCACCGTCGGGAAGCGGGCGAGCAGCGGTGGATGTTTGGACGGGCAACCTGCGCTGCCATCCGCGTTGCCATTCGGAACGGTCATCGCAGCGCGCAGCGCCGGGGGGCATTTGAGCGGATCGGGCAGTGAGAAATGGGTGCCGGCTGGTGAGCATGGCAGTCGGGCCGTCAGGGGGAAGTGGCCGCCTGCCGCCGCCAGGCTGTCACCTGATCCAGCACATTTTTGGCGCATTCGGCGCGAGTCTGTCCGACGGCTTCAAAGCGATAGACGGTGAGTTCCGTCTGCCCGCGGAAGAAGGCCGCAAAACCGACGGGAGTGCGATCCCCGGCATCGAACCAGAAGGTGCGGATGGAACCGAGTGCATTGAGTTGCTGGACAAGACGCTGTGCGGAGGAGTGATCCGGATCGGAGCTGGCCGTGTCCGGTGGGATGTTTTCGCTGGGGCTGCTTCGCGGGGCTGAGGCTGTGGGACTGCGGGGTTTAACTTTCGGTGCGGGCGACTTCGTGACAGCGGAATCACTGGTTTGAAACGGGTCCGAGCCGGACTGGGGTTCTGTGGGCGTGGCGGAGGGCTTTTCGGTCTGATCGCCGAAAATGGCGTTGATATCGACATCATCGGAGGTATCAGAGGGAGTTTCCGCAGCGGGTTTTCCGGAAAAGTCATCGGGAAAACCGAGCTCATCAGCAGACAGGGCCGATTCGGGTGATTCTGGTGAATCATCTGCGGCGAGGTTCTGTGAGGAGACAGAGGCGGAGGGGTTTGGGGGGCGCAACAGGGCCATCGCCGGCACGATGATGAGCGGCAGGGTCATGAGCAGTGTGGAGAGTAAGCCGCTTCGAGAGGAATCCATTCCCGCGACCCCCAGGGGACAAGCCGTCTGCGCGGCATTCCGGCAGATCTTGTCGAAGTTTAGGAAAGGTGCTGGATTCCTACAATTGCAGTTTTTGTCTTCCGCAGGGCCGCGAAGAATTGGTAGAATTTGCCGGGGTGACCACGTATTCGGCAGTTTTTTGAATTCCGGGCCAGTCAGGCTCCGATTTCCTGATCCGCTCAGTCGTTGTTCGGCGATGCTTTCTAAGGGCACTGGCAGCCCGGGAGGATTCACATGGACGCACAAACATCCGCATCGCAGTCAAATTCGGTCCTGCGGGAAATGAACCGCCGGCGTTTGGTGCAGGGTCTTTCTGTGGGCCTGGCTGTCGGCTGCCTGGGCCGGGTTGCGGCCGATGAAAGCAGCGACCAGCATCCACTGGTCCCCGCCATCCGCATCGCTCGGGAATGTGCGGGCCAGGTGGCCACTCTCAGTGGCTACTCCTGTATCTTCGCCAAGAAGGAAGTGGTGGACAACCACCTCATTGAACAGAAGATACGGCTGAAGATTCGCCACAAGCCGTTCAGCGTGTACATGTACTTTGAAGAGCCGAAAGCGGGTCGCGAGGTGATTTTCGTGGAGGGCCGCAACGACAACAGGCTGCAGGTCCACGAAACCGGACTGGCCTCGCTGATCGGCACTTTGTCACTTACGCCTGAAGACCCGCGGGTGAAAGCAGAAAACCGGCATCCGATCACCAAAGCCGGAATCCTGCGGACGATCGAGGCGCAGATTGCGATCTGGGAATCGGAACTGAAATACGGTGAAGTGAGCGTTAAGTACCTGCAGGATGCAAAGATTGGTGACCTGTCGTGCCGAGTCGTGGAAAGCAGTCATCCGGAACCCCGGCGACAGTTCGCCTTCCAGAAAACGCGGCTGTGGATTGACGTGAAGAGCGGTTATCCGGTGCGGCTGCAGCAGTTTGCGTTTCCCAGGAAACCAGATATGCCAGCTCCGATTGTGGAAGATTACACGTTCACACAGATCAATACCGACGTGGAGCTCACCGACCGCGACTTTGATGTGGCAAATCCGGATTACAACTTTTAGCGGCGGAACAGGTGCCGCGGGAACACCGTTACCCGCGGGATGGACAGCCCTCGCAGGCCTATCTCCTGACGGCACCTGCCGTCAGGAAATAGAGCAGGAGAATGGAGAATGGAGAGAGTCGACTCTCGACTTTCTTCATGCTCCTGCGGTCTCCTCTCCACTTTCTGCGTCAGGGTGGCACGCACCTAACACGGCTCGTTTCGATCCTGAAAGGCGAGCGGTCGATGTCAATCGGCCGGTAACGT
>JBEIEK010000403.1:0-5024 GCA_040382995.1 Planctomycetaceae bacterium
CCACGTTCCCACGCGAATCCCGCACCCATCACACGCCTGCCCATGCTGTATGTCCACATCAGTACCGGGTGCTGGGTGTATCAGATGATTGCCTGGGAGAAGTACATTCCGTGCTGATTCAGGCACAGCGGGCAGTTCCCACAGTTGGCGTACACCTCGTTGGATGCGCGTCTCCGGAATCCTGTTAACTCACCCGCACTTTCCGCAACTGTCTCGCTCGCGCCCCCGGAGAAGACGGGCTGTTCACTTTTCGCGGCTGTTTACCGGAGAGTGCGAGAGTTCGAGACTTTTATTTTTGGGGTGCCGGGAGAGACCTGAGGGTCTCTTTCGGGGGCGCAGTTGTTTTTTCTGCGGACGGAGAGTTGCCGGCGGGGGGGTGTGGGGGCCGGAAAGTGGCGAAAATACTGGGAAAAGTGGCCGGGAAACGAAAAACGCCGAGAGCGGTCACTCTCGGCGTTTGGTGTTGGGCCTTGTTGTTCGGCAGAAAAACAAAAGCCAGGCCGCGTGGATCAGCAGTTGTTACTGTGGGATTGACGGGCCCCGCATGCGTTGCCTGAGCTTGTGCTAGTTTGCGCGGGCGGCGGCCCATTCGTCGAGCATTGCCTGGATGCGGGCGGGGTTGAAGTCTGCCGGAACGTCAAAGTCCTGGTTGGCCATCAGATCCTTGACGTTGAGTGATTTTGAGGGGACGCCATTTTCGGGGACGCTGGCGTAGGCCGTCCAGGCGATGGCATTGAGCATCAGAGTGCGGAAGTCCTGATTTCCCCAGTTCCAGTGGACGTGTCCGCCGGTGAATCCAAAGCCACGCCCGGCGTCAGGACGGGTGACGGCCCAGGCGACGGTTTGTGCTTCTTTCCTTTCCAGCACAGCGGCGCGAACGGCGGCGTTATTGCTGTGTGGTCCGTCGGCGCGTGCGAGAGTGCCGTCATCGCGGACGAGGGTTCCTTTGGGGGGGAGATCAGCGAGCACCGGGATCAGACGTGAGTTTTCTTCGGCAAAACGCATGTGGTAGTACCACTCGTCGTTGACGCTGAAGGGGCGAACACCACTGGTGATGGGGTGAGCGGGGAATTTGGCAAAGTTGCCGGTCCAGTGGGGGTTGACGGACCAGTCGGTTTCAAAGTAGCCACCGATCCACTTCAGGAAGGCGTCTCCGGAGGGTCCTTTGGGAACTTCGACGCCGTAGTGGACGCAGACCATGCCAACGCCGCGTTTCTGGATGGCCTGGAGTCGATCGAGGTGCTGATTGAAGGGGTGTCCGCCACCACCGTCGGCGTAGATCACGATGGAATCGACATGATCAAGTACAGATTCGTCGGCGGGCCATCCGTTGGTGTAGACCGTGGCTTCGATGCCGATGTTTGCGGCGTTGAGAGCTTCAGCGAGGAGCATGCAGCCGGCGCGGTGTTCGTGGGCCCCGTAGCCGTGGCTGGGACGACCGGCGATGAGGGCGACCTTTTTGGGAGCGGGCAGCTTTTTAAGGCGAATGTTGCGGAACTGGACGGTCATCGGGGGACCGACGTGGGCCTGGAAGGCGAGCAGTCCGACGGCGCGGCGTTCCTGCAGGTCGTTGTCGGTGACATCCACGGTTTTCAGCCCGTTGATGAAGTGCTGGAAGTTGAAGCCGTTGGCGACAATGCGGTACTTGTTCCAGTCTTCCTTTTTAATGGCATTCTGAATGGTGGCGGAGTCGCCGACGGAACCGGTGACTTTGACTTCAAATTTGCCATCGTTGCGAATGAGTTCGGTGGACTGTCCACGTTGAGCGAGGATGCCGCGGAAGGCTTCGCCGTAGAGGATACCGGAGTAGGTGGTGCCGGCTTCAAAGTCGGCCTGGTATCCGCCGATCCGCCATTTTCCGGGGAGTTCGAAGCTGCGGTACTGGATGCCTGAATTGCCACCGACCATGCGGTATTCGAGTTCCAGTTCGAAGTTATCAACCTCGCCACCTTTCCAGACGATGAAGGTGTTGGCATCCAGTTTGACCTGCTCGCTGGTTTTGCCGGTGATGGCACCATCCTGAACAGACCAGACGCGCGGATCGCCGTCCCAGCCGTTGAGTGTTTTGCCGTCGAAGAGTTGCTGCCAGTCGTCTGCGGCGAGCGTTCCGCAGGTGGCGAGGGCGAGAGCCAGTCCGAACATCAATTTCCCGGTTCGCATGGTTGCTCCGTGGTGGTTACGTGGTGAATGCGGTGCTGACGGGACCGCATTGGTGGGAGTGAATTCAGCCTTCGGTGGTGTGACCGGCTCTGGTGGAGCCTTCGCCGGCGATGGATTCGCGCATGCGGGTGTCGGCCTGCACGTTTTTGAGTTCGTAGAAGTCGAGCAGTCCGAGTTGTCCGCTGGAGAATGCTTCGGCGACGGCTCGGGGCACTTCGGATTCGGCGAGCACGACGGCGGCGCGGTTTTGCTGGATGCGGGCGATCATTTCCTGTTCGCGGGCGCGAGCGGCGGCGCGGCGTTGTTCGGCCTTGGCCTGAGCGACCTGCATTTCGGCTTCGGCGCGGTCGGCTGTGAGCCGTGCGTCGATGTTTTCACCGACATCGATGTCCGCAATGTCGATGGAGACGATCTCGTAGGCGGTTTGGGCTTCGAGTCCCTGTTCGAGCACTGTTTTGGAGATTGAGTCGGGGTTTTCGAGAACGAGTTTGTAGGAGGAGGTGGAACCGATGGCCTGAACGATGCCCTGACCGACTCGAGCGATCACGGTTTCTTCGGTGGCCCCGCCGATCAGCTGTTTGATGTTGGTTCGCACGGTGACACGAGCGCGGACGCGGAGTTCGATGCCGTCTGCCGCAACTGCGGACAATGTTCCCTGATTGCGTCGCGGGTCGGGGCAATCGATGACCTTGGGATTCACGCTGGTGGCGACGGCTTCGAGGATATCACGGCCGGCGAGATCGATGGCCTGAGCGGTGTTCCAGTCGAGTTCGATTGACGCTTTGTCGGCGGCGATCAGGGCTTTGATGACTTTCTGGACATCGCCACCTGCCAGCACATGGGATTCCATGGCTCGCGTGGGCAGCTGGAACTTTTCAAGGAGTCCGGCCTGGACAGCCATCATGCGGCTGCGGACGATCACGGCCGGGTTCACGCGTTTTAGCCGCATCAGCACCATGGTCCAGAGACCGATGCCGGCGCGTGTGGCCAGACTTTGCAGCCAGAGGCTGGCGAACTGGATGCAAACGACAGCAACCACCAGCAGTACCACCATGAAGAAGATCATGAGGTACCACTGAGTGGGGGTGAGCGCGAGAACCAGTGGGAGTTGCATAGGATGCTCCTGAGTGAGCGCGAAACGCAGAGACTTTGCGTGGGTTTATCCGGGGGGCAGGTCGAAGTCAAGCGGCTGAGCGGTTTCGGAGGCGGAAGAGCGGGTGACTTCTGCGGGGTTGGCTGCGGGTGGGGCAGCGGGGGATTCCGTGGTGGCCGCCAATTCATCCGGACGCAGTGGCCGAACGACCACGCGATTGGAGACTGTGCCGATGATTACTACTGGGGTCCCGGGTTCCACAAGCATTCCCTGGGACTCTGCGTGCAGGCGCTGGCCGTCCACGACCACAAGCCCGCCGGGGGTCATCAGATTGGCTGCGCGACCGACCTTACCGATCAGCGACAGCTCTTCCGGGCGGACCAGAGGTTCCGGGTCCGGGGGCTGCAGGACCAGTCGATTGCCGGCAGATGTCTTTTGCAGCACCAGAAAGGCGACCGCGATGCTTGAGGGGATGCCGAAGATCAATGCGAGGACGTAGGTCCAGAAGAATGTTGGATCAGTTCCCCACCAGGCCTGCACTGCGGACCAGAAGGAGACAACCAGCGAAATGATTGCCAGCACGAGAATCATGCCGAGGCTGGGGATGAAGAATTCCAGCCCGAGCAGAAACAGGCCAGCAAGCAGCAGGAGTGTTGCCAGTATGCCAGCGTCCGGCATGAGATGCCTCCAGCTTACGGTGAGATTGTGACACCTTGATCATATCGCAGGTGGGGCTGGATTTCGAGCGGCGTTCAGGGGGATTCCCGGTGCGCACGTTCCGGCAGCCGGTAGAACAACGCCACTGGCACCAGCATCACGGCCAGCGTCAGAAACATGGCCCACTGCAGACGGAGGTCGCCGTTTTCTCCGCCCACCAGCCGCAGGACACAGCCAACTCCCCACGAATACGCGGCAGAGAACAGAATGCCGATCCACGTGGCCAGGTTCTGCACACCCAGCAGGCGGCCTTTGAGTTCCGCGGGGGGAGCCTGCTGCAGGTAGACCTGCACTGGCACCACAAAAATTCCGGCCGCAAAGCCCAGCAGCACCATGCTGCCTCGCAGGCCCCATTCGAGCAGGTCAGCGGAGAGCAGCCGCTGCAGAATGCTCTCTGTGCTGCCCTCTACGCCTGAACTTGCCGGTCGCCCGAGCAGACCGGAACCGAGCGTTGCGGCGAGCGACATGGAAATCACCAGCAGCCAGGCTCCGGCGACCGTCCAGCCTCCGCCACTGCCGGGCCGCCCCAGAAAGCCGGCCACCACGCAGCCCCCCGCGATTCCAATTCCCATGCCAGCCGCGAGGAGACTGGAGCGGGTGCTGCTGAGCATCAGCGTCTGCTCGCCCAGCGTCGTGACTGACATCTGAGTCACTCCGCCAAGAAACCA
This sequence comes from Planctomycetaceae bacterium, assembly GCA_040382995.1. GTDB lineage: Bacteria > Planctomycetota > Planctomycetia > Planctomycetales > Planctomycetaceae > SXXK01. Next base: position 4,639 of record JBEIEK010000403.1, read on the forward strand.
GAACAGGGCAGAAACGGCGATTGCGGCGCGCAAATCCCGATTTGACCAGAGCACTTCAGCGACCGAACGTGGTACGAAAAGATTTTCCGAGCGGAATTCAAGCTGGGGTTCGGCCGGGGGAACGGCGGGGATCAGCACTGCAGTGAGCGTTCCCAGGACCGCGGGAATCAGGGCCAGCAGGCTGCCGACCCAGAGCTTCCCCCCGATTTCGTCGAGGGCGATGCCGGCGGCCACCATGCCGAAGATAATGGCCAGAAACGTCGTCATCTGCACGGCGCCGTTCACCGGCCGTAACTGGTCTTCCCGAAATAACTCGGGCAGGATTCCATATTTGGATGGGCTGAAAATGGCGCTGTGGGTGCCCATCAGTGCGAGCATGGCGACCA
>JBEIEK010000404.1:0-5000 GCA_040382995.1 Planctomycetaceae bacterium
CCCCTACCAGCCAGCCTTCAGCCACCTCGGCTACGCCCGCGGCCAGTTCCCTGTCACAGAATCCGTGATGTCCAGCTGCGTTTCACTCCCCATGTTCCCGGAACTCACTCCCCAACAGCGGGAACAGGTCGTGACCGCCGTCCGTAACGCTCTCCGCTGATTGCCCCCGGAGCCCCCCACTGCAATGAACGTTCTAGTCACCGGCGCCGCCGGATTTATCGGCTCTCACCTCGTCGACCACCTGCTCGCAAAACAGCACTGCGTCACCGGCCTCGATAACCTTCGTAATGGAAGCCTGCAGAACCTCTCCAGCGCCCTGCAGAATCACGCCTTCCGTTTCATTCAGGGAGACATCCTCAACCCCGAAGACTGCCTGAAGGCGTGTACCGACACCCACACCATCTACCACCTGGCCTGCCTCGGTGTCAGACACTCCCTGCACGACCCCTTCGAAAACCACCGCGTCAACGCAGAAGGCACTCTGCGAATCCTCGAAGCGGCAAAGGCCTGCGGCGTCCGCCGCTTCTTCTACATCTCCACCTCTGAAGTCTACGGCAAAACCGACTCCTTCCCCATCCGCGAAACCAGTCTCACCGCCCCAACCACCGTCTACGGTGCCTCCAAGCTCGCCGGAGAACACTACACCCTTGCCTTCCTCGAAGCCTGCGGACTGGCCGCCACCGTCTTCCGCATCTTCAACAACTACGGTCCCCGTGCCCACTTCGAGGGCGACGCCGGTGAAATGATCCCGCGGTCCATCATCCGGCTCCTCAATGGCCTGCCACCCATCGTCTTCGGCAACGGCACCGTCACCCGAGATTTCTTCTATGTCCAGGACACCGCCCGCGTGCTCCACGACTTCATCAGCCGCGACGATGCCGTCGGACGCACAATCAATGTCGGTACCGGCGAAGAAATCACCATGCGCGCCCTCGCCGAACGACTGTCCGAAATCATCACATCCGGCAACATCCCCGTTCAATACCTCGAAGATCGCCCAGCCGACGTCCCCCGTCTCTGGGTTGATAACTCACTCCTGAAATCACTCTATCAGCTCGATTCCCTGATGCCCTTCGCGTCGGGGCTGCAGCACACCGTCAACTACTACCGCCAGCTCGGCCCCGCCGACAGCCTGCTGCAGAAAATCGCCGTCAGAAACTGGACTGCTGAAAAGGCCTGAACAATGTCCGGATCAGCCCCCCGCATTCCCATCACTGTCCCCTGCGTCGGCGAAGAAGAAGCCCTCGCCGCTGCTGCTGTCGTCCGCAGCGGCTGGCTCACACAGGGTCCCAAAGTCGCCGAATTCGAATCCGCCTTCGCCCAGTATTGCGGCACAAAACACGCAGTGGCCCTCTCCAACTGCACCACCGCTCTGCACCTGGCGCTTGTCGTCCTCGGCATCGGACCAGGCGACGAAGTCATCTGCCCCTCCATGTCCTACATCGCCACCGCCAACTCCATCGTCCATGCCGGAGCCACTCCGGTGTTCGCCGATGTCGACCCCCGCACCTTCAACCTCGACCCCGACGCCGCCGAAGCTGCCATCACCCCACGCACCAAAGCCATCATGCCCGTGCATCAGATCGGCATGCCCGCCGATATCGATCGCTTTCTGGCACTCGGCGATAAATACGGCGTGAAGATTTACGAAGACTGCGCGTGTGCCATCGGCAGCCGCTACAAGGGACGCCCCATCGGCGGCCATACCGAACTCGCCTGCTTCAGCCTGCACCCGCGAAAAATCATCACCACCGGCGACGGTGGCGTCATCACCACCAACAACAGCGCCTACGCCGCACGACTCAAAACGCTCCGGCAGCACGCCATGAGCATCTCCGACACCGCTCGTCACGGCGCCGCCAAAGTCATCATCGAAACCTACGATGAAGTCGGCTATAACTACCGCCTCACCGACGTGCAGGCCGCCATCGGCATCGAACAGGTCAAACGCCTCGACTGGATCGTCCAGCGCCGCCGCGAACTCGCCCACGCCTACAACGCCGCACTCGCCGATCACCCATGGCTGAAAACGCCCTATGAACCGGACTGGGCCCACAGCAACTATCAAAGCTACGCCGTCACACTGACCGAAAACGCCCCCTGCAGCCGCAACGAACTGATGCAGCACCTCCTCGAACAGGGCATCGCCACCCGACGCGGCATCATGCTGGCGCATCGAGAGAAACCGTTTTTGCATGCTCCAAACGCCGCGTCTCTGAAACAGTCCGAGCGGGCAAGTGACGACTCAATCCTGCTGCCGCTTTATCCAGACCTGTCCGCGGCGGATCTGGGAGCGGTCGTCGCAGCACTGTGTCACATTTCCGCGCTGAAGGAGGACGCGTGTTGAACTTTAACCATGGAATTCCGGAGAACCGGTTTAACCCACACTGCTGGATTACGGGGAAGCCTGAGATCGGAGATGGGACCTGGATCGGTGCCTTCACCCTCATCGACGGACTGGGTGGCCTGAAAATTGGTCGCCATTGTGATATCTCCAGCGGTGCTCAAATCCTCAGCCACTCCACCGCCAGACGCTGCGTAGCCGAACTTGCAAAGTCAGAAATCGACTACGCGAAAACTGAGATCGGTGACCACGTCTTCATCGGTACCAACGCTGTTGTGCTCATGGGAGCAAACATAGGACATCACTCGGTCATCGCTGCAGGCACCGTCGTACTGCAGGGCACGGTCATTCCCCCCTATTCCCTCGTCGCAGGCGTACCGGGGATAGTCAAGCGAAATCTTGAGTGCGAAATTCGAACGTGGCAGGAAGAATTCCAGCTTCGCAGCAAGTCATTAACTTCGCCAGCTGCAGAGCAGTTTGCATCCGGAAGTGCTGAATGAAGATCTCGCTCGTCATCTTTTTCCACAATGAAGAACTCAACCTTCCCGTCCTGCAACAGCGAGTCACTGCTGTGCAGCAACAGCACGGTCTGTCGCTTGAGATCGTGCTCGTGAATGACAGCTCAACGGATGACTCCGCAACGTGCGCAGAGCAGTGGCTGGAACAGGCTGAACACGGTATCAGCCTCCGCTTCTCCCGGAATTTTGGCTCTCACGCCGCAGTCGCCGCGGGACTGCAGCACTGTACCGGGGATTGTGCCGTCATCATGGCGGCTGACCTGCAGGATCCTCCCGAATTGATCCCTCAACTCGTTGAACAGTTTCAGGACGGCTTTGACGTCGTCTGGGCCTGCCGCTCCGAAAGAATTGGTGAATCGTGGTTCACCATCGCAAGTGCCTCCGCGTACTACTCGCTGATGCGGTGGCTTGGCCTCCCCAACATGCCCCCCAAAGGCGCTGATTTTCTGCTCGTCAGCAGAAAGGTAATCGACGCGGTCAACAGGAGTCCGGAAAAGCACACCAGCGTGCTCGCGATGATTCTCTGGATGGGCTTCCGGCAAACTTTCATCCAGTACGTCAAACAGGCACGACATTCGGGACAAAGCAAATGGACGCTTTCCAAAAAGATTAAGCTCCTCATCGACTCGGTCGTGTCCTTCAGCTACGTCCCCATCCGCGCAGCATCCGTTGTCGGTCTTCTCATGGCCTCCGCCGGGTTCCTCTACTCCGCCTGGATCGCACTCCTGTGGACGCTCGGACGCGTCTCCAGCGGTACCGGCTATGCCGCCATCATGTGCGCCCTGCTGATCGGCCAGGGCGCAATCCTGCTCACACTTGGAATTCTCGGTGAATATCTCTGGCGAACCTTCGACGAATCCAGACGGCGACCGCGATTTATCATCGACCAACTGATCCGAACCACCGCCCCCAATGCCCTCGCAGCATCCGCCGCAACCTGCGGCCAAAAGTTGGAGCAGACCCCATGAAAACTGTAAACATCGCTGTCATCGGCGCCGGTTACTGGGGACCCAACCTCATCCGGAACTTCAACAACTGCCCCTCCGCCCGACTCGTCGCGGTCTGCGACCGCGACTCCGAACGACTCCACAAAGTCCTTGCCGGGTATCCAACTGTTCGCGGCTGCAATTCCACCGATGAACTCTTCGCTGATCCCGAAGTCGACGCCGTCGCCATCGCCACGCCCGTCGGCACCCATGCCCCCCTCGCACTCGCCGCTCTCGCCGCCGGAAAACATGTCCTCGTCGAAAAACCGCTCGCCGCCAACGTCTCCGACGCTGAAGCCATGGTCGACGCCGCCAAACAGGCCGGCCGAATCCTTATGGTCGATCACACGTTCCTCTTCAGCAGCCCCGTGCGGAAAATGAAGGAACTCCTCCAAAAGGGTGAACTCGGAGATCTCAACTTCGTCGACAGCGTCCGCATCAACCTCGGACTCTTCCAGCATGATGTCAACGTCGTCTGGGACCTCGCCCCCCATGACCTCTCCATCATGGACTACCTCATCGGTCGTCTCCCCCGCAGCCTCTCCGCCTTCGGGGCCTGCCACACACCCAAATCAAACGGCATCGAGGATGTCGCCTACCTCAATCTCGATTTCGGTGCCGGACTCCTCGCCTCCTTCCACGTCAATTGGCTCAGCCCCGTCAAAATCCGACACTTCATCGTCGGCGGCAGCAAAAAAAGCATCGTCTTTAATGACCTCGACCCATCCGAGAAAATCCGCGTCTATGACCGCGGCATCTCCGTCGAAGAATCCCTCGAATCCCGACGCGGTGTCCTGATCAGCTACCGCACCGGCGATGTCTGGTGCCCACACCTGCCAGCAGTCGAACCCCTCCAGGAAATGGTCCGACACTTCGTCAACTGCATTCAAACCAACCAAACTCCACTCAGCGACGGCGAATCCGGACTCCGCATCGTCCGCATCCTCGAAGCCGCCCAACACAGCATCAAAGCCCAGGGCGGTCGAATTACCCTCTAAATTCCCCCCCCCCTCTCCCCTTCGAGGGGGGAGGGGACGGGGGTGTGGGGCGGGGAATAGTGAGGTGAGAAGAGTAAGGAGAAAGGAGAGGGCAACAAACTTTCCCACTTCCCACTTCTCACTTCTCACTTCTCACTTCTCACTTCTCACTGCC
>JBEIEK010000405.1:0-4949 GCA_040382995.1 Planctomycetaceae bacterium
AGGTCGGTCTGGTGGCTCGCGAAAACAGTCTGTCTCTGGCTGAAGGCGAAGAGCTTGAATTTGCCCGGGATATTCGCGAACGGGAACTGGCGGTCATCCATCGCAAGCCAGGTGAAGCGCTGGATCAGGTGGTGGTGGTACCAGAGGCATTGCTGGAGCGGGCTGCGCCCGGTGAGGACCTTACAGAGCAGCAGTCAGCTGGTGGTCCGGTGGACGACAGCCAGAAGATTTCCCTTCCGGATCTGCCTTTCGACATTGCCGTCCGCAGCTTCCATCGCAACTGTGAACTGCGAGCCACAGAATCCTCGGATGCGCCTTTGGCCTCCGGTCTGGGTTCGTTTGCCGCCATCAAGCCGCTAAGCCCGGTGACCGGGATGGATGGCGAAATCGACCAAAGCGCTGTGCTGGTTGACCTGCTGGACAAAGAGTCCGGCAAAGTGCTCAATTCATTGCTCATGGCGCAGAATGTGAACGAGCTGACGTCCACGCTGGCGGAAAAAGCGAACGTTGACGGCACTGACTATTTCTTTTACCTCCGCTTCAAGCGCAATTACCGGCCCTACTCCGTCAAACTTCTGGACGTCAGCCGCACCAACTACGTCGGTTCACCAACTCCTCGCGATTTTCGCTCCACCATCCAGATCAATGAAGACGGCCAGTCACAGGAATTCACGCTCTGGATGAACAATCCGCTGCGTTACAAGGGAGAAACATTCTATCAGTCTGACTACAGGGCCATGCCAAATGGCCAGGAGATGTCGACCCTGTCGGTTGTCAGGAACACTGGCTGGATGCTGCCGTATCTTGCGTGCATGATTGTGGCATTCGGGATGTTTGCTCAGTTCGGCCAGACACTGCTGCGATTTCTGGGTCGTTTCGAGCGCCAAAAGTCGCTGGGCGTGACTGCAGCGACCTCCGCGGCTTTGCCCGCAGGTGTCCCTTCGGCGCTGCTGCGTCGCCCCGGTTTTGCCCCTGTGACCCCTCCAGAGTCGGTGACGGAGGCTGCACCAGAGAAACTCTCACCGCTGGCCTTCTGGCTCCCGGCAGTCTGCACTGCTGTGTTTGCCCTGTGGGTGTCTCGCGGCATGGTGCCGCCTCGTGCCCAGGAACCGCTTGAGGACGGTTCGGTCGCAACCATGAACCTGTACGAGGCGGCAAAGACTCCAATCGCCTGGAACGGACGTGCTCAGCCGCTCGATTCACTTGCTCGCACGATGCTTCTGATGTCGTCCGCCAGATCCACCTTTCAGGCGGAACTGGAGCCCTGGCAGATCAGTCAGGCGGATGTGCGTGCAGGGCTGCTGGATCGCATCAAAAAAGCATGGCCAACGGCCGATACGGCAAAGCTGGAGACATTCGAGGGTGGCTACCCTGAGTGGATTTCCGCAATCGCTGAAGCCGTGGATGCGAAGCCTGAAGACGTTGAGCCAAATGTGCGTGATTTGCTGGTTCGCCGTGCTCCGGCCGTACACTGGCTGCTCGACCTGATCACTCGCCCTGAACTTGCATCCCGCCACCGCGTGATCCGCATCGAGGACGATCGACTGCTGGCGGCCCTGCAACTGGAAAAACGCCCCGGCTTTGTTTATTCGCTTGAAGAAGTCCGCAAGAACTTCACTGAGCTCCGCAAGTACATCGAGGCCGGTCAGGAGAAGCAGCGTCAGAAGAAGGAATTCGACCTCGAACCGCTCGAACAGCGATCGCTGGCGCTATTCGAAACCGTCAGCCGCTTTGGTGGGCTTGAACAGATGTTCCAGACGCAGCCCGCCGAGAACCTGTTTGAAGCCCTGATCAGCGCCTGGCGGCTCAGCCAGCAACTTCAGGAAACCCGTGCGGCGATGGCGGTTCCCACTGGCACAAAAGACGCTCAGAAATCCTGGGAGACCTACGTGCTCGCCAGTGCTCTGCGCGACGTCAACAAGGGACTCAGCGAACACAGCATCAGCACCCCCGAACAACTGGTGGCCTGGGCCGAAAACGACCTCCCGCAGATGCTGGTTCGGGATACGATTCTCGGCACGTGGTCGGTACTGGAAACCGGCGCTGGCGGTGCCGAAGAGAAAGCCGCGCCGCAGGACGTTCCGGCCCGTGCGGCGGAAGCCCTGACCCGTGTTCGCGACCCGTATCTGCTCCGAGTGCTCGCGGTCATTTCTCAGGCCGAACCAGGCCAGACAGCACTTCAGGTTGCGGATTCGGTGACGAAGGACACTGCCGCTCTGATTGCGCGAACCCGCATCGCTCAGGACCTGTTTCAGGTGATCGATGTGCTGCAGCAGCAGTCGAGTGATGACCCGCGACTGACCGCCATCCGCGGCCGGCTCACACAATTCGCCAGCGATGAAGAGCAGCTTGCGGCGGCTGCGAATCGCGAGATTTTAACAGTGGTCTGGACTGACCTGTACAAGCGGGCCGGGGAAGTCCTTCCCGGAGGTTCCTCGCACGAATCCTTTAACACGGCTGTGGGACATGTCACAGACATCTTCGACAGCTGGCGCGATGTCAATCCTGACAAGTTCAACGCCTCAGTCACCGCCTATCATTCATGGCTGGGCAAGGCTGCGTTGCCGCACGTGGACATCAGCAACGTGCGTCTGGAGGCGTGGTTCAATTACTTTGACCCATTCAACAAGACCATCTACATCTACTTCACGATCATAGTGCTGGTGTTTATGAGCTGGCTGTTCTTCAGCACCGCAACTCGACGCAGCGCCATCTGCCTGCTGGGACTGGGCTTTGTGATTCACACGGCCGCACTCTGGCTGCGGATTGAGATTTCCGGCCGGCCCCCCGTCACCAACCTGTATTCCTCGGCCATCTTCATCGGCTGGGCAGTTGTGCTGGCGGCGTTCGGGATTGAGCTGTTTATCCGGAATGGTCTGGGAAGCCTTGTTGGCGGTGCCGCGGGCTCCGGAGCGCTCATGATCGCTCACTACCTGGCTGCCGACGAGGGTGATACGCTGGGCGTGATGCAGGCAGTTCTGGACACGGCCTTCTGGCTGGCGACTCACGTGGTCTGCATCACGCTGGGTTACGCGGCAACCTTTGTCGCTGGTTTCCTCGGCATCTGCTACTGCGGTGTTTCCATCGCCCAGAGGGTTCGCGGAGTCCTGCAGTGGCACGCAACCGGCTCACGCCGACACGAGCAGCTGGGTCGAATGGTTTACGGAGTGCTCTGCTTTGCGTTGTTCTTCAGTATGGTGGGCACCGTTCTGGGCGGGCTCTGGGCAGACGATTCGTGGGGCCGATTCTGGGGCTGGGACCCGAAGGAAAACGGTGCCATGCTGATCGTGATCTGGAACGCTCTGATTCTTCACGCCCGCTGGGACAAGATGATTGGTGACTTCGGCACAAGCATCCTCGCGATGCTGGGCAATATCGTCACAGCATGGTCATGGTTCGGTGTGAACGAACTTCGAGCCGGTCTGCACTCTTATGGCTTCACCGAAGGACGACTGCTGTACCTTGCCGGGTTCATCTTTGTGCAACTGCTGGTTATCGCAGTATTCCTTGTCTTTGCTCGACCACGGAAAAAAGCCGCTGTGGCCTGACGGTTCTCCCGCTGACCTCCCTTTTGGACGCTTTTCATGACCGACAGCTCGCAGGACAGTCCGGCGACCGCTCAATCTGCAGACGCTCAACCGTGGTACCGGGATGGGCTCAATTTTACCTGCACGCAGTGCGGCGACTGCTGCACTGGTGGCCCGGGCACAGTTTGGGTAACGGACGAAGAACTGCAGGAGATTGCGGAGTATCTGGACAAGCCGATTGGTGAAATCCGGCTGTTTCATACCCGAATCATCCGCGGCCGCATGTCGCTCACGGAATTCGCCAACGGGGACTGCACGTTCTTTGACCCATGGGCGCGGAAGTGCACTGTTTACAAAGCTCGCCCCACACAGTGTCGCACGTGGCCATTCTGGAATTCCCACCTTGCGAGCCCCGAGGCATGGAAAAAGGTGTGCGATGTCTGTCCGGGGTCCGGCGAAGGAGCGTTTTTCAGCCTGGAGCAGATTCAGGAGCGGGCGGGACGGATTGATCTGTAGCGGATCGGTCGGCGCAGGAGTCAAAAACCGCGCTGGTTTTGCCGATTTTCAATGGAACCGCCTGAAAACCCTGTTCAGGCAGGCCGATAGACGGCATGTTAAAGGGGTGCTGCGCGCTTTCCTGTCGCAGGGGCGATCGTTTCCGGATCTGTGTTTGGGGAATCCAACATGGCGAGGGTGCTTTCGGGGTTCTGGGTGCTGACGGCAGCCCTTTTTCTGGCAACGATAGGTTCCACGGCGTCTGCGCAGGTGATTCAGGCACCGCTCACTGATGGCTTCGTTCGAACCAGCTCGATTGCAATGTCCGTCGATGAAATGCTGGGGATCCGCAAAACGCGGGCTGCAGCAGATCCGATTCTGGGGCCTGGCTATCCCAACCTCTGGATCGGTGAAGTTCAGTTCAAGCCTCTGCGTTTGATCCGCCTCTCGTGGACAGATGCCCGCACCGGCAAAACTCAGCAGGAGATCGTCCGCTACATGGTGTATCGGATGATTCGCCGTGATTACACCGAACTTGCCGGCGCCGACAAGCAGAATCTGGAATTGAAGCTTGCCGATCCGAACACGGATCCCTCCAACGTGCTTGACCCCGATGATTCGCGGCCACTGCAGATGCCACGGTTTCTGCTGCAGGCGGATGAGGCTGACGGAACTCCGGCTGGCTCGTGGCAGGACGAGGTCAATGTTTCGATACAAAACGCCGTGTTCGCCCGCGAGATGGGTCGCCGGGGTCTGAATCTGAAGCTCTTCAACAGCGTTGAGGGCCTGCAGGAAATTGGTGAGCCAGTTGCCGCAGGCGACCCGGATGCACTGCAGAAGGCAGTTTATGGCGTGGCGGTCTGGCGGAATGTGGACGACAAGGCTGACTTTTTCACGGTCTACATGTCCGGATTCAGCAACGCCTAC
>JBEIEK010000406.1:0-4886 GCA_040382995.1 Planctomycetaceae bacterium
AGGCGCCCACCGGGAGACCGGCACCGAGAATCTTGCCGAGTGTGGTCATGTCGGGGCGAATACCGAAGAGTTGTTGGGCGCCTCCGGCGGAGAGGCGGAAGCCAGTCATCACTTCATCGAAGATGAGGACAGTGCCGTGGTGATCGCAGAGGCGTCTGAGTTCTGAGAGGAATTCGGGGGTGGGTACGACGCAGCCCATATTGCCGACGACGGGTTCGAGGATGACGGCGGCGAGCAGATCACCGCTGGTGGCGAAGGCTTCGCGGAGTTGCTGGGGGTCGTTGTAGGGCAGCACGAGTGTATCTGCGGTGGCACCGGCCGGTACACCAGGACTTGAGGGGCAGCCGAGTGTGAGTGCGCCACTGCCGGCGGACACGAGGAGGCTGTCGACGTGGCCGTGGTAGCAGCCGGCGAATTTCACAATGCCGTTGCGGCCGGTGAAACCGCGAGCCACGCGAATGGCCGACATCGTGGCTTCGGTTCCGGAGTTGACCATGCGGACGCGTTCCATGGACGGAACCATACCGGCCACGCGTTCAGCCAGTTCTGCCTCGGCTTCGGTTGGCGCCCCGAAGCTGGTGCCGATTTCCAGAGCCCCCTGGATGGCCTGGAGGATCATTGGGTGGCGGTGTCCGAAGAGGTGCGGTCCCCATGAACCGATGTAGTCGACGAAGCGGTTACCATCGACATCGTAGAGGTAAGCGCCGTCGCCGCGTTTCATGAAGGGCGGTGTTCCGCCGACGGCGCCGAAGGCACGGGCGGGGCTGTTGACACCGCCGGGGATGATCTGAGCCGCACGCTTGAAGAGCAGTTCGCTTTGTGTTCTTACTGAAGTATCCACGTGACCGTCTCCTGATGTGTCTAATTCACTTTCAATTCGAGCCCTGGAATGGCGACCCGCAGTTTTTCGACAGTTTCCGGGGCGGGTTCACAGTTGGAGAGGTCGAGGTATTTGAGGCTGGTGAGCTGAGCCAGTTGCTGCATGCCGGCATCGTCGAGCTGTGTTCCGGCGAGGTGCAGACGCTGGAGCTGAGTGAGTTTAAGCAGTGCAGGGAGGGATTCTGAGGAGACGCGGGTGGCTTCGAGATTGAGTTCGGTGAGGTTAGTGAGCGCCGCGAGGGGGGCGAAGCTTTCGTCGCGGACTTTTTTGATTTCGCGGAGTTCGAGATAAGTGAGGTTAGTGAGTGCGGCGAGCTTTGCGATGCCTTCTCCGGTGACGAGTTTGCATTCGCTGATGTCCAGCCATGCGAGTTTGGGGAGGGTGCAGATGGCTGCGAGTCCGTCGTCGTCGATGGACGTTTCGCGAAGTTCAAGGCGGGTCAGTTCTGTGCAGGCGGTGAGTTGTTTGACACCGGCACCGGTGATGTCTGCGAGTCGGCAGCCGAAGCGTTTGAGTCGCTTGAGTTTGCTGATTTCGGCAAGGCCTGCGTCGGTGAGCCGGGCAGCTTCCAGCTGGAGTTGTTCGAGCGATTGAATGCGGGCGATGGCCGGCATGGCTGCGTCGGTGACGGCGGTGTAGTTCAGGTTGAGGGACTTGAGGGGGAGTCCGGCGAGTGTTTCGGCGCACGCGTCGGTGACTTTGGATTTTTCGAGCTGCAGATCGACGAGTGATTTCATGCCGGCGAGATGTGCGATGCCGGCGTCGGTGACGTTGGAATTGCGAACATCGAGTGCGCGGAGTTTGGGAAGTTGCTGAATGTGTTTGAGACCATCGTCGGTGAATCCGGCCCGGCGGAGGATGAGGGCTTCGAGGTTGGACAGGCTGGCGGCAACTTTCAGGGTGGCATCGCCGATGGCGGAAGCGTCGGTCAGGTCGAGCCGTTTGAGGGTGGTGGCCTGCGTGAGTGACTGGAGGGCGTTATCGGTGAGGCCGGGACCTCCGAGTCGGGCGACAGCGAGGCTGTGCAGTCCGGAGAGGTTTTGGAGCACCGGGGTGAAGTCGGTGCCGTCAGCGACGGAGACTGAGAGTTCGGTCACGTTTCCGGCTGGGTCTTTTTTGAGGCTGCAGCCAGCCTGTTCGAGTGCTGTGACGGCGGCTGCGTCGTCGGCGGTGACAGTGGCAGCGGAAGCTTGACCGGCTGATTTGGTTGCGGGAGCATCAGACTGCTGACAGCCAGTGAATCCGGCCGCCAGAATCGCGGCAGCGGGGATTGAACGCCAAATGCTTGTCTTCATGCATCACTCCGGGGGCAACAAAAAAAACGCCGCAGAATCTGCGGCGTTTGGATCACAGCACAAATCTGAGCGTCAGGCGAGATCAAAACCTTCGGAACTGTCGTCGAGATCATCTTCGACAACGAGGTTACCGACGCTGCCGGGACCATGGTCGTAGCAATCGTCTTCGTGCCAGAGTGGCAGACCGGCGGCGTAACGAGCGGCCAGCATCATGACTTTTTCTTCGGAACCTGGCTTGGCAGCGGTGGGAGCGGAGGGATCAACGCCGAGGGATTTCAGTTCTTCTTCGAAACCAGCATCAAGATCGCTGAGGAATTCGTAGCCTTCCAGATCGGAAAGGGATTCAAGGCCGGCATCGGCATCAGCATAGCGCGACGACATTCGGGGGGCTCCGTGGACGAACGCAAAGGACAGGGTAGTGACTTGTCCATCCATGGAACCTTGTTGCAGCACACCAATTTGAGAAACAGCGAACCGGGCGCTCTGAAGTGAAACACGGCAGCACCGGATAATCGGCAGAAGTTCCCCGAGTTTGCCAGTTTGTGGGTGGCCGACCAGAGGTGTGATTCGAGTCCTTTCGGTGGCGGATTTTTGAGTCGAAACGGGGGATTGTCAACAAAAATTCACGATTCCTGAAGGGGATTCCCCGGATCGGCGGGTAGCCGCTTCTCACGTAAAAATCACTTCGTCTTCTCAGAGTTCTGCAAGTCTCCCAGATGTTTCAGAAAGGCCCTCGAAAATCCCCGCAATACAAACCCGTTGTTTTCGTCCACGACGGCGCGCAGCCGCATGCCTCGCTGCAGCCACAGCGACAGCAGGGACAAGGGAACTAAAAGCAGGCAGACGAGCACAGATGCGAGGCTGCGATAGCTTAATGCGGTGAAAACGAGGCCGGAGATCAGCAGCATCAGGGGGGCGAGCAGGTTTGCAAAACGCCTGATCCACACCAGCCGCTGCTGCTCAACATGGATCTGCACCGCACAATTCACTCCGCGACGACCGCCGGCCAGAAACAGTACCAGGCCCAAAAGTAGGCTGCCCATGAACACGAACGCGGGCAGGACCGCGGAGAATGGCACACCTGCAGCCATGGCGGCAGGTGTGCGAGGGACTGGCGCCGTACCACTCATTGCCAGAATGGCACCAAGGGGAACGGCAACCAGGAAAAAGATCCCGAGGCGTCGCACCCACAAACGTGAGTTTCTCAAAGCGCGGACCTGGATTGGAATGGCCACCAGGTTCTGTTTCCGGCCAGTGACTACGCAAATCTCCGGGAGCCAGAGACCACTGCGGCAGCGAAGTTGATTTCCCGCCAGCTCGAAGTCGTGATGCCACGCAACCGATTCGCCCGCGGGCTCCGCATTAACGGGTGCAGCGAATGGGTTGATATTTGACCGAGTTTCAGGATGCATTCGAGGATTCCTCAAGTCGCTTCAGAAAGGCCTTTGAGAAGCCACTCACCTCAAACACACCGTCATCAGCGACGACGGCTCTGAGTTGCGTACCCCGCAGGAAAACCAGGCTGGAAAACAGCTGTCCCAAAACGGAAAACAGGAGCAACAGTGCGAAGCCATAGCCAGAATTCCACCCCATGGTGACGCTGGCTGCCAGAAACAAGACGAGGAACCATGACGGGACTGCCGCAAAACGTCTCCCCCAAACCAGTCGTCTCCGGTCCACCACTCCCTGCAGAATGCACATCTGACCACGACGGCCACCGAGGAGGAACAACACCAGCCCGAGGATGAGCAAAGCTGAGATGAACAGGACTACGAGGAAGGGATCGGCCGGCGGGCCAGCTCCGAACAGGAATGCCAACGCAGACACGATGGGAACAGCAAGCATCAGTCCAATGCCCCCAAACCGATATCGCCTCAGGGATTTTCCGGGTGCCCAAAGCGAGAGTGGAAGTGGCAGAAGATCTTCTGCAACACCGGTCACCAGACAGTACGGGGGCAACTGCAGCCCGCTTCGGCAGCGCACTTTGTGTCCCACCCGCATGAAGTTTTGATGCGAGGCAATCGTGTCGGTGGACACTTCGGTGGATTCGGGGGCCGCGTAGGGGTTTTGTATGCGGTGATCAGTGTTCATGCGTTTGCTCCTGCAGTCGCTTCAGGAAGGCTCCAGAGAACCCGCGGACCTCGAACAAGTCACCATCCACCTGGATCGCCCTGAGTCGCAGGCCGCGCAGGAAAATGAAGCTCCCCAGCAGCCAGGTAAGGATGAAAGGTCCGACCACGGCAGCGAAGGCCCAGTCTCGTCCGATGGCGCCTGTGACTCGCAGGAGAAAGAAAACCAGCATGCAGTAAACGGGAATCATTACCAGGCGGCGCTGCCAGATCAGGCGTTGCTTATGCAGCAGCCCCTGGAGCCGGCACAGCTTACGTCGACGTCCACCAAGCAGGAAAAGGATGAGTCCCGCGATCAGGAGCAACGGAGTTGTGAGTATCAGTATGACAGCGAGGGGATTGCCGGGGGGGAACCCGGGGCCGAGGAGCAGCAGGGCTGCTGTCATTGAAAGTGGCGCACACAGCAGGCAGCCGATGCTGATGCGTCGATAGAGTCTTGTGGAGGGAGTTGCAGCCCAGATCGAAATTGGGACGGGAACGATGTCGTCTGAGGCACCCGTTACGAGACAGTAGTCAGGCAGCAGCAGGCCGTTGTGGCAGAGCACTTTCGGGCCGATGAGGTGGTAGTTTCGGTGCCAGACT
>JBEIEK010000407.1:0-4838 GCA_040382995.1 Planctomycetaceae bacterium
ATCTTCGTGCCTTGAAAAAACGCATGTGAAAGATCGGCGCCAGTTAGGTTGGCGCCTGCAAGGTTGGCATCTGAGAGGTTTGCACCAGCGAGAGTAGTGTTCATAATTTTAGCCTCGCTCAGATCAGCACCACCCAAGTCTGCACCTGCAAGAGCGGCACCCGACAAATCAAGAGTTTCATCAGGATGTAGGCGACGGTACTCAAGAATAGCTGCAGCACCTGCCCACGCTAATTCGACATGTTCAGGATTCGCCACGTTTACCACTCCCGTTGATGCTGGAATTTCAATATGCACACATCCACGAAGGGTATTCGGCCCACCAGCATCTTTCAACCTGTGAGTCGAGACACGATCAGTAGGAACGCAGCTTTGGACCGCTTCCAGAAGAAAGCCACAAACGAAACCAAGAATCCGGCAACCTGGGGACTCGGCGTCTGAAAATGAAGGCGTCAGCCCGGACCAGCCGGCCTTGCAACCTCGCCGCTTCATCAGCATCTCATCCAGATTCAAAATCACATTTGCAACCACCGTGAAGGCCGCGGCATCGATCGTTTTGATCCCTTCGGGGAGCGGCCCAAGCGGGTCGGTGGCGAGCTTGACTGCGGCCGCTTCGTCGGCGGTGGCGGCGGAGCGGGCGTCGGTCAGGAGTTCTGTCAGGGACTGCAGTTCCGCGGCGGAGGGTTCACGCAGGAGTGCCTGTTCGAAGGCCCAGGCCAGTCGCTGCTGGTCGTCACCGGGCTGCTGCAGGATGCGTCGCGCGAGTGCCTGGGCGGCTTCGATGTAGACGGGGTCGTTGAGAGTCACAAGAGCCTGCAGCGGGGTGTTGGTGCGGTTGCGGCGGAGGGTACAGACTTCGCGGTTGGGGGCGTCAAAGGTGGCCATTGACGGATAGGGGTTGCTGCGACGCCAGGTTGTGTAGATGGCCCGGCGATAGCGGTCTTCGCCCATACTGGTCTGCCAGTCCGTGGAACTGCCGAAGGCTGCGGACAGGCCCATGCTGGGCTGTGGTGGTTTGACGGGAGGACCGTACATTTTGCGGCTGAGCAGTCCGGCGACAGCCAGTGCCTGGTCGCGAACCATTTCAGAGCTGAGCCGGACGCGGGGACCGCGGGAGAGCCAGCGGTTGTCGGGATCGAGTGCTGCCAGTTTCGGGCTGACACGGGCGGACTGCAGGTAGGTGGCGGAGCTGACAAGAAGTTTCAGGATGTGCCGAGTGTT
The DNA here is from genome assembly GCA_040382995.1 of Planctomycetaceae bacterium. GTDB lineage: Bacteria > Planctomycetota > Planctomycetia > Planctomycetales > Planctomycetaceae > SXXK01. Next base: position 1,221 of record JBEIEK010000407.1, read on the forward strand.
CCAGGCGGAATCGCGGAGTTCCACAGCGAGCCAGTCAAGCAGTTCGGGGTGGGTGGGGAGCTCGCCCTGGGAGCCGAATTCCTCGCTGGTGCCGACGATACCTCGACCGAAGATGTCTTCCCAGTACCGATTGGCGACAACGCGCGCGGTCAGCGGATTGTCGGGGCTGACGAGCCAGCGGGCCAGTGCCAGTCGGTTGGCGGGCTGATCCTGGGGCAGTGGCGGAAAGATCGCGGGCACGCCTTCGTGGACTTCGGGACCGCGGTCGAGGTAATTGCCGCGGAACTGGAGTTGAGTTTTGCGGCGACGTTCGGAGGCGAGTTCCTTCAGGACGAGCACGGAGGCGGCGGGCTGCATGGAATCGAATTCCTTCTGCAGGGTGCCCAGTTCGGTGCGGGCAGCGGCGAGTTCCGGAGCGGCACTGCGGCGGTAGAAGTCGGCGAGGGCAGCAGCGTCCTGCGGGGAGCGCTGGTCAGCGGGTTGCTGGAGCACGGCGAGCAGGTTGGCGGGAACCCGTGCGCGTTCGATGGCTGCCGGGTGCGGAGTGGCGCTCAGCTGGAAATGGCCAAGCAGGTGTGAGGCGTAAGGCGAGTTTTGTTCGAGGATGATACGGAGCGTTCCGCCCATGTCAACGGGAATCGGGGAATCGGGTACAAGTGTGAGGGCGTGCGAACGGGCCGCATCACCGCCAACGGCCCAGCCATTGTCGGGTTCGGTTTTGCCGTCGAGGACTTCTTCGGGGCTGAAGGCGGGTTGGCTGTAGTCGGCTGCGGCGGCAATGAAGCGAATGTCGCGGTGATTGGAGGGGCTGAATTCAGCGGACGGGTTGGGGGCATCGGCGACGGTGGTCGTCCAGATTTCACGGCGATCGGCATCGAGCAGCCGGATCTGGAAGTTGGACAGCCGCGTGTGAATTCCGTTACCCGTGCGATTCCAGACCACGATCTTTTCGACGGATGTGGGCGCTTTGAGATCGAGTTCCCACCAGGGATCTTTGGACATGGCAGTGTGGGTGACGGATTTGCGGTCGTAATTGCCGTCAGTGTTGTTGTCGATGGCCAGGGGAGCGGGGCCGTCGAAGTCGGTGGAGCTTTGGGAGGCGCTGCCGCTGGCGGCGATATTGGTGCCCTGCGAGAAGACCTGAACTTCAGCGAGCGAGAGAATTTTGCCTTCGCCGGGAAGTTCGATGCGGATGAAACGAGCGGGGGGCCGGGCGGCATCCGCCGGGATCCACTGGGCGCGGACTTCGGTTACGACAAAGTTACCGCCACCGTGACCAGCACCACTGGCCGGCAGTTTGTCGGACGGCAGGGTTTCAATGCGGAGGGCGGCGAGCCCGTGTGTGGAGAGTTGTGGGATTTGAGCGAGCGATGCGACGGGCACCTCGACAATGGTGGTGTCCTTGTCGGCCGGCGTGGGCAGGAAGACTGCGCCACTGTCTTCGATGGTTGCCGGCTGACCGCTGGTGCGTTGGGCAGTTGCGGGTTTGAGCTGTGTCCAGTCAGCCGGGGACTGCAGGCGCTGTTCCCACTGGGCCTGGGAGGCTGCGAGTTCGGGCGTGGGGGTTTCGAGCTGTGTTTTGAGCTGGGCGAGTTGCGCGACCAGCTGGTTGCGGCGGGATTTTTGTTCCGGAGTGAACAGCGGAAGTTTGGGGGAATCATCACCACGGTCGGCGTCTTCGGTGTTGTTGAGGATCGCGAAGACTTTGAAGTATTCTTCCTGGGTAATCGGGTCGTACTTATGGGAATGACACTGGGCACAGGCGAATGTGGTGCCCATCCACACGGCCATGGTGGTGTTCACGCGGTCGACCACAGCGACGTTGCGAAATTCCTCGTCCTGAGTTCCGCCTTCGTTGTTGGTCATGGTATTGCGGTGGAAGGCGGTGGCGATGATCTGATCTTCGGTGGCACCGGGAAGCAGGTCGCCTGCCAGCTGTTCGACGGTGAATTGATCAAACGGCATTCCTGAATTGATGGCCTGGATGACCCAGTCTCGCCAGGGCCAGATGGTGCGGGCGGGGTCGTCGGCGTAGCCGGCGGAGTCGGCGTAGCGGGCAAGGTCCAGCCACTTGCGGGCCCAGTGTTCGCCGAATTCGGGGCGTGACATGAGGTGATCCACAAGCTGGTCCCAGACATCCGCATGGAAGACCGGTGTGGCGGCGTCAGCGGGATTAGTTTGAAGGCGCGCGGACCAGTCTCGGGCTTCGTCGAGGGTTGGGGGGAGTCCGATGAGGTCGAGGAAGACGCGGCGGACGAGTGTTCGCGGGTCGGCCTGGGGAGCGGGCTGCAGCTGGCGGGCGGCGAGCTGCTGGAGAATATAGTGATCGATGGCGTTGCGGGGCCAGGTGGACTGAGTTGCGGGTGGGGCCGGCACTGGGGGGCGTTCGGGGGGCACGTAGGACCAGTGTTTGGCGAAGGGGGCTCCCTGCTGAATCCATTCGCGGAGCAGGTTCTGTTCGTCCGCGGTGAGCGGGGCACCGAATTCGGGTGGGGGCATGCGGAGATCTGGGTCGGTGCTGAGGACGCGGCGGAAGAGTTCGCTGGCGTCGGGGTTTCCGGGAACGATGGCGGCGTGGCCGGATTCGAGCGGTGTGGTGGCGCTGGTGGCGTCGTCAAGCCGCAGTCCGGATTGCCGCTGGCTTTCATCGGGGCCGTGACAGGCGAGGCAGCGGTTGGAGAGGATTGGGCGGATGCGACGGTTGAAGTCGATGGATGGTGCGGAGGCTGTTTGGGCCTGGGCGGGCGCGGGGAGCAACAGTTGGCAAAACCAGCAGACGCAGAGCAGCAGGTGGAGGAGTCGCATGGCAGGCACCTGACGGTGTGTGGGGAGTTTCGGAGGGACTCTGAGGGATCTCAGAGTTTACCCGAGAAGTCAGGGGAAGAAAAGAGCCTGCCGGGAAGTCTGTGGACTTGCCGTTTACAGCGCGAACTGCTGGCCGGGCTGGAGGACGACCGGTCGGGCACTGGTGCTTTTTCGCACCTGGTCGCTCCAGGCTGCCACATCCTGTTCGATGACGGGGAACGTGTTGACGTGGCAGGGCATGACGATTTCCGGCTGAAGCAGTCGGATGGCGCGGAGCGAATCTGCGGGGCCCATGGTGTAATTATCGCCGATGGGGAGGATGGCCAGCTTGAGTCCGGCTTCTCCGATGAGTGCCATATCGCCAAACAGACCGGTGTCTCCGGCGTGGTAGATATTTCCGGCGTCGGTCTGGAAGAGCAGTCCTGCGGGGCTGCCGCCGCAGGAGCCGTCGGGGAGAATGGAGCCGTGGTGTGCGATGGTGAGCTTGAGGGTTCCGAATGGGAAGCGATGGCTGCCGCCGATGTGCATATCGTGGGTGCGTTTGACGCCCTGTGCCTTGAGCCAGTTTGAGATTTCATGGTTGGAGATCACCATGGCGTGGGTACGTTTGGCGATCTCCACGGCATCCCCGACATGATCTCCGTGACCATGGGTGATCACGATGTAATCGGCCTGCACATCAGCGGCAGAGATCGGAGCTTGCGGATTGCCGGTGAGGAAGGGGTCGATGAGTACGGAGTGGCCGGCGGTCTGGAGCAGGAAGGCACTGTGTCCGTAGTACGTGAGACTTGTTATCATGGCGCGCCGCTTTCA
>JBEIEK010000408.1:0-4833 GCA_040382995.1 Planctomycetaceae bacterium
CCGGTTTCCCGGCGATTTTTCCACTTGCTTGCACTAAAATTCCGCTGGGTGGTCTCTTTATCATTCGTGATCCACCAGCGAATTCGCTGATCTCCCGGCCGGACTTTGGTTGCTCCACGCGGAACCCATCTCATGTCTCAGACATCCCCCGCCGACTCCCTGCTGTCTCGCGTCCAGCGACGACTCACCATCGTTAACATCGCCCGCAGTCTGCACCGCAGTCTCCTGGCCACTGTCGGGCTCGGATGTCTGGCAGTGCTCCTCGTCAGACTCCTCGGGCTGCTTCCACCGGGCCGGCAACACCCCGAATACATCCTCGTTGGCCTCCCCGGGGCTGCCGCCATTCTGACATGGCTGCTCACTCGCCGTGTCGAAGCCAGTGTGGCTGCCCGTGTCGTCGATCGGCATGCTCGCACCGACGATCTCTTCCTCACATTCGCCACACTCTCGTCCTCAGCCGGTAACTACCAGCCGCTTGTCCTGCAGTCCGCCACCCAGGTCGCGAACTCGATCCAGCCGGAACAGGTAGTACCTTTTCGTCCCAACCGGCCCGTTGGCCTTCAGGCACTGCTCCTGACGACCTTCGCACTCCTGTTATGGTTCGTCCCCACCCTCGATCCCCTTGGTCGTGTGGAAGCTGCCACCCGGGTCGACCGGGAAAAAGAACGACTCAGGCAGTCCGTCGAAAGTATTCGCCGGCGCGAACAGCAGGTCTCCCGCAAACTGCAGCAGGCTGAACAACGCTCCCAGGAAATCAACAAAAAGACCGAAGAAATGCTCGCCGCACTTCGCAAAATGAAGCCTGCGGAAAAACGCCCAAATTCTGAAGTGCTCCGCGAACAACAGCAGTCCTTGAACCAGCTCTGGAACAGCGTTTCCAGTGAAAGCATTCGTGAAATGCTTGCCAAAACCGGTCTCGAAATGCAGTCCGGTGAACAGTCCCGTAAAATGAACGAATGGCTCCGCGATCTTCAGAATGGAAATTCCGAAAATCTGCAAAAGGAACTGAAAAAAGCTCAGGATTCCATGCAGGCCATGCTCAACGCAAAATCCTCCGAAGAACGCAGCAAAGCAGCCTCCGAACTCCGCAAACAACTCCAGGATCTCAAAAAGTTCTCCTCCAAAAAAGCTGGCTCCAAAGAACTCGAACAATCGCTCGACCAGGCCCTCAAAGCGCTCGAAGCTCTGGCTCAGAAACAACAGTCCGGCAGCCAAAAAGGCGATGGCTCAAAAAGTGAATCAAAAGACGGCGAATCAACCGAAGGTGCATCTTCAGAAGACCCCTCCAGCGAAGAACTCGCCCAGCAGGCCCGTCAGGCTCTCCAGGAATCACTCGAACTCGCTCAGAAAGAACTCCAGGATATCGCCCGTTCGGCAGAGGACATTCGCAAAGTCGAGGAAGCCCTCAAAACCCTCCAGCAGGCCGAAAAGCTGAACCAGCAGGGGCAAATGGATGGTGAACAATGCGAAGGCTGCCAAAGCATCGCCGAGTATGCCGCACGACTGAAAAAGATGCAGCAAGGTGGCGAAGGTGAGGGCGGAGTCGGAGGCAAGGGCGGCATGATGGCCGAAGATAACAGCGACCCGGAAGGTTACAAGGACGAACGGACTCGTGGACAAATTACCGCCGGCAAATTGCTGCTTTCCATCCGCACCCGTGAAGCTGCAACTGAAAAAGACTTTGACCCTGAAGAGCTCCGCAAATACAAAAACTCAGTCTCCGAAATCCGCAGTGGAGTGCAGGCTGCGATTGAAACTGAAGAAATCCCCCCGGGCTACGTCGATGGAATTAAACAGTACTTCGACACTCTGGAGTCTGGTGAATCTCCCCAGACACCAACCAAGGCACCAGAATCCCCCGCCGCACCCTGACATGCGACGTCCTACCTCAGGCTCAAACGCTGAGGCCCCGTGCGCCACTCCTGGAGACTGACCGCTCGCCCTCCGGCCACAATGATGTGGTCTACCAGTGGGATCCCAATCACCTCCCCTGCCTCCTCAAGTCTCTCCGTAACGCCCAAATCCAGGTCACTCGGCGTCGGGTCGCCAGACGGGTGGTTGTGTATCACAAGGATACTGTTGGCAGCATCGCGGATCGCCGGGCGGAAAACTTCGCGGGGGTGTACCAGACTGTTTCTCAAAGTTCCGACGGTGATCTGATGGCAGGAAATCGGATGGCTCTTGCTGTCCAGTGTCACCAGGTGGAACTCTTCCTGCCGGGCATCGTGGGCAAGCCGACTGAATCGCTCAAGGCAAAATCGCAGCGCGTCCCCCGGGTTGGCGATTCGTGGACGGTTGCGGAAAGCGCCCTCGGCTGCCGCCTGCACCCGACGCCCCAGCTCGATTCCAGCCATGATCTGGCAGAATGCCGGAGCACTCACCGCCCGACTGATGTCTCGAAGTTCGGCCAGCCCCAGATCCGGCAATCGTTCCAGATGCTCGCTGATTCTCACGGCAATCTTTTCGCCAGCCCGCAGTGCAGATTCTCCGGGGCGACCCGAGCGGATCAGAATGGCCAGCAGTTCAGAAAGTTTCAGCCTTGCCGGACCCTGCTCAATCAAACGCTCACGGGGGCGGTCTGAAATGGGTGCGGCCGTGATCTGCGTACCACGGATTTGCGAGGAAACCCAGCCGCTCACGTCAAACTCCGCAGCTTCGTGCTGCCAGCGATAACGTGGCCCATTACTGTCCGCAAACTGTTCAAGCATTCCCTGAGCGAGCAGCTGATGCAGGATTCGGCGAGTGACCTGGGGGTGCTGGCCAAAACAGGGTTCCTCGATTTCCGCCAGCGTGAATTCAGACTGATCCAGGAGTCGAGTCAGGATTCTCTCGTAGACTGAGTGTTGTTCCGGCTGAAGTGTTTTGGTGTTCACTGGGGTTGCTCCAACGGTTGCACCGTCGCCTCAGAAGGGTCTATTGGGCTGCTGTGGCATAGGGACTATTAGACGAAACCGCTACGGGCGAGGCTGTTCATCACCAAGGTTAATGGGTGGCTCCAGCGGAATCGAGATGCGGAAAGAAAAAGGCGAGACGCGCACGGGTGTTGTGGACAGTCTGCAGCGATTGTGGGAAAAACGATGGATGTGCGGGGTTGCCGCAAACTGCCCACAGACGACCTCTGCTGATACTCTGGTGGGTTCACATTCACCCCCGCAGCCAGTTCTTCCAGGAGACAGCTCAAATGCTGCGTTCGTACCGGATCCTGATCCTCAGCCTCAAATTGATCACCCCAGCCTTACTTCTCGCTGGAAAAGTAAATGCACAGTCCGTGGAGCCGACGCGTCGGCTCCAGGAGGTCGTACTGCGCGTGGCCATTTTTGATGGGCCTGGCGTGAGTGAGTCGAATAGGAGGGTTGAAGAAGATCTGCGGCGAGTTCCGGAGCTTCACATTCAGCGAATCGGCGTCGAACAAATCACATCAGGATCGCTCACCGGACAGGATGTTGTGATTTTCCCCGGCGGTTCCGGTGGAGGGCAGGGGCGAGGTTTGGGGGAGTCGGGGCGGAACAGGGTCAGAGAGTTTGTTGCCGCGGGAGGGGGCTATGTGGGAATCTGCGCGGGTGCTTACCTGGCTTCCGCGGACTACGACTGGTCGCTGAACCTGCTGGATGCTCGGGTGCTTGACCGCAGGCACTGGGCCAGAGGATTCGGAACTGTGGAACTGACGGTAGCGCCCGATGCAGCCGAACTGCTCGGATTGCCCGCCAAAGCAACCCTCTACTATCATCAGGGACCGCTCCTGGCGCCCGCAGGAAAGACGGACATCCCCGACTATCGGGAATGGGCGACGTTTGCGACAGAAGTTCGAAAGGAAGGAGTGCCTGGAGGAGTTATGCCGGGGACTACGGCGATAGCGGCGGGCGAATTCGGTGCAGGCCGAGTTCTGGCAATCAGTCCGCACCCTGAGCGGACTGAGGAGTGGAATCACGTGCTGCCGGCAGCGGTTCGCTGGGTCGCAGGTAAGTCCACCAGGTCCGAACAGACGGGGGGGCAGGCACAATGATTGATCGGACTGATCAGGCTCGAATTCTTCAGCCAACTGTGAGCGAAGTCTGCTCGCGGCTCGACGTGTTCGCGCCGCCGCGTTTGGCGGAATCGTGGGACAACACCGGACTGTTGCTCGGGCGTTCAGACGTCCCAGTCCACAAGCTGCTCACCTGCCTGACCCTGACGGAGGCGGTTGCGTGGGAAGCGGCTGGCATGGGCGCCCAGTTGGTGGTGACTCACCATCCGCTGTGTTTCCGGCCAGTGCGAAAGATCACAGACTCAACGGCGGAGGGCCGCACTGTGCTGCTCCTGTTGGAACGCGGGATCGCCGTGTATTGCCCGCACACGGCCTTCGACAGTGCAGCGTCCGGAATCAACCAGCAACTCGCGGAATCGCTGGGGCTCGAGTTGATTGCACCATTAAAGCCCCTGGTGAATGAGCAGTCCATCGGGGGCGGTCGCTGTGGTGTCTATCCGGAACCCCTTCCGCGTCATGAATTCCTCAGGCGGGTTCAGGCCGTGACGGGAGCTGCGTGGCTGGAGTGGTCGGGGGCGGGACCGGAACAGGTGCGGCGCGTGGGAATTGGCTGTGGCGCCGGAGGGGAGTTTCTGGCGGAGGCGGCCGGTCTGGGGTGTGACACATTCGTCACCGGAGAGGCTCGTTTTCACGGAATTCTCGAAGCCATGTCGCTGGGGATGAATCTGGTGCTGACCGGGCACTATGAGAGCGAGCGACCTGGTATTGAGGAGCTTGCACGGCAAATTCGGGAATGGTTTCCGCAGGTGGATAGTCGAGCTGCGAGGGCAGAACAAAACCCTCTGCAACTCTTTTGCGGATCGGCGGCA
>JBEIEK010000409.1:0-4829 GCA_040382995.1 Planctomycetaceae bacterium
CTCATTGCTGGAAAGAGTAGCTTTGCCCATCGCTGTGGCAAGTTCCTTTTGTGTGCTCGGACCACGCTCGTCAATGACCTGCAGCACCTCGCGTTGCCACGTCGGCATTGCCTGCAGTGTGGCCACGTCCTCAACGAACGACAGCCAGCCATCCGCTTGCTTCATGTTCTGCACGAAGAACGAACCAGGACGGAAGAAAACACTTCCACTGGCGCCATGCCAGCCTGCCTCGCCTGCCTGATCGCAAGCCCAGTCAGACAAGTCACAGGCTGCCTGTATCAACTCACGGTGTTCACCGCTGCTCATCAACAGCACCGCCGCCTTCATGCCGCTCAGTGCCGCTTCCAACGAAAAAAAGGCAGTCTGCACCCGCTGTTTTTCAATATGTTCCAAAGTCGCCCACGGGAGGGGCGGACCTTCAATTCTGGGGAACGAATCAAACGCCGATACTCGAACATGCTCCAACGCCTCAAAAAGGCGCTTTGCTGCATCCCGGAATCTCCGGATCGGCTGCACCATCTGCGCCAACGTCAACTCTGCTGTTTTCCTGCGTGCCATCGGCCCCTCACTCCTGCAGTGTGGCCACCTGAAAAAACACCCGGGAAACCGAATCAGGAATTCGGCTTGTCAGTCCGTCGACCTATCCCGGGCAATTCACAACCAGCATCAACCGAGTTTTGTCAGTTTCATCAGCACCTCAACCCATGACCGCTGCTGCCTCCACGGCTCGGCTCAACGTCGCCTGTGCGTATCGCTCGGACATCTCAAACGTGCTGTGGCCCAGCGTTGCCTGTGTATGCTCCAGGCCGAACCGCTCTCGGACTTCATGGGCTTTGGCGTGCCGCAACTGGTGAGGACTCCACGGTTCAATGGGCCTGTCCGGGTGCCTTCGGTTGTACTTCTCACAAGCCCGGGCCACAGCTGTGGTGTAGGAGTCCCGGCGAACGGCGAACACCAACTCATTCTCGCCCAGTCCCTGCATCCTCGGCTTCAGCAGCCGCTGTGCTCGGGGGCCGATTGCAATCACCCGGGAATGACCGTGGTGGGCGGTTTTGTGATCGTCGACAGCGAACAGCCAAACATCTTTAGTCCTGTCGACCGCGGCAGGAGTCATGCTCAGCAGCTCCCCACCCCTCGCCCCAGTCAATCGCTGCACCTGAATCAGATCCCAGATCAACTCGCTGACAAACGGCCGGACGGCCTCCACCTGCTCATCCGTGGCCGGTTGCCGGGGAGCATTGTCGGGGGCTTCCGTGCGACCTGCGAGAATTGGGGCCACGGCCTGCAGCTTCTGCAGCGTTGCGGCCTGCACCAACTCATTCTCAACGCCCCACCGGAACACAGCGCGAACCCGGCTCACATTTCGGTTGACGGTATTTCGGCACCATCCGGACGCCACCATCTTCTCTCGGACGGCCTTGAGTGCGAGGGGGCCAAATCCATCAACGGCATGGAACCCGTAGAGTTCAACCAGCGGCTTGACGGCGGATTTGATGCAGTGAATCTCTGAAGTGGGCTTCCCGTTCTTCAGGAAATGACCGTCCGCCCAGCTGAGATATCCTGCCGCCAGCTCGTTTATCGTGATGCCGGGATCGGGCTGGGCGGACTTCCTGCGAGCCACTGACGGCTTCTGCGCCACCTGCCCGCTCACAACCTGGGCGACGATCTCCGCGTAGCGGATTCGGGATTCCTTTGAGTTGTACTCGCCCAGGTAGATATCTCTGCCATCGACCCGAACCCTGGCCTGCCCTGTGGCTGAGTGTTTCGTGTAGCTGGGAACTGGATTTGCCTTGCGTGCCATTGCGGATGCCTCTCATTCATTTCGTGGTAGTCACTACCACGATTGAAATCAGGAATTCACCGCACTGACGACCTTCGTCAGGTATCGCAAAACAACGATTCGGCTAGAAAAAAACCGCATCAGGAAGGCCTGATGCGGTTAAGTGGAGGATAACGGAGTTGAACCGATGACCTCTTGCATGCCATGCAAGCGCTCTCCCAACTGAGCTAATCCCCCGGGTGGCCAAATAGTATCACGCGGGTGGCATGGAGTCAAGTTCTTCGTGTCCAGGGTTTGGGTTTGAGAATGATTGCCGGGAATTTTCCTGAGGCACCCCGGATTTGCCGAAATTTCCGAGGGTTCGCGGAGTTTCGTTCCTGAACGGCTCATGTCATAATAGCCGCACGCCGTTTTCAGCTTGTCCTGATCCCCCCCACCAATTTCCTCACGGAGCCTCGCCATGACCACCCCATCCGCTGGTTCTTCCCGCCGTGGATTTCTCAGCACTTCCACCGCGGCGGCTGCGACAGCCGGTATTCTTTCGGCTGCCGCTCCGCGACTGCATGCCGCTGAAGACAACACCATCCAGATTGCTCTCGTCGGCTGCGGCGGACGCGGAACAGGGGCGGTTGCCAACGCCTTCGCCGTCGATAACGGCCCGCTGAAGCTGGTTGCCATGGCCGACGTCTTCCAGAAAAACCTCGATGGAAGCCACGGGCGGCTGAATGCGGACCACGGCCAGTCCGGCAAGATGGACGTGCCGCCGGAACGTCGCTTTGTCGGGTTCGATGCCTACAAGCAGGCCATGGACTGCCTGAAGCCGGGCGATGTGGTGATTCTCACAACACCCCCGGCCTTTCGCTGGGTCATGTACACGTATGCCATCGAAAAAGGGCTGAACGTGTTCATGGAAAAGCCCGTCACCGTCGATGGCCCCACCACCCGCCGGATGCTGGCGCTCAACGAAAAAGCCATCGCCAAAAATCTCAAGGTCGCCGTCGGACTCATGTGTCGCCACTGCGAAGCTCGCCGCGAACTCCATGACCGAATTCAAAACGGCGAAATCGGCGACGTGACCGCACTGCGGGCCTACCGTCAGGCCGGTCCCACCGGAACTGCCGCAACCGGCCCCAAACCCGAAGGCGTCAGCGAACTGCTCTGGCAGATCAGCAAATTCCACGCCTTCCTCTGGCTCAGCGGTGGTGCCGTCAGCGACTTCCTGATTCACAACATCGACGAAAGCTGCTGGATGAAAAATGCCTGGCCGGTCCGCTGCATCGCCAGCGGTGGCCGCCACTACCGCGGTGACAGTGTCGACCAGAACTTCGACAATTACTCGATGGAGTACACTTTCGAGGACGGCACGAAACTGTTCATGTACGGCCGCACCATGCCAGGCTGCTACCAGGACTTCTCCAGCTACGCCCACGGCACCAAAGGACTCGCCGTCGTCTCCAACGGCGGTCACTGGCCTTCCCGTGCCCGCATCTACAAAGGCCATGCCATGGACGAAAAGAACATCGTCTGGCAGTTCGGTCCGGAAAAGAACAACCCCTACGTCGATGAATGGAAACATCTCATCGCCGCCATCCGCAATAACGAAACCTACAACGAAGTCGAACGCGGCTGCATGGCCAGCCTCGTCACCTCCATGGGCCGCATGGCCGCTCATACCGGTCAGGAAATCACCCTCGACCAGATGCTCAACAGCGAACACGAATTCGCTCCCGACATCGATAAACTGACGCTGGAATCCGAATCCCCACTCAAAGCCGACGCCGACGGACGCTATCCAATTCCGCTCCCCGGCCTTGAAAAGACTCGCGAATACGCCAGCTGAACCTTGTCAATTGCACCGCACAGGCGCGTTGTGGCGGGACAAACCGCCCGACACAACACGCCTGATGCTTCACAAAATCCGTTCGGCCATGCACCTGTACACCGCAAAAGTTGTGTGGAATCGAAATTCGCAGGTCTTTGTCGACGGGAAATACAGTCGTCGCCACACGATCGAGTTTGATGGTGGAGCTGCATTGCCGGGGTCATCATCACCCCTGGTCGTGCCGGTTCCTCTGTCAGATCCCGCCGCGGTGGATCCCGAAGAGGCCTTCGTCTCAGCACTCTCCGCCTGCCATATGCTCTGGTTTCTGTCGATTGCTGCGGCACGCCGGTTCTGCGTTGACACGTATACTGATTGGGCAGAGGGCGTGATGGCGAGGAACGCTCATGGGAAGCTGGCCATGTCCCTCGTCACGCTCAGGCCGCACGTGCTGCTTTCCGGTCCACACAGGCCTTCGCCGGACGAGTTTCTATCAATGCACCGACAGGCGCATGAAGAATGCTTCATTGCCAATTCGGTGCGCACCGAGGTGCAATGCGAGCCAGTGTTGCTGTTCGCTGGCTGATGTCCTGCAGGAGGCACGGTACCCTGCCCTCCGCTTTCGCGGTGATCAAACACTCAACGAGCCGCATTTCTGTTGCTTCCGTTCACAGCACGCCGATGAATATCAATTCGTGGACGGTACTGCGAAGACCTGCTGCCGCAGCTGGTCGGTGAGCGTCTGCAGCTGTTCGAGGCTGCAGCCTGCGAATCCCTGTCCGTCCAGACGGGCTGCTTCAGTAGCGTTTGCAGCAGGATGATCTGCACCCGCAGAATACCCCGGGCTTCAGCCAGCGCCTCAACCTGCCGCTGCGATTCCTGAAGCTTCCGAGCCGCCTCATCAAGAGCCCGAGCGTGTATTTCATGGGCCTGAGCAATCTTCGCAGGACTCCGGCGGCTTCTGAAAATTCCGGGTCGGGGAACAGGCGGGAAACCTCTTCCAGAGAGAGATTTTCCACGTTGCGCAGGAACAAGAATGTCCAGAACAGACAGCCTCCCCCGGGATGGTGAAACGGCGCGAGGACAGGCAAATTGGGATATTTCAATCCCCCAGCTATCGTCAGGCCCCAGCTCGAACGAATCACAAAAAACGTCCCAAGGCGAGCGGTCGATGTCAATCGGCCGGTAACGCTTTGGTGGGCTCCTGATGCGGTTCTGGCCACGTGGGCA
>JBEIEK010000410.1:0-4828 GCA_040382995.1 Planctomycetaceae bacterium
AACTGGTCCAACAACGTCTATAACCTCGTTACCAAGCGGGCCATGGCCTACGGCGATTCGCTGATGGAATGGATCGACGGCAACCTTGGTTCGCGGCTGACGATGAAGTACCCGGCGATCTGGCTGATGGAACCTGGTGCCCGCGGTGAAACGCTCTCCATCGCCTTCGCGGGCAAGGGGCAGCATCAGGATGCCGGTGCGAAGATGGTTCACTGTGCCCCCAACACCTCCAGTCGGATCATCAGCAAGAGCATTTCCCGGGGTGGTGGTCGGTCCAGTTACCGCGGTCTGGTCAAAGTTCAGAAGGACGCCATCAACTGCCGCTCGAATGTCGTCTGTGACGCACTCATTCTCGACCCTGCCAGCCGCAGCGACACCTACCCCTACATTGAGGTGGAAGAGCAGAATGTGGCCATCGAGCACGAAGCCAGTGTGTCGAAGATCGCCGAAGAACAGCTTTTCTATCTCATGAGCCGCGGCCTGAGTGAGGCCGAGGCGTCAGCAATGATCGTGACAGGCTTCGTCGAACCGCTCGTCCGCGAACTCCCCATGGAATACGCAGTTGAGCTGAATCGCCTTATCGAACTGCAGATGGAAGGTTCCGTCGGCTGAACCCCGCATCGTTTCAGGATCGTCACTCCCATGACCGCAGCAACCGCGGACATTTCTCGAATTGGTTTTTCCAGCGATCTGTTTGAACAGTTCCTGGCGTCGCGCACTGAACCCGAATGGGTCACACAGAAACGTCGTGCAGCCTTCCAGCTCTACCAGGAACTGCTCACTACAGATCTCGACCCAGAAGAGTTCAAGCGTGTGGATCTGCGGGTCTTCAATGCCGCTCGCTTCCGCCCCACAGCGGCTCCCACCGATCCCTCCGCCGTCGCCGCTCTGCTGCGTGACCGTGCCGAGTTCGGCGGTGCGATTGTGCATCGTGACGGTCACGCCGACGCTGCGGTGTTGTCACCGCAACTGCAGGCTCAGGGTGTGCTCTTCGGAAGCCTCGGGGATTTCCTGCAGTCGCACCGCGAATTGCTTGAATCGCGGTTTCTGCAGCAGGCTGTCAGGCCGGAGGCGGACCGATTCGCAGCATGGCACGCGGCATTCTGGACGAGCGGCACGCTGCTGTATGTGCCCCGCAACGTCGAAGTCACTCTGCCTCTGCACAGTCTCATCGCGCACACCCGCGACGGCGTGGCGGACTTTACCCACACTCTGATCATTCTCGAAGATGGCGGCCGTGCCACGCTGCTTGAAGAAACAGCATCAGCATCCGCCGAAACTGCCGGACTGCACGTGGGGTGTGTCGAGTTGATCGTAGGGCGCGACGCCGTTCTGCGTTATGTGCAACTGCAGAACTGGAATGAAAAATCGTGGCACTTCGCCCATCAGGCAGGCTGCGTTGCCGCCGGTGGTTCTCTGCAGTGGACCGCTGCAGGTCTCGGCAGCCGTCTTGCTCACATTCACCAGGATGTGAATCTCGAAGGTCGCAGTGCGACCGCTGAAGTCAACGGAGTGACATTTGCCGGCAACCGACAGAAGATCAGTTGGTACACGCAGCAGCATCACCGGCAGCAGGGAACGCGCAGCGACCTGCTTTACAAACAGGTACTTCGCGATGACGCCCGAGTCGTCTGGCGGGGGATGATCAAAGTCGACCCAGCCGCCCAGCAGACCGACGGCTACCAGCGCAGCGACGCTTTAATGCTCAGTGAAGACGCCCGCTGCGATTCCATTCCGGGGCTTGAAATTGAAGCTGATGACGTCCGCTGCACTCACGGTGCCACGACGGGCCAGGTGGATCGGGAACAGATTTTCTACTGCATGAGCCGCGGGATTTCGCGCAAGGAAGCCATGCACATGATCGTCGAAGGTTTCTTCCGCCAGGTGTATGATCGCATCCCGATTGAAATTGTCCGCGAAACGCTCAGCCGCACCGTGCAGAGCAAGCTCGGGATCGAGACCGTGGTATTGTAGTTTCCATTCTCGGGTCCCGCTGGCGTCAGCCGCTGACGCCTCGTGCTCACTCCCAGTTCACCCCACCTCTCGCGTGTCAGTCAGAACTATGGAACGAATCATCGGCATCAACGAACTCCAGCCAGGTCAGCGTCGCAGCGTGTTTGTGGACGACATCCCGGCCCTTGTGATTCGACTGACAGACGACTCATGGCACGTTATCGAGGACGTTTGTACTCACGACGGCCAGCCCTTGACCAACGGTGAAATCTCAGACTGTTCGATTGCCTGCCCTCGTCATGCCGCTCGTTTCGATCTTCGCTCCGGCAAGGCTCTCTGCATGCCGGCTACCGAATCCATCCGAGTGTTCCGCGTCGAGATCCGCGACGGCGCCGTTTGGGCCGCTCCCTGATTCCAACATCCAGCCGCAATCCAGGAACGACAGTTATGGCCACCGATGCCGAACTCATCGAAGCTCTCCGTCAGGTCATTGATCCGGAATTAATGGTCAACATCGTGGATCTCGGCCTTGTGTATTCCATTAATCAGACCGACCGTAAGGTCGCCGTCGAGATGACGCTCACCAGTCCCGCCTGCCCGGCAGGGCCGCAAATTGTCCAGCAGGCCAAAATGGCGCTGGAGCGGCTTGAAGACGTCGACGAAGCCAGCATCACAATTACGCTGTCTCCGCCGTGGACACCCGCGCGGATGACCGACGAGGCCCGTGATACCCTGGGGATTTTCTAATCCTCACCGGCAACGTTCCTCCAGTCGCAGATTTGACTGTTGTACCGGCTTTGGCGATATTCCGCCTGATCCTCCGCCTTCCCGGGCACCGCTGGCATCATTTTTCACATCAGGAGACTCACTCAGGTGTTGCAGTACAATTTCCAGGGCAAAAACGCGCTCGTGACGGGATCTTCAAAGGGCATTGGCCGCGCTGTGGCGCTCTCCCTGGCCCGCGGCGGCGCCAACGTGATGCTCAACTGCAGCGGCAGTCGCACCCTTGCTGAGCAAACCGCCAGCGAAATTCGCGAACTGGGGGTCCGTGGCGAGGTGGCTGTTTGTGACGTTTCCGATCAGTCGGCCGTCGAAGCCATGGTGCAGCGGACAGCAGCTGAGTTTGGCAGCGTTGATTTATTTGTGTCGAACGCCGTCTACAGTGACCGTGATCTGCTGGTGAAGGCCGACATGCAGGGCTTCCGCCGCACCATCGAAGTCAGCATGTGGGGCGCGCTCTACGGCGTCCGTGCCGCAGCCCAGCAAATGCTCAAACAGGCCTCCCGCGGCCGCATACCGTCATCAGTTCGCCCCACGCAATCATTCCGTTCCCGACCGCCATGGCCTACAACATGGCAAAGGCTGCCATTGACCACATGGCGCGAACTGCTGCCATTGAACTTGTCCGCGAAGGCATTCGCGTCAATGTGTTTCACCCAGGCTGGATCGACACGCCTGGAGAACGGAAATTCTTCACCGAGGAACAACTCGCCGAAGGTGCCGCCAGTCTCCCCATGGGAAGACTCGGCAGCGCTGAAGAGATGGCCCACGGCGTATGCTTTACGCTCAGTGACGAAGCCGAGTATATGACGGGGACAACGCTGACGATGGATGGCGGAGTTGGGCTTCCATGGTGGTCGCGTCGCACGGAAGGCAAACAGTAGTTCGCTGCTGAACCAGTTTCACAGACCCCGGGCGGGTTGAATCAAAGGCCTTCATGCCATCCAGAGCCTTCCTATCGATGGACCTGTCAGACCCGACGTGGTGGGCCTACGTCGGTCTGTTAATTCTTGCCGTTTATTTCCGTTTCTCTCGGTTCTTCTCCATCCGCAATCTCGACCTGCTGCTGCTCATTGGTCTCTCCACCAGTCTCACCGCGACGATCGAATTCCCCCGCCGGCCACAAGAGCAGGCTGCATCGCAGCGTCCATCGCCCCTCACCACAACTCGCCCATTACCAACAGCCCTGCCACTGCTCGTTTCCCTGATTCAGGCCGCGGGTGATGAACCGCCACCGGCAGTTTCCAGGGAACCAGCGTCCGCCGACACGCCCGATTCCGACACGGGCTCAACCCCCGGCTCGCTCCCCCCCAACGGCAACTCTTTGCGTCAATCCGGCCGCGTCCCCGACAGCCGTGCGGCCATTCACCGCTGGGGAGCGCTCGCACTGGTGATCTTCACCCTGCTGCTCCTCGTGCGACTCATTGTGGACGAAAGCCTCACCCGCCGCCCAAAACTCGACCAGAACCTGAACACCGCAGGCCTCGTGTTTCTCTGCATCCCGGCGTTTGCGATCCTGATGGCACACGTCGCCTTCCGGCCCCCTCCGGCCGTCACTCAGAAAATGCTGATCACCGGCAAGGCACTCCTGGAGCGCCGTGATGTTCCCGCCATACCGGAACCGGCGGACGCCACCAGTTCCGCTGAGAATCTTCCAATTTCGCCCACCGGCGCTCTCGTTGGAGCGGGCGGACATGTGGTTTCCGGTCTGGCGGCCCGGCGGCCCGAAGTCAGTGCCAGAGTGCTGGTCATTCTGGCCCACTCGCTGGTTCTCGCCGGTCTGCTTGCAGTCAGTCGCTGGCATTTTGCCAGCAACCAGATCGGCATCGCCATGTGCTGTCTGTATCTGCTGCTCCCGTGCACCGCGGCCTCCGTCCACCAGCTGGGGCACGTGCTGCCTGCGGCCTGTTTGATCTGGGCCTTTGCATCCTGGCGGCGTCCGATTGTCTCCGGTGTTCTGCTGGGACTTGCCTGCGGGACACTCTTTTTCACCGCATTCCTGCTCCCGCTATGGGCTGTGTCCTATGGCCGTCGCTCCAGCCTCCGCTTTCTGGTCTCGGTCCTGGCGGTCTCCGCTGTGCTGCTTACCACGCTG
>JBEIEK010000411.1:0-4742 GCA_040382995.1 Planctomycetaceae bacterium
CGTGACCTTCGAAGAATGCCGGCCCGCCGCACCACATCAGCACCCATGTGCGTGCGATGGAAGGGCGGCTCTGGTCGAAGCCATCGTTGGTGATCAGCAGTTACACCGGACGTCTGGAGCAGGAGGACGCCACCGGTCGGTTCCATGCCAGTCTCGCTTTCCGGCGTGAGATTTTCGACCGCATTGGTGGCTGGCCACTGACCAAACGCGGTGACTTCGACCAGCAGTTGATCGTCCGGCTGAATGCCATTGAAGCCCCCGGCGACCCTTGCCAGTTTGAGATCCGTCGTACATCTTCCGCTGGGGCCAGACGAACGCGTACCACGGGCAGGCGTTTATGCAGGGACCGGAGGATGAGGGGTGGTATGACAGGGTGAAGGCTTAAATTTCAAACTGGCGCGCCACGCTGCGCCCGTCGCAGTTGCTGAGGAAAACGCAGGAAGCACAAAATCGCAGAAGACAGGAAACGCAGGAATCGCATCAGAGTAACAGAGGACAGAGTACCAGAGTGCAGAGGCTCAGCGCATCCAGCGTTCGAATCGCAGAGGAAGGACCTGGGAAAAAAACTACTCCAGCACCAAACGAAATCCGAGGCTGTTGCCACGGTTCTCCGGAGTGCTGTTGTTGCGGGACGCACAACGAACGTTGAACGGTGCGAGGTACCAGGAGCCGCCACGCAACACGCGAAAAGACCCGGAGCTGGGGCCTGGAGGGTCCTGATCCGGTGCAGTGGCATAGTATTTCGCATCGTACCAGTCACGACACCACTCCCACACATTCCCGTGCATGTCGTACAGCCCAAAAGCATTCTTCGGATAACTGCCCACGACCGCCGTGAAGGCTACACCATCATCGAACCTGAAACTGGGATCTTTGGCGTAGTCCAGGTTCGGCACCCTGCGTTCAAGGCTGGCGTCCTGCACGTTTGCGTGTCCGTCCAGACTTTGCGGACTGTCTCCAGTGGCAAATCGTGTCGTGGCTCCCGCACGCATTGCATACTCAAACTGCGCTTCCGTCGGCAGCAGATAACGAACGGTTTCCGCCTTTTTCTTCGACTGGGAAGTCAGCCACGTGGCAAATGCTTCCGCGTCATTCCACGATACATTCACGACAGGATGCTTGTCCGTCTGAGGGAAGCCGGCGTTGCGCCAGTTGTACTTTGGGTGCCGTTCAAAGTTTCCAGTGTCCGCGTTAAAGCCGAAACCGCCATTCGCGTCGTTCTCAGCGTCCGTTTTATAGTTTGTGCTGCGAACGAATTCGGCGAATTGCCCGCAAGTCACTTCGGTGGTCTGCATGCGGAACGCCGACATGCGGACCGTGCGAGCAGGGCTTTCATCGCCAGCGTCTAAGCCTTCGAGAATCACGAACCCGGCTTTTTCCAGGTCGGCTGCTGTTTCGTTGCTGCCCATCGTAAATGCGCCGGCAGGGATCTTCACGAACTCCATCCCCAACTCGGCGGCGAACGAGCGTTTTGCCGTCGGCTCGTCACCCACAGCCACGGAAACAGACAGAGAAAACAGCAACAGGAAGATCGAACGCATGACGCACCTCCAGATTCGGGAAGGGCCTGAACCAATGCAGATGGTGCCCAGCGCCTGCTCAGTTGTCAAGATTCACGGTGGGGATTTCATCGCCCACCCCTGACTCCCCTGAGCTGCTCAGCCAGTTTCTTAAGGTCATCACCGAATTGATTGTTGATCTTCTGCAGCGCTGCCTGCAGGCGAGACTGTCGCTTCCTGTCGCGAACTGGCGTGAGCATGATCGAATCGCCGTTCGTGGTCAGTTCGATCTTCGTGTCGGCTGTGATCCACAGCAAATCGAGGACGGATTTGTCGATGGCGATCGCAAGACTGTGGCCGTGCCTGATCAAGGCCATTTCCATATCCGAAGCTCCTTCTATTCTGGCGGCAGCGTCAGCATCAGATTTCTTCTGTCGTTCCCATTGACATCCCTCAAGGTCCGCCACAACTCCAGCTGCCAGCACTTTCGCAACACCAGCAAGGGGCGAGCCGGCAACACCAGAGAGGGTCAGACGTGCGGAAACTGCGGTGGCTGAGATTCACGGCAACGCGACTCAGCGAATGCACTTCCGAAAGTCCGGCGCTCTGCCACTTCCCTGTGCTCATGTTGTCGCCTCACGCAGTTCTGCTGCGATCTCCTCCATGATCTCTATGGCCGGCGTGGTCGTGGAGCATCCGTTCAAGGCCAGATCGATAGAGCCCAAAATCGCAGGTCCCAATGTGCAGTCATGGTCAGCAGCACTCCTTACATCAGAAAGTTCGCCGGTGATCGCACCTGTCGTCGGCTACGGAGGAAGGACATGACCACGATCGCTTTCCATTGCCAGCACTTCCCGGCAGACAGGCGGAAACTGATCATTCCCGATCGCTGCCGGAGAAGTTCAACGCCATCGCCGGGCTGGCCAAAGGTGACATTCTGGTCGTCTGGGAGGACGACGACATTTATCTGCCGCACCACATCAGCACCCATGTGCGTGCGATGGAAGGGCGGCTCTGGTCAAAGCCATCGTTCGTGCTCAGCAGTTACACCGGACGTCTGGAGCAGGAGGACGCCACCGGCCGCTTCCACGCCAGTCTCGCATTCCGGCGTGAGATCTTCGACCGCATTGGTGGCTGGCCAGTGACCAAACGCGGCGACTTCGATCAGCAGCTGATCGCCCGGCTGCACGCAATCGAAGCACCTGGCGACCCTTGCCAGTTTGCTGATCCTTCGTACATCTTCCGCTGGAGCCAGACGAACGCGTACCACGGTCAGGCGTTCATGCAGGGACCGGAGGATGAGGGGTGGTATGACAGGGTGAAAGCCTGAATTTTAAACTCGCGCGCCACGCTGCGCGTGTCGCATGAGTGCCCATTCGCCAAATCACAGAATCACAAAATCGGAGGAATCGCATCAGAGGGGCAGAGGACAGAGCTTCAGAGTCCAGAGTGTCAGAGATTCCAGAGACCGAATCGCAGAGGAATAACTCGAATACAAACCCACTACTCCAACACCACACGAAATCCGTAGTTGTTGAAACGGTAGTCCGGAGCGTAGTCGTTGCGGTTCGCACAACGAACGTAGATCGGCTCGTAGTTCCAGGAGCCGCCCCGCAAAACACGGGAAGACCCAGAGTTCGGACCTCGAGGGTCCCTGAGCGGCGACGATGCGTAGTAATCGCTGTCGTACCAGTCTCCACACCATTCATACACATTGCCGTGCATATCGTACAAACCAAATGGGTTCGGCTTCTTCTGCCCCACGTGGTGGGCGTACTTCTCGTCCTTGTCATACGCATTCCCATCAAACCACGCGTACTCCCCCAACTGACTCTCGTCATCCCCAAAATGAAACCGCGTCGTCGTACCGGCTCGGCACGCGTATTCCCATTCCGCTTCCGTCGGCAGCCGATAAGTCTTGCCCTCGCGCTGACTCAACCGACGGCAAAACTCCGTCGCGTCATCCCAGCTGATGTAACTCGCGGCATTCTGATCACCATCCTGCACATAGCTCTCGCCCTTCCACGGTTCCGTCCCCATCACCCCCCGCCACTGCCCCTGCGTCACCTCCGTGCGGCCCATGTAGAATGCTTTTGTAATCTCTACACGGTGCTGCGGGCCTTCGGCGCTGCTCCGGCCAGACTCACCTTCCGGTGACCCCATCTGAAAACTGCCGGCCGGGATCAGCACAAGGTCCTGACCAATGCTGTTGGTCACCCGCTGCGGGCGATTTTTGGGTTTCAGCTGCAGGTCAACAATGCCATTCGTGATCGGGTTGACTTTCTGTGTGCTTCCGGGAGCTTTGTCCTGCACCAGCGCCTTGACACGATCATGGAGCGGCCGCGCCATCGTGTAAATGTCCGATTCACCGTCGGCGGCCATGCTGTCATAATAATCCAGGAAGGCTTTGGTCAGCGCTCCATGGCCCCATTCGGCATGTTCAAAAGCGCGTTCCCCCTGCGAACACGAAAACAACGCGGCTGTGCCTTCCTTCAGATTTGCTGTACTCACCCGGGAACCAAAGGCCCGGTGACCAACCGTTCTGGCGGCAGAGGGATCTTCGCGGCAACAGTCGGCAAAGATCACGCGGTTGTCCGCGCCGCAGGCATTCAGCGCGTCCAGCAGTTGCTTCATGGAGATCAGCGACACCGGGTCAGGTTCCAGCATCTCCTGGCCGGCCTTATCCGTGAGCACTCGCCCTGCACTGTCTTTTACCCCGCGAATTGTCGTGTCCCACGGACAAAACCAGGCGTCGTCATTGTACTGCACACCGTGGCCAAACAGTCCGATCAGCACGATCCCGCCCGCAGCACCGTGCGTTCTAAGCTCCGTCAGTGCCTCTTCGATCGCCGTTTTGGTGGCCTGCTGCCCCAGCAGTCTGACCACCGTGTAGCCGCTGGCCTCCAGCACCTTGCCCATGGCCACGGCATCCGCTTCCGGAAAATTGATTTTGTTTTCGTTCATCTGCGCTTTCTGGTAGGTGGTGACGCCAACCAGCAGCGCGTACTTGTCCGCAGCGGCACAGGAAGAACTCAGGAAACCGATCAACAGCGACAGCAGCAGTGGCAGGCGTTGCATGGCGAATGTCTCCGCAGCAGAAAGGATGAAAACCGGCCAGCCGGAGAGTGGAAATTCTCCGGCTGGCGAATGCAATTGGCAAGTGAACCGGGAGACGACGGCGCTGGATTTTGTAAGACACGCGCAATCCATGGGCCATCGCTGTGATGACAACGGCAAGCGGCA
>JBEIEK010000412.1:0-4740 GCA_040382995.1 Planctomycetaceae bacterium
GAGCGGTCGATGTCAATCGGCCGGTAACGTCCCTGGTGCGCGCCTGCTGCGACGCGGACCGGTCAAAAAGTGCCATGCACCTCGAGCCCACCGTTAACACGCCTGTTTCACATCCTGCAAGGCAAGCGGTCGATGTCAATCGGCCGGTAACGTCCCTGGTGCGCTCCTGCTGCGACGCGGACCGGGCGGGCACGAACCTTTACCGGGGGATTAACATCGCCCGCTCGCCTATTTCCTGACGGCACCTGCCGTCAGGAAATAGAGCAGGAGAATGGAGAAAGGAGAGAGTCGACTCTCGACTTTCTTCATGCTCCTGCGGTCTCCTCTCCACTTTCTACTCTCGCACTCCCACGCCCCAGCCTCCTCCCTGTCAGGGTGCCATGCACCTTGAGCCCACCGTTCACGCGCCTGTTTTCCATCATGAAAGGCGAGCGGTCGATGTCAATCGGCCGGTAACGCTCTGGTGCGTTCCTGGTGCGGCGCTGGCCACGCGAGCACGCACCGTTACCGGGGGATTAACATCCCCCGCTCGCCTTGTCACGTGGGGTCCAGTCCGAAGGACGACTTCCGGTGTTCTTATCACCGTTTCGCCATCCCAGCTTCGCCCTCCCGGGATTACACTTTGCCGGAACGTCAACGCCCCTGGGCGAGCGCGTGGCGTTCATCAGACCTCTGACCGGAGTTGTACCATGACATGCTCAGCGGGCCGCGGAAGCAATCACTGGAATTCCGGGCGTCGTGCTCGCTGCGGCCGGTTGTGGCTGAACGTCTGCGTCTGCCTCGCCATCCTCGCAGCGTTTTGGCATTCCCTGCCCGTCACCCGCGCGGATCTGCTGGATGACATTCGCGCCCGTGGTGTGCTGCGATGGGGAGCAGACGAGGAGGGCGGCGGACCGTTTGTGTACCGCCGTCCTGGTTCCGATGAGCTGGCGGGATTCGAGGTGGAGCTGGCGGAGCTGATCGCAAAGTCGCTGGGTGTGCGGGCTGAATTCGTGCAGTGCCAGTGGGACAAGCTTCCTGCAATGCTGGATCTCGGAGAAATCGACATTGTCCTGAACGGCTATGAATGGACGGAGATTCGCGCGGCCCATTACGGCACATCGATTCCCTACTACATCTACGAACTGCAGCTGCTGGGACGACGCAGTGACGAAAAACTACGCTCACTTGCAGACCTGCTGGAAACCGCAGACGGTGAGCCGGTCGTCGTGTCTGCACTCACGGGTTCCGCCGCTGACGTCTGGATTCGCCAGTTTGGCGGAGATCGCGTCCGCGTGGCTGGATTTGATGGCGTGACAGATGCCATGAAGGCAGTTGAACTGGGCCAGGATGGCATTCGCGCTAATCTTCAGGACCTGCCGATCTGGACTTTCTATGAACGCGACTTTCCGGCGCTGAAGGCCGTGGATCGCCCGGTTGGCCGCGGCTTCTATGTGGCACTCACACGCAGAGAAACACCAGAGTTGCTGCAGCTGGTGAATCAAACCTTCATCTCCGGGCTTCGCGATGGCACGCTGCGAAGGATTTTCGAAAAGGAGCGGATGTGGAACGAGACTCAGGCTCTCCGCGGCCTGGAGACAACTGCCGCTGGTGGGTTCGTTGGTCTCATTGAAGACACAACGAGTGGCGCCGCCGAGACTGTGCGCACCGACGATGTCCCGCGCTCACAGCAACTTCTTCACAGCACCGGTCTGCTGCTTCAGGCGGCGCTGACCACAGTGCTCCTGTCCGTCAGCTCCATGCCGATTGCCGTGGCTCTGGGACTGCTGCTGGCCATTGCCCGCATGTACGGCACCCGCTGGCAGGCGGTCACTTCACAGCTGTTCGTGGAGCTGTTACGAGGCACTCCACTGGCACTGCAGCTGTTTTTGATCTTCTTCGTCGTTCCCGGCTTCCTGCACTGGCTGTTCCCGGATCAGCAGCTGGGTGTGAGTCGTTTTCCGGCGGCCATTCTGGCGCTGGCTTTGAACTATGCCGCCTGCGAAGCGGAGGTCTTCCGCAGTGGCTTTCAGGCGGTGCCGCGGGAACAGATGGAAGCGGCGTTGTCGCTGGGAATGAGCCGTTCACTGGCGCTGCGACGAATCATTATTCCTCAGGCTTTCCGCCGCGCGGTCCCGAATGTCACCAATGACTTCATCGCGCTCTTCAAGGATACCGCGGTCTGCAGCCTGATCGGCGTGATTGAGCTGTCGAAGGGATACTATATCCAGGCACAGAACACGATGGCTGTGGTGGAACTGGGCGCTGTGACAGCCGTGTTGTATCTCGCCATGAGCTACCCGCTGTCGCTGATGTCGGCACGGCTGGAACGGCAGCTGGATCTGCGCAGCAGACAGCAGGCGTGAAATGGCGATTGTCGTCTTTCGCTCCGCGAAAGAACGCCCTGAGGCGAGCGGTCGATGTCAATCGGCCGGTAACGTCCCTGGTGCGTTCCTGGTGCGGCGCTGGCCACGCGGGCACGCACCGTTACCGGGGGATTAACATCCCCCGCTCGCCTTGTCATGTGGGAATGGCTCATCGGGAAACTCAAAACATAACATCAGACGTCCTTACCACCGTTTCGCCATCCCAGCACTCACCCTCAGTTGCCCTGACCGTTCCTGCTGCCGGCTGACTTCCCGGCCTTCTTCTTCTGCCCCGCTTTCCCCGCAGCGTTTTCAACGTCCTCTGTGAATGGGGGCTGATCGAAAATCACCGGCCCCGGCCCGTCGGCCACGCGCGGATCTCCCGAATCCCGCAAAGCCTTCAGCAACCGTTCAGACAACGCCTGCCGGACCTCAGCATACTGCGAATCTGCGGCCACGTTTTTCAGCTGATCCGGATCGCTCTGCAACGCGTACAGCTCTTCACTCGGCCGCAGCGCAAACGCCCGCTCCAGAAACGGACGCCACTGCGAATCCGCTAAACCCTGCTCGATCACCCACGCCTTCGTGGGACTGGCGTCCATGTCTGCAAACGCAGCGTAAGTGCTGGAATTGAGCTGTTCTGCGGCGGGCATGGTTCCCTGCGGCAACCCAAATCCAGGGGCTGTTCCCATCGGCCAGCGTTCCGGAGCAAAATTGCGGATATATAAATAGTCTCGTGTGCGGATCGCCCGCTGCGGATAGGGCAGCAGATCGGTACGGGCCCGAGCAACGTGCCGCTCACGGCCGATGAGCACACTGTCGCGGCTGACGTCCACCTGCCCTGCGGCAGACTGCTGCAGCAAGGCCCACAGACTGCGCCCCGTCATCACATCAGGAACGGCCACGTCCGCCGCATCCAGAACCGTCGGTGCCAGATCCGGCAGACTCACGAAATCCTCCACCACCCGCCCGCCAGGAATGCGACCGGGACAGGCGATTGCCAGGGACACGTGCGATCCCAGATCATACAGGTTGCACTTGCCACCCGGTACACCAGGCATGCCGTGGTCACCGGAGACGATCACCAGCGTGTTCTGCGCCAGCTCGGCATCTCTGAGCACCTGCAGCAGAGCCCCAAGGCCGGCATCGAGCGCCTGCACTTCGCCCAGATAATCCGCCACGTCTTCGCGGACTTCCGCCACATCCGGCAGATGACCGGGCAGCTTGCCCTGAAGCGCGTCCGGGTTAATGTCCCAGAACTTCTTTCCGGAACCCCGAATCCATGTGCGGTGCGTGTTTGTGGGCCCCCACCAGTAGAGAAACGGCTGGCTGCCGTCACCCGCTTTCAGGAACCCGCGAAAGTTCTGCCGCACCTCCTCCAGCAGTTGCTCCTTTGTGGCCGCGGGATCCGCTGCTTTCGCCAGTTCTTCCGAAAAGTTGTTGAAGCGTCCGCCCGCGAAATTCACGGCCGTCCGCTGCGCACCAATCGGCGCATTGGCCGGTGAACCAGGGCTCCACACCTTGCCGTTGCTGCCAAGGCGATATCCGGATTTCTCCAGCAGCAGTGGGAACGAGGGAATCGCGGCATCCCAGATCGCCCCCTGCAGAATCGCTCCACGCCCTGTTCGCCAGAAGTACTGGCCTGACAGCAGCGAACTGCGGCACGGTGTGCAGGACGGCGCGTTGACAAAGGCGTTGGTAAACAGCACACCAGATTCCGCCAGGCGATCAAAGTTCGGGGTCCGCACCACATCATTGATGGTCCCCGATCGTCGCCGAGCATAGATGCTGGCAAAGTGCCCCCAGTCGTCGGCAAACACCACAACCACGTTCGGTCGCTCAGCAGCCACGAGTGCCGGCCCGATGCCCGCGCTGCAGAGCAGCGCAGCAATGACAAATGTGAGTCGAAGGAAGGACAGTGCCATGCTGGATCCTGAATGCCGAATGTTGTCGATGGGTTCCACGGGTTCAACAGCCGTGCGATGCCGCTGCACACGATAGAACAAAATGAAGCGATTACAAAATCACTCCGGCACACGCCACTTGCACCGAACAAACACGCACCTCAAAACGCTCCCCCCGAGCCGCGACCGTGAGGGAGTGGTATACTCACCCACCAGCGAATGGCATCCGATATCGGCAGATGTTCTGCCAACTTGCCTGGCAACGAACAATCGCGTCTGGCTCGCTGAGCAGTTGCTGGGGTTTGTTTATAGACAGGCCGGTTTGATCACCTGCGGTTGACGAAGAACAGTGCAGCAGCCCCAATTGTGGCGGCCTTCTGCGTACGTCACCGACGTATGTTGCCCCTCCAGGGCTTAATCGCAGCCCACTTCCGTCAGCCCTCTTCCCTCTTCCCACTTCCCACTTCCCACTTCTCACTTCTCACTTCTCA
>JBEIEK010000413.1:0-4738 GCA_040382995.1 Planctomycetaceae bacterium
CGGCAGTCGTCCGTCAAAAAATGCACTGTGTGATGCACGTCCGCAGTGCCAGAGCTGCAGAAAGAATGTGCCTCCGCGGTGATGCACAGCATCCACACTCAAGCGCCATGCATCACTCATTTCCTGCGAATAAATTCCCGGCGTGTCCGCAAAGCCAACTCCGTCCGGCGTGACCACTGTCGCCTCGGCAATCAACAGCCCGGCTGATGCCCGCTGACCGTAATATTCCGCCATCAGCTGATTTGGCAATCGCACTGTGCCCGCTCGGGATCGTGTCAGCGGGGCCAGAGCAATTCGGTTGGGCAAATGCAGATCTCCGATCGTGACCGGAGTGAGCAGGTGGTTGGGGCGCATGGTTTGCTTTCAGATTTCAGAGTCAGGTTGGGATGCCCCCGACAGGCCGGTTGACCAGACTGACGGAGACGTCGGGAGGATGTTACGTCGCAGGCCGGCGTGGGAACAGAAGAGCAGTGAAAATCCCGGAGCTGGCTTCCGCGGCGTTTCACATGGGAAATCAACGGAGCCCCCATCTGCTTTCTTTCCCTCAGCCACAAAGTACAATCCCGATACGCATGTCCACGCATGTCATCGATCAGCCACCAGTGGTTTCAAAGGAACCCGCTCATCGTGCAGTCATCAACCCGAAGGTCACATGTTTTCGTACTGCTGCTGGTCATCACGGCCGTCACAATTTCCGTCCGAAACGCTGCCGCGCAAGCTCCCCGACCCGCCGCATTCCCGCCACCACTCGAACTCGGGCCGGATGACAAACAGATCGTTCCTGAACCTTCCGCCGACATCACAGCAGCGCGATCCGAAATCCAGCACGGCCGACTGGAAATGATCGAATACCAGTGCAGGCTCGTCTTCAACAAGATTGATGTGACCTGCGAAGGCACCTATCCCAAACATCTGCAGGGCGTGTGCGCCGATCGCGATTCGCTGTTCTGGTCGTTCACGACGACACTGGTCAAAACCGATCTGCAGGGAAAACTGCTCAAGTCCGTTCCGGTCGCCGATCATCACGGAGATCTCTGCCTGCACGACGGCAAAGTGTTCGTTGCCGTCAATCTGGGGAAGTTCAATGATCCTGCAGGAAACGCAGATTCATGGGTCTTCGTCTACAACAGCCAAACCCTTGAAGAAGTGGCACGCCACAAAGTTCCCGAAGTCTTCCATGGTGCCGGCGGTATCGGCTTCCGCGATCAGCGCTTCTGGATCGTTGGCGGACTGCCGGATCACGTGTCCGAAAACTATGTGTACGAGTACGACTCGGAATTTGCCTTCCAAAAGCGGCATGTGATTGCCAGCGGCCATACTCATCTGGGAATCCAGACAGCCACATTCGCACACGACCGCTGGTGGTTTGGCTGTTATGGCACCCCGCAGACTCTCCTCGTCACCGACGCCAGCTTCAAGCTCCTGGGACGCTACGAATACGATTGTTCTCTGGGCATCGCAGAGTGGTCCGTGGGCAGACTGCTTTCCGCCAGCGGAACCTGCACTCCCGGCAAAGGCTGCAGTGGCCGCATTCGCACCGCGATTCCGGACTCCCTCAACGGGCTCCGCCTTTCCGAAACTGATGTCCGTCAATAAGGTCCTCCCCTGCTCCGCCCCAGCCCCCCAATCATGAATCCCTCGCATCCGCCGGAAGTCAGCGGCCAGGTGGTCCGGCAGACTCGCTGCCTCCTCCTGCTCCGCTGCCTGCTCGCCACACTGATGGCAGCAACATCGCCAGCCCTGAAGGCCCAGCAGCCCCCAACTGCCGGCCCTTCGTCCGCAGCGTCCCGGCCCAATATTGTCCTTTTGCTGGCCGATGATTTCGGCTACGGCGATGCCTCCTGCTACAACACGGAAGCCCGCGTCCGGACACCACACATCGACCAGTTGGCCCAGGCAGGCCTGCAGTTTACAGACGCCCACAGTCCGGCCACCGTCTGCACGCCCTCCCGCTATGGCCTGCTCACAGGCCAGATGCCCTTTCGCATCCCGCGCGGCGGCGTCGTCTTTACTGGTACCGGAGGCCCGTCTCTGATTGCCCCGGGGCGGCTCACGCTGGCACGCCTGCTGCAGCAGCAGGGGTACGCCACATGGGCTGTCGGCAAATGGCATCTGGGCCTGACCTTCCGGGATGCCGCAGGTCAGCCGCTGCACGACGGTCGCCCCGAAACTGTCGCGCGCATCGATTATTCACGCCCGGTTGAAGGTGGCCCGCTGGAACATGGCTTCGACCGCTTCTTCGGCACGGCCTGCTGCCCTACCACAGACTGGTTGTATGCATTCATCGACGGAAACCGAATTCCGGTGCCCCCCACAACCTCACTTGATAAGTCCACACTGCCCCGGCATCCGTGGTCCCACGACTGCCGTGCTGGTCTGATCGCCCCGAATTTCCCAATGGAATCCATCGATCAGGTCTTCCTGCAGCAGAGCAGACGCATCCTGGAAGAACATCTGCAGGAACACCCGGAACAACCCTTTTTCCTGTATCACGCCACACAGGCCGTGCATCTGCCGTCGTTTCCCAGCAGTCAGTTTCAGGGGCGTTCAGGATGCGGTCCTCACGGCGACTTCCTGATGGAACTGGACGACATCGTCGGACAGTTGACAGAAATCCTGCGGCAGCATGGTGCGCTCGATAACACGCTGTTTATCTTCACCAGCGACAATGGTCCGGAAACAAGCACTGTTGTCAGCATGCGGAAGGAATACAACCACGACGGCGCGCGGCCCTGGCGCGGGCTGAAACGGGACAACTGGGAAGGTGGACACCGCGTCCCGCTGCTGCTCCGCTGGCCCGCTGTCATCAGTCCCGGTACCCGGTACACTCAGCCCGCATCCCTCACGGATCTCATGGCGACCATCGCACAAATCCTTGCTGTTGAACTTCCCGCGGATGCTGCCGAAGACAGCTACAGCCTTCTGCCGGCGCTGCAGGGGCCAACCACAGAATCCCTGCGACCATGGCTGGTCACCCAGGCCTTCCGTGGCCGACAAACCCTGTCCATTCGCCGTGGTCCGTGGAAGTATCTCGACCACCCCGGTTCCGGCGGAAACAACTACGACAGTGATCTGCTCCGCGAATATCGCCCTGCCACGAACGACACAGCCGCATCCCAGCTTTACAACCTGCAGGATGATCCGCTTGAAACCACCAATCTGATCACTCAACAACCAGCCCTTGCCAGCGATATGAAATTGCTCCTGCAGAACACACTCCAATCCGGCCGCAGCCGCCCCGCAGATCCCGCAACCCCGTGATGCCCGAAACAGGAAACGTATCCCATGCGAATAGCCCTTGCACTGCTCTGTGCCTGCCTGCTATGGCTGCCACTGTCCGCCGCCGCTGAACCTCTGCAGATCTACATACTGGCGGGCCAGTCGAATATGCAGGGACACGCCAAAGTGTCCACGTTTCCACATCTCGGCATGGATCCGGAGACCGTATCGCTGCTTGCGGAAATGCAGGATGCAAACGGTAATCCCGTGGTCTGTGAACGTGTCTGGATTTCGTCCCTTGGAAGTGCCGACAAGGAGCAGCTCGGGAAACTCACGGCCGGCTTCGGTGCTGCAGCCGGTGGTCCCAAAATCGGCCCGGAATTCACCTTTGGACTGAGGATGCAAAAAGCCGTTCCCGGCCGAATTCTGCTCATCAAAACAGCCTGGGGAGGTCGCAGCCTGAACACCGATTTTCGACCGCCCTCAGCCGGTCCCTACGTTTTCAACCCACAGCAGCTCGATGGACTGCGGCGGCAGAACAAGGACGCTCAGGCAGCTCAAAAGGAAAAAGATGACGCCACCGGCGTCGCCTACCGGCAGATGATCGAACATGTCCGGCATGTGCTTGCAGATCTGCCGCGAGTCATTCCGGATTACGATGCCGCATCCGGTTATCAGCTGGCCGGATTCGTCTGGTTCCAGGGCTGGAATGACCTGGTCGATTCCAGCAGCTACCCGGACCGCGACAAACCGGGCGGTTACGATGCCTACAGCAACCTGCTTGCAACGCTGATCCGGGATGTTCGCCGGGATCTCAACACACCGCAGCTGCCGTTCGTCATCGGTGTGCTGGGCGTGGGTGGACCGGTGTCCGAATATGGCCCTGATCAGCAGCGATATCGGACGATCCACCAAAACTTTCGCGATGCGATGGCAGCTCCGGCGGCCCTTCCGGAATTTCAGGGGTCTGTCGCCGCGGTACGCACAGAAATCTATTGGGATCAGGAACTCACAGCCGCCCGCAGCCACGAAGCGACCGTCCGGCAGATGGCAAAGAAACAGGCCACGGAACAGCAGCTGAAAGGACCGGCAGAACAGGCCCTGTACCAGCAGCTGCGGACGGCACAGCTGACCGAACGAGAACGCGCCATTCTTGATGTCGGAGTTTCCAATCTCGAGTTCCATTATCTCGGCTCAGCAAAGATCCTTGGCCGCATTGGCTGGGGGCTGGCCGAAGCCATGCTGCAGCTGCATTCACCCGGGCAACGCCAATAACCGCGGCGGCCGTCGGTACGCAATTGTCGCCTTTCGCTCCGCGAAAGAACGTCCTTTCGCAGAGCGAAAGGCGACAAACATCGGCCGCACGCCCGAGGGGCGTATTGTTGTAGCTGAATCGGGGCAACCGGCCTGTCTTCCCCGTGTCTCTCCCTGAAACTCTGCGTCCTCTGTGTTTCAACAACATTCCTGTCTCCCGCACCATTTCGCCCCTCCCTGCCTCGCCTCTCCCGCCACACGATTC
>JBEIEK010000414.1:0-4723 GCA_040382995.1 Planctomycetaceae bacterium
ATCATGAAGCGATTGCTTGACGGACAGTTCGACGAATGCAATCTGCAGATGTGCGAAATCCGTCGCATCGAAGATTCCCTCGTCAAGTCGCTGCTTGCCGCTCATCATGGTCGCGTCCGCTACCCCGGACAAAAAACCGCCTGAAACAGCAAACCGACGGCTACGTATTCAGGATCCGGTCCGACTCTTTCTCGATGCTCTTCAGAAAGTCCTGCAGCCGACTGTGAAGCCCTCGCGCAAACTCGTCTGCCTGCAGAACAGCCTGCATCCTGTCCCAAAACTCCTGATCGCTCACCTCGGATGCGTCAAACACCTTGCTTGCATGCCGCAGCTCAGAGAGCCTGGGAAGCAGTGACTGCCTCAAATGCTCGCTAAGTTCCCGAATCAGGTGCTCGGCGCGATGAAATCGGTCCACCAAAGCCAGGTTCTCGGGGTTCTCGTCCATCAGCCTGATCCCTTCGTGCAGCAGGAAACCAGCGGGCTCAGAAGCAAAGCTATGGGAGTGGCCAGATTTTCGAGCACGGGTTCGTGGCTGTCAACCCACGTTTTCCCCGCCTGAAAGTCTGCGTTGTTCGGGAAGACTGCGGAATTTTCAGGGAATTCACCTGATCGCCTCCAGCGGAATTCATTTGCAGCCAATTCCAGGTCCTCAATGGGTGGACTTTCGCCTCCCGCCAGAGAAAATAGGATCGGAGTCTTCTCGCCTTTTCTTCGGGAGCCGATCGGTGTTGATACGCAACGGCCGCGTCTCTGCTCGCCTCACCATTTCTTCCTGCCGCACTGCTGCGATCGTCGCCGCATCGCTGCTGCTGCCCTTTTGTGGCAGCGTCGCCGCGCAACAGCAGACCGCACCCGGCGCCGCGCTGACCATCCGCTCCGCAGTCCTCGAACAACTCCTGAAAGACTCCCGCAGCGAACAGCAGCCAGTCTCCAAAACGCTCCTCAGATCCGAAGTCACCGGTTGCCAGACAACGCTTACAAACTCCCAACTGCACATTCTCCCCAACAGTCGCCCACTGCAGTTCGAAATTCGTACGCATGGAACCGTGAGCAGCCAGACGACCGGCGTCAATCCCCAGGCGGTCGTCCAAAGCCTTGGAAGTCACCGCTTCCAGGTCGTCAAACCCTTCTGGTTCGACGGCCGCAGGTTCCTCACTCGCCCCAGTCACGGCACCATTGAAGCCTGGCAGAACCCTCAGCGAGTGTTCAGCATCGCCGGAACCCGCATGCCGCTCCTCGCACCATTCACAGACCAGGTTGCCTGGAATCGCATCCGCCAGATGCAGCCGCAGATTAATCAGGCAGTGGCCCTCGATCTTTCTAAAGACGTCTTTCCTCAGGTTGACCGGCGTGTGGAGCAGGAGTTTGTCAGGCTGCAGGACCGCTGGCTGCAGGCTCAGAAATTTCTGCAGCAGTGGTGTCCTGAGCCGTGGCTGGAATGGTCAGCCTGCGCCCGCGAAGACTCCGTGCTCCTGACCACCGCCCCTCTCACCGACAGTCTTACCGCCAACGCACCAACGGCCCGGCGACAGGATCCCGCCTCACTCGATGCTCCACGCTTCAATAGTTCTGTGATGGCCACCACAGAACTTCAGCCCACAGAGGACATCGTGCTGACCGTCTCTGACATCGCACTCACAGAACTGGTGGCCACGGCAATTCCCGGTG
Source organism: Planctomycetaceae bacterium (assembly GCA_040382995.1). Taxonomy (GTDB): domain Bacteria; phylum Planctomycetota; class Planctomycetia; order Planctomycetales; family Planctomycetaceae; genus SXXK01. The sequence continues at coordinate 1,669 of JBEIEK010000414.1, forward strand.
GATCCAAAATCACCGACACCCAACTGCAGCGCCTTGCCGACCTTCTTCCGAAACTCATCACCGGCCACCCCGAATCACTCACCGAACTTGCCGCAATCACCTCTGACAAGGCCGCTCCAGCCACCTTCTTCACCCTGGAACTGCCTCCCAGTCAACCACTCATTTTCAGCTGCAGTGACGGTGATTTGCAGGTGAATTTCCGCTTTCGCATTCTGCCCCTGATCGGCAGTGACAGCGGCTGGATGACCAGCACCCTGTTCCTGCGTGGCAAACGCGTGGACTCGGACACCTGGACAATCACTGTTCGCGACACTGCTGTGAGTTCTTCCAGCGACGGCGACAGCAGCACGGTCAGTACCGGCACAGTGTGGCCCACTCTGGTCCGTACTCGGATTCAGTCGATGCTTGCAGCCACGCAGGAACCTGCTTTGCCCACGCAACTTCCGCTGCAACTGGGCGGATTGCCTGCCGCACGCCTGACATTGCAGCAGGCGGACAGCCGCAACGGGAAAATGCGAATCGCGTTCAGGTTGCAACCGGTTGCAGAGCCGGCCGCTCCGTGAACTAGACCAGTTCCTTCATGGGTTCACGCACATCCACCAGAAACTGGGGGCGACCAGTTGGATCGGGGATCGTGGTGTTCATGACATCGATACCCAGGTTGTGGTAAGCGGTGCCAATGATTTCCTGCATGTGCACGGGGCGTGAGACGGCGTATTCACCGAGGCGATTGGTGGCGCCGATGGCCTGACCTGTTCGCATGCCACCACCGGCCATCAGTGCACAGCTGACCTGCGGCCAGTGATCGCGGCCGGCGTTTTCGTTGACCCGCGGGGTGCGGCCAAATTCACCCCAGACGAGAATGGTGACGTCCTTCAGCATGCCCCGCTGTTCCAGATCCAGTACCAGCGCACTGACCGCCTGGTCAAGTTTGCGACCGTGATCCCGGACGAGATCAAAATTCTGGCCGTGGCTGTCCCAGCGACCGTAGGACAGTGTGACAGAGCGAACGCCGGCTTCCACGAGCCGACGGGCCATGAGAATGTGTTCGTTGCAGGTGGGAGCGCCATCGTACTGATACTTGTAGGGCTTGCCGTCGCCATAGCGTTCGCGAATTTCGGCAGGTTCGCGGGAAATGTCCAGCGCCTCTGCCAGCTTGCTGGACGTGAGCACTCCGAAGGCTGCTTCGGTGAAGGCATCGACGCCCTGCAGTTGCCCTTTGGCGTCGGCTTTGCGTTTGAGCTGATCGAGGCTGGTGAGGAGTGTGCGGCGGTCAGAGAGGCGTTCGAGCGTGACGCCGTTGAGCGTCAGGTCTTCCATGCCCTTGCCGTTGGGACGGAAGGGCTGGTAGGCGGAGCCCAGAAACCCGGCGGGGCCGGGTTCGGACCAGGGAACATGTGAAGTTTTGTCGGCGAGCGCCACGGAGGCGGGGATGGCGGGGTCGCGGGGGCCGTAGAGCCGCCCAAGCACGGAGCCGACAGCGGGGCGGCCGCCGATGGATTCCAGGTTGCGACGATTCCAGCCCGTGAGGCACTGGAAGCCATCGTGAGCACCTTCGCAGCCAACAACCGAGCGGACGACGACCAGCTTATCCATGATGGCGGCCAGCTGCGGAAAGCACTCGCCAATCTGAATGCCGGGGACTGCGGTGTCAATGGGAGCAAATTCGCCGCGGATTTCGCGGGGCGCTTCCGTTTTGATTTCCCACATGTCCTGATGCGGAGGACCACCGCCGAGAAAAATGTTGATGATCGCTTTGCCGGAGCCCGTGTTCGCGTTGGGGGCCGCAGCCTGAGCCCGCATCAGCCCTGACAGGCCGACAGACGCAGCTGATCCCATGGTGAAGCCACCAATTCGCAGGAAACCACGGCGAGCGATGCCGTCACAGTAGCGAGAAGCACGACCGAGAATCGTCAGCATGGGGGGCGCTCCGGTGAATAGGCGGGGAACCGGAAAAGTTGCCGCGGGGATGCCCGGGTGAGCGACGGCAACGGATCTGGGAGGAGGGAAGACTGTTTTGGCGGATCGGCATCAGTGCAGATCGTCAAACGGACTGCCCGGTAATCTGGAGGATTTGAGGAACTGTTGAGATTTTGCAGCAAAAGCTGAGCCACGTCCAGTGCGGAAGACGCAGGCAGACGGGATTTTCCGCGATTCCTGATCGGCGCTGTGGGCTGTTTTTTGCGGGGCCACCTGAATTCGCCGATGACGCCTGAGGGGAGCACTGTCAAACAGCCAACTGCGAATAATCCGGCTCTCCCGGGTCGCGACCGTTAGGGATTGGAGAAAACATCCATTCTGCCAGGAACGGAGCCCCAATGGTGCAGTGCACTCCGATCGGCCGATCGGCGCGGAAACTGTTTTCCAGATTGGCTTTACAGCGAGGAGTGTTGCCGAATCCCTCACGGTCGCGGCTCGGTTGTGATCGCGACAGGGCGTGCGGGCGGTGTCAATCCCGAGGGAATCAGCCAAATACGCATGGCGTCCTGTCAGAGCAGTTCTGAGCGTCGCTCCTGCAACGGTCCCTGTGGGTGCAGGCCGTGGGGCGTTTTGATAACGGCGTTGACGAGGACATGGCAGACGAGATCGCAGGATTACTGCTGAAATTGTGGACTAAACCGACAGCCTGCGAGGGGAGAGCCCAACCACGAACCGTTGGCACCCCAACCCCGAACCGATACACTCCCGACACTGTGTTTCTGAACCTTCCTGTGACTCGGAGAGCGGTCATGACCTGTGTTCGATCTCGCCAACAGCCTGCCCCGCATTCGCCTTTCCGGCTGCTGTTCCCTGGGGTCATCATCCTTGCTGCCACCGCCACCGCCGCCGCCGCACCTGCTCCGCCACTGCCACCGCAATCCGCCCGGACACAGGCGGCCGATGTCATCATCTACGGCGGGACCTCCGCCGGCGGTACCGCGGCCGTGCAGACCGCCCGCATGGGACATTCGGTCATCCTCATCGAACCCACCCGACACATTGGAGGACTCACGTCCGGCGGACTGGGATTTACCGACAGCGGTGACAAGCGTGTCATCGGAGGCTTGTCCCGTGA
>JBEIEK010000415.1:0-4722 GCA_040382995.1 Planctomycetaceae bacterium
CCCAGCCTCGCCCTCCCAACTCTTTAACAGTCTTTTTGCAGGGTTCCAGAGAACTTCAACGCCATTGGGCTGGCCCCCAGCATCCCTCCAAAGAGCTCCCAAAATCTGTGTCCGTTTTTCAATATCTCTCAACAGGCCAAACTCTGAGTCCCGTCTGACCAGTACAGGTTTCCCGGTGGCACAACTTTAATTTCCGCGTCCAAACAGTTCATAAATCTCGGTTGCCTTGTGCAGCTGTTCAACGGCGATCCATTCGTCCTTTGTATGTGCCTGTGCGATATCGCCGGGACCGAAGACTACGGAGGGCACGCCGGCCAGTTCGATGCGTGATGCGTGCGTGCCAAAGGGGACGCCGATGCAGCGGTGGCCGGGTTCGACGCGATTGATTACCTGCAGCAGTTCGGCGGCCAGGGCCCCATTCCGGGAATCGCTCAGACCACAGCTGCCGCAGTAAGGGGCGTCGTGGGTCAGTTCGAAATCCAGCCGCTGCTGCAGCCACGCAATCAGTTCTTCGCGAGCGACCGCTGCGTCCTCACCGGGAAGCAGACGGCGGTCGATGTCGATACAGCAACCGTCGGGAACGACATTCACACTGCTGCCGCCGGAGATCAAACCCACGCTGAGAGTTGCCGGACCGCAGAGGGGATGGGCGGGGCGGGATTCGGGCAGCCAGGCCGCGTATTCTTCCAGCAGCCCAAGCACTCGCGCCATGCGGTAGATGGCGTTGATGCCTTCAGCCGGACGCGAGCTGTGGCAGGCACGGCCGGTGGTGCGGATCTTCCAGCGCACGGCACCGCGATGTGCCGTGACAATATCCAGCAGCGTCGGCTCGGCGACGATGGCCACATCCGGCGGTGTGGGGCAGAGTCGGTAAGTCGGCGTTCCTTCAATCCAGCCGGCTGTCAGGTGATGCACGCCGAGGCTGGTGGATTCTTCATCACAGGTCATGGAGAGCACGACATTGGGCATGCCGGCGGGCCGCGCCTGATGCAGTCGCAGGACGGCTGCCAGCATCGCAGCAAGGCCCCCCTTGACGTCACAGGAACCGCGTCCGTAAATCCGGCCGTCGCGTTCGCTGGGAGCAAACGGATCGATGGTCATGCCGTCAACGGGAACGGTGTCCATATGCGCGTCGAACAGCACGGTGCGCCTGGCGGCAGGATTGTCGATGCGAGTCAGCAGGTTGCTGCGACCGGGCACGACATCGATTCGTTCGCAGGGCAACCCGGCATCCAGCACGGTGCGTTCCAGAAAATCGGCAACGCGGGTTTCAAAATATTCCGGCCCCGACAGATCACGCCCCATGGGGTTGACGCTGGGAATGGCGATCAGTTTTTTCAGCAGTTCGACGGGGCCCATGAGAAATTCCGGAGGTTGGTTGAAGGCGAGATCCCCGCGGTCCTGTGGCATGGTTCTGCGGGGTTGGTGCGGCGACTCGGAGGAAGGTTGAAATCCGCTGGGGGCGAACAGTTGGCTTACTGTTTCCTGCCTGGCGGAATGGGGAGCAGATTTGGCGGTGCGTTTTGCGCTCGCGCGCCGGGTTCGGGTGGAGGTGGCAGTTCGCCATCTTCGCCGAACAGGACGTCGTTCCAGTTGGTTTGCAGGAGCAGATCGAAGCCGGGGTTTTGTTCCTTGACCTGGCACGAACAGGCGCTGCAGAGAAACTGGGACAGATCATGCACAAGATCAGTGGTGAGCCGACCTGAGGGAATGACTTCGAGGGCACGGCCGCGACCGAAGACGGGGACAACCAGCGTTTCCCCGGCTGACCACGCATCCGGCTGGACACCGGATAACTGGCGTACGAGCCATGCTTCCTGTGGATCGTCGCCATGCAGTTCCAGCACGGAGAATTTCAGCAGCAGCGGGATCTCGGAGAAGAGTTCCGAGCCGGGCAGACCGATGCCTTCGGGGAGTTCCAGCAGGTCCGGCAGTTTGCGGCACTGGTCTTCCAGCAGCGTCTTCACTGCAGCCTGTTTCTTCTGGTCTGCCTGCGGGGGGTGCACGAGCAGCCAGACGATGGCATCACCGCGCTGCAGGCGACGAATGAGTTCGGTGCGGATGGGGGAACTGGCGAGCCGTGCAGCGGCCTCGGCGAGGGGGCTGACCCAGTGATTGATGATTTGTCCGCGACCATGCCGGGACCGGGCAACGACACAGGGAAGTTGCTTGCGGGACGATTCGGGAAGTCCCAGCCAGATGTCCCTGCGGGTGGCGGCAGCGGATCCGGGAGCGGTGGTGTCGAAGGCGGTGACGTCATGGAGCACCACCTGCAGGTTGGCGCGGCTGCGATCCGCAGCGATGTCCTGCCAGTTCTGTACCTGTTGGCGGTGATCTGGCGCGAGTTCACCGCGGTGGAATACGAGCACCTCCACGGGGTCGGCTGTCCAGCGTTCGAGTGCGTAGCGGAACACGGGGATGTTGCAGGCGACGGCCGTGGAAGAGAGCAGCAGCAGGGCCAGGAGTTGGCGGGTCATGGTGTGCCTGAGCAAGTGCGGGGGGCGGATTCGATGTCGGAGTGTACCAGTTGCCCGTGGAATCCTGCAATTGTCGCGTTTCGCTCTGCGAAACGGGCGGGAGTGCACTTTCTTTTCGCAGAGCGAAAAGCGACAATACCAAACCATTTCGCTGTTCCTCAGCCCCTGTTCATTTCAGGACCCCATCCATGTCCAAACTGCGATTGGATTCTGCGATTGTTGTCGCGCCGCTGGCGCTGGCTGCTGCCGTTTCCCTGTTTTCCTCCGTCGAGGCTCGTGACCCCGTGAATTCTGCCCCAGTACCTGCCACCGCGGCCGATAACCCGTTCATTGCACCCAGCCCCCTTCCGCTTCAGTCACCGCAGTTTGACCTGATCAGGGACGAACATTTCCGGCCGGCATTTCTGCAGGCCATGCAGCAGCAGCTGGCGGAGATCGACCAGATCACGGCGCAAACCAGTGCGCCAACCTTTCAGAACACGATTGATCAGTTCGAAAAAACCGGGCAGATGCTCACCCGCGTCCGCAACGTGTTCTCCAATCTCACCTCGTCCCACAAAACCGAGGTGCTGCAGCAGATCGAGACCGAACTCGCGCCGCTCCAGGCAGCTCACGCCGACAACATCCTGCTCAACCCCCGCCTGTTTGCTCGCATTCAATCCCTCTGGGACCGCCGTGACAGCCTGAACCTGAGCACGGAGCAATCGGAAGTGCTCCGGCAGCACTATGAAACCTTCGTGCGTGCCGGTGCCAAACTGGATTCCGCACAGCAGGCCCGCATTCGCAGCCTGAACGAAGAGATTTCCAAACTGGAAACTCAATTCGAGGAGCACCTGCTGGCTTTGATGAAAGAGCGCGCCGTCGTGGTTGATGCGGTTGCCGAACTGGACGGACTCTCGGCAGGCGACATCGCCGCCGCTGCCGAAGCCGCCAAAGCCCGAGGACTTGAAGGCAAGTACATCCTTGAAATCACCAACACCACGCGCGTTCCACTGCTCACATCAATCAACAGTCGCGCCCTGCGTCAGCGGCTCTGGGAAGCGTCTGCCTTCCGCGGTCTGGGCCGCAACAACGGCCTCGACAACCGTCCTCTGGTGCTGCAGCTGGCAAAGCTTCGCGCCGAACGCGCCACACTGCTGGGCTTCTCCAGCCACTCCGCCTGGAAACTGCAGAACCAAATGGCCGGCACCCCCGAGGCCGCCCGTAAAATGCTCACCGATCTCGTCCCCGGTGTGCTTGCGAAAGTCCACGAAGAAGCTGCAGCGCTCAACGAAATGATCCAGAAGTCCGGCACCAGCCACGACCTTGCTCCGTGGGACTGGGAGTATTACGCCGAAAAGGTTCGCAAAGCCCGCTTCGACGTCGATGAATCGCTCGTCAAACCCTACTTTGAACTGGAATCCGTCCTCCAGAACGGCGTGTTCCACACCATGCAGAAGCTCCACGGTGTGACTTTCAGGGAACGCCGTGACCTGCCCGTGTTTCACCCGGATGTGCGGGTGTTTGATGTGTTCGAACAGGATGGTCGGCAGATCGGCCTGTTCTTCTTTGATCCGTTCCGCCGCGATACGAAGCGTGGGGGAGCGTGGATGAGCAGCTTTGTGGACCAGTCCGGACTGCTCAGCGAACGCCCGGTCGTCGTCAACACGCTCAACATCCCCAAACCCGCCTCTGGCGAACCTGCGCTGGTCAGCTTTGACAACGTTGTCACGCTGTTCCACGAAATGGGGCACGGACTTCACGGTCTGTTCTCTGACGTCACCTACCCCTCCGTTGCCGGCACCAACACACCCCGCGACTTTGTCGAATTCCCCTCCACATTTCAGGAAGACTGGGCCGTTCAGCCGCAGATCCTTGCCAACTACGCTCGACACTACAAAACCGGTGAACCCATTCCCCGCGAACTGCTTGATCGCGTCATTCGAGCCAGCCGCTTCAACCAGGGCTTCGACACTCTTGAATACCTCGCTGCCGCCCTGCTGGATCTGGAATGGCACTGCCTGACACCCGACCAGATCCCGACCGATGTTGAGGCATTCGAACAGGCAGCGCTGGAGAAATACGGCATTGCAAATCTCCCGGTGCCTCCGCGATACCGCAGCGCCTACTTCGCCCACATCTGGTCCGGCGGCTACTCGTCCAGCTACTACGCCTACCTCTGGAGCGAGGTGCTGGCGGCCGACGCATTCGCCCAGATGCAGGCGGCAGGCGGCTGTACTCCGGAAAACGGTGCCCGCTTCCGCGC
>JBEIEK010000416.1:0-4712 GCA_040382995.1 Planctomycetaceae bacterium
AACGGTGCGTGCTCGCGTGGCCAGAACCGCATCAGGAACGCACCAGAGCGTTACCGGCCGATTGACATCGACCGCTCGCCCTGGGACGTTTTTTGTGATTCGTTCGAGCTGGGGCCTGACGATAGCTGGGGGATTGAAATGTCCCAATTTGCCTGTCCTCGCGCCGTCCCACCATCCCATGGCGAAGTTGGGATGACGAAACGGTTTGAAGAACACCGGAAGTCGTCTTTCAGACTGTGCCCCACGTGACAAGGCGAGCGGGGGATGTTAATCCCCCGGTAACGGTGCATGCCCGCGTGGCCAGAACCGCATCAGGAACGAACCAGAGCGTTACCGGCCGATTGACATCGACCGCTCACCCTGGGACGTTTTTTGTGATTCGTTCGAGCTGGGGCCTGACGATAGCTGGGTAAGAAATGTTCCAATTTGCCTGTCCTCGCGCCGTTTCGTCATCCCAGCCTCGCCGTTCCAACTCCTCTGTTGACGGGATTCCCGAGCACTTCAGGGCTAGTTCATTGCTGGCGTCCAAAAGAACACACCCCGGAGGATATCCGGGGCGTGTGAAGGATCAAAGAGAGGGGCCTGGGTCATGCCGGATGGAGTTCAGCCGGCGGCCACCGGGGCGGCCTTTTCCGCGGAGGCTTCTTCCACGAGGCTGCCCTCGAATCCGAGCAGTTTCTGGTCACCGACTTCGCGGACAACCACCTTAATGGTGTTCTGGCCATCGAAGGTGCCACGGAGGATTTCTTCGGAGAGGGGGTCTTCGATGTATTTTTCGACGCTGCGGCGAAGTGGCCGTGCGCCGTAATCAAGACCATCTCCAGCTTCGCCCTTGTCAATGATAAAGCCGCGAGCTTCGTCGGTGAGCACCATGATCTTGCCGCGTTCGCGGAGACGATCGAAGACTTTGCGGAGTTCGATATCGACGATCTGCATGAGTTCCACGCGGGTGAGCTTGCGGAAGACGACCACTTCGTCGAGGCGACCGAGAAATTCCGGCTTGAACTGTTTCTGCAGTTCGTGCATCAGATTGGTCTTCATGTCGTCATAAGAACGATCGGCGTCGCGTTCGCGAAGCGTGTGCAGACCCATGCTGCCACCGTGCGCCATGCGGGCCGCACCGGCGTTGGTGGTCATGATCCGAATCACGTTTTTGAAGTCCACCCGACGGCCAAAGCTGTCGGTGAGGTGACCTTCTTCCATGATCTGCAGGAGCATGTTGTAGACGTCGGGGTGAGCTTTCTCGATTTCGTCCAGCAGCACAACGGCGTAAGGACGTCGGCGGATTTTTTCGGTGAGCTGACCACCTTCTTCGAAACCGACGTATCCAGGAGGCGCACCGATCAGGCGACTGACGTTGTGCTTTTCCATGTATTCGGACATGTCGATCTGGATGAGCGCATCTTCGTCACCGAACATGAATTCAGCCAGCGTTTTGGCCAGCAGCGTTTTGCCGACGCCGGTGGGCCCGCAGAACAGGAACGCACCGGTGGGGCGTTTGGGATCCTTGAGTCCGCTGCGGCTGCGGCGTACGGCCTTGCACACCTGAGTGATTGCCTGGTCCTGGCTGATGACACGTTTGTGGAGTTCCTGTTCCATCTGGAGCAGGCGCACGGCGTCTTCGCTGGAGAGGCGCGTCAGCGGAATGCCGGTCATGCGGGCCACAACTTCGGCGATCACTTCGGCATCCACGACACCGTCGGTCTGCCGGGAGCGTTCCTTCCATTCTTCTGTGAGTTCGTCTTTTTTGCGGCGGAGCTTTTCGGCCTGATCACGGAACGAGGCCGCTTTTTCGAACTGCTGTTCGGCGACTGCTTTTTCCTTGGCGGCGTTCAGACGCTGAATTTCTTCTTCGAGTTCCTTCAGGTCGGGCGGGCGGACCATGGATTTCAGCCGCACGCGAGCACCCGCTTCATCGATCACGTCGATGGCCTTGTCGGGCAGACATCGTGCGGTGATGTAGCGATTGGACATTTCAACAGCCGCTTCGAGAGCATCGTCGGTGATCTGGACGCGATGGTGTTCTTCGTAGCGGTCGCGGAGTCCCTTGAGGATTTCGATGGCCTGTGAGGCGGACGGCGGTTCGACCATGACGGTCTGGAAGCGGCGTTCGAGGGCCTTGTCTTTTTCGATGTACTTGCGGTATTCATCGAGCGTTGTGGCGCCGATGCACTGAATTTCGCCGCGGCTGAGTGCGGGTTTGAGGACGTTGGAGGCGTCGATGGCACCTTCAGCGCCGCCGGCACCGACCAGCGTATGCAGTTCGTCGATGAACAGAATGGTGTTCCGTGCGCGACGGACTTCGTTCATGACGGCTTTAATACGTTCTTCAAACTGTCCGCGGTACTTGGTGCCTGCCACCATCATGGCAAGGTCCAGCACGATGATGCGGCGATCGGCCAGAATATCCGGAACGGCGCCGTCCACCACCATCTGGGCGAAGCCTTCGACGATGGCGGTCTTGCCGACACCGGCTTCTCCCAGGAGCACTGGGTTGTTTTTCTGGCGGCGGCAGAGGATCTGGACGACGCGTTCAATTTCGCGTTCGCGACCGATCACTGGGTCGAGCTTTTTCTGGCGGGCGAGTTCTGTGAGGTCGCGGCCGAAGCTGTCGAGTGCCGGAGTTTTGCTGCGGCTGCCGCCCTTTTGAGGTGCTGCGGTGCCACCGGGGGCCGCTCCGCCACGCTCTTCGCTGCCGGGTTCGGCGGATTCCATGCCGTGGCCGAGCAGATTGAGCACTTCTTCGCGGACGTCGTCCAGTTTCATTCCCAGGTTCATCAGCACCTGAGCGGCGACGCCTTCCTGTTCACGCAGCAATCCCAGCAGCAGATGTTCGGTGCCCACATAGTTGTGGTTCAGGTTGCGGGCTTCGTCCATCGCGTATTCGATGACTTTTTTGGCCCGTGGTGTCTGAGGCAGCTTGCCCATGGTGACCATGTCCGGGCCGGTCTGCACAATCTTTTCGACTTCGATGCGGATTTTGCGGAGATCCACATCGAGATTTTTAAGGACGTTGGCGGCGACGCCCGAACCTTCCTTGACCAGCCCCAGGAGAATGTGCTCGGTCCCGATGTATTCGTGGTTGAATCGCTGGGCTTCCTGGTTCGCCAGCTGCATCACTTTGCGGGCCCGATCGGTAAAACGTTCGTACATTCGACGTCCTCGGTGTTGTCGACTTGTTTCAGTAAAGGTCTGACAGCTTACTGTAGCGGCTGAACCTGAAAAAACCGGATTTTTTGTGCTGAGAGCTGCAGGAGTCGGCCATTTCCATCGGGAAAAACCGTCCTGAAGGGCCCGCGGCCCGCCAAAATGACAGATCCCTGCCTGCTTTCCCAGCTTCTGCCATTTTGAGCGAATCCTGTTCCGAAGTTTAGGAGTCCCGCGGGAAAGGGGCAAGGGTTAATGCCAGGCCGTTTGGTTTCCGCGGAGGCGTTCCCGTGTTCCAGAGCTATGGCAAAATCCGAATGCAGGATGGCATGCGCACTTCCAGCGGTGGTCCGGCGGCCTCCAGCAGACCAGAGTCCGCCTGAATGCGAAATACAGCCACGTTGTTGCCGGGCATGTTGGCGCACAGCAGCAGACGGCCGTCGGCTGTGATGGCCAGGTTCTGGGGCCCCTTGCCGCCACTGGGAATGATTCCAATCCGTGTCAGCCGGCCATCATCGCCAATTCGAAACATGGCGAGGCTGTTATGGCCACGATTGGTGCCGTAGAGAAAGCGGCCGTTGGGAGTGATCTTCAGGTCGGCACACCAGGACTCTTCGGTAAAATCGGCAGGCAGCGTGGATTCTGTGCCGCGTTCGATCAGGACGCCGGATTCGGCATTCCAGTCGAAGGCTGTCACCGAATTGAGCAGTTCGTTGATGACGTACATCCACGGCTGCTGCGGATGAAAAATCAAATGCCGCGGACCGGAACCCGGCGGCAGACGAACGAATGGCTGGGCAGCCGGCGTCAACTGTGCCGTGTCGGCATCCAGTCTGTAACACAACACCTGGTCCGTCCCAAGGTCTGCGGCGTAGGCGAAGCGATTGTTGGGACTGATCACGAAGCAGTGGGCATGCGGTTCGTTTTGCCTCGCGGCATTCACACTGCGACCGGTGTGACGAATAAAGGACACCGGGGCCGAAAGACGTCCGTCGGATTCAATGCGATAAGTAATCACCTCGCCGCTGCTGTAATTGGCAACCAGCACACAGCGACCGGAGCGGTCCACTTCGACGAAGCAGGACGCGGTGCCGCGGGTGGATTCGCGATTGAGCGGTTTGAGCAGGTCTGTGGTGGAATTCAGTTCAAAGGCCGCGAGCGATTCCGGGGCAGTACCGCCGAAGGTTTCGGCATGGATACTGTAGAGACGTCTGCGATCAGGCGAGACGTCAAAGAAGAACGGGTTGGGGATCGCGGGTGAACGGGGGCCGGGCTTAAGCGTTCCCGTGGTGGGGTCGAGGCGAAAGCTGAGTATTCCGCCTTCCGGAGCCGCCGTGAATGACGAAACGAGCACCTGTGGTTCGTCGCCACAGGCCGTTCTGCCTGGCAGCAGGATCGCCAGGAACAGCAGCAGGCCCACTGCCGGGAGACAGCATTGCAGGAGTCCGGGGACAGGCAGGAACACAGGGCAGTAACGCATAAGCTGGCCTTGAGGTGAGCGGAAGGAAGCAGACGAAATCCACTCGGATTGTATTGACTTTCTGCGAACATGCGACCACTCAGGC
>JBEIEK010000417.1:0-4692 GCA_040382995.1 Planctomycetaceae bacterium
GAGAGCGGATTGATGATCGCCTCATTCCGGACAACAGTGTCAATCCGCTGATGAATGCGATTCGCACGCACCACCGGATCCATCAGTCGTTCGCGAGTCGCTCGGGGACGGAACGTACGCTGCTGGCGGTAATTCGGAATCTCATACTGCACCCCAACAAACGTGTTGGTGTCAAACGTGCCGTCGTGTGCCAGAGTCGTATTCACGGTCAGGTTCTGGGTGACCAGTGCTTCCCAGCGAACCTGAAAACCGAGTGCATCGTGTCCGGCATCGTTGGTGAGGTAATACATGCCGGGGTACATGTTCATGCCGTAGCGACCAAGGAGTGGCAGCGGTCCGCCAAGCTCAAAGTCACCACCGGAGTAGGCATTCGCTCGAACTTCTTCGTGCTGGCGAAACACATTGTTGCCAGCCAGAGCAACTCCCGGCAGCACTGTGGTGCTCAGCAGCGTCGTGTCATCACCCACCATCGCATATGCATTGGCTCGAAAATCCACATACTTGCCCAGCGATTCAAAACCCGCCGTCGTTCGGGTCTGATTGCCGAAGCCGAGTCCTTCGTCGTAGTCGAAGAACATGTTCACACCGAACACCCGATTGCGGGTGGGATCATAGTAGCGATAGACGCCACCACCGCTCACGTAGGGCTTGCCGTCCCAGGTGACGCCACCGGAGACATCTCCGAGCAGCACCATGGTGTTGGGCACCACGTGGTACGGGACCCGGGCGTTGATTCGCTGTGAACCATCCGTGTAGCCCACACCGCCACCCAGATTGGTTTCAAACATCAGAATCGGCCCGAACGGCTGCTCAGGCTGATAGACACCCGGCACCACTTCGGTGGCCCCCACGGTCCGTTCGAAGTACGGAGCGAATCCCTGGGGCTGCGGGTAGACGCCGCTGCCGGGGGGGACGGGCGAGGCTTCGACGGGAGCGGGCCCCGGTGCCGGTGCGGGTGGCAGCTGGGCCTGGCCAGCGGCTCCCGCGGCGGGTGCCGAATTTGCGCCCTCCTGGGGCCGGAGCGACGACATCCGGACAACACCTTCATCTCCAGTGGAGATGTTTGCCGCTGTGATCAGAGCAAGGCTGCTCAGCACCAGCGAGGCAGTGGCAAAGAATCGTGTGGGTTTCATCGATTGTTCCGATCGAGCCGTATTAACGGATTGTGCCGGGAGCGCCGGCAATGACGGTTACTCTGTTCGATCGGAATGTGCGGCAGTTCGGGTTGAGTTAAAATGTGGGGGTTGTGCCGGTAATTTCATTTTCGCCGGTTGAACCGGTTCTTCCGGTCGTTCCATTTCCGATGGGCACTCATACGCGGCTCACAGCCGGCAAAAACTGCAGCTGGAACCGGCAAGTCGCCCCGGATTTGCCGCACACCGCCCCCGCCATTGTTTTGCGGGCCTGAGAACATGCCTGACCTGCTTTTGTTTCCCCCGGAAGTGCTGGCGATGGCCTGCCTCGACTGTCATACTCCCATCGAGTTTGCCGATACTCCAATTTCACATCGCTCGTTCAACGCCCTGCACCCTCCCGGGAACCTTCTGCATGCACCCGCGATACGTCTGCGTTCCTCTCTTCGGACCACCCGGCGTCGGTAAGGGCACCCAGGGCGGCATCCTTGCCCACATCCCCGGCTTTTTTCATCTGTCTGTCGGCGACGTGTTCCGGTCCATCGACATCGGCTCCGATCACGGCCGCGAGGTCTACAAGCACATTTCCCGTGGTCAGCTGGTCCCGGATGAGCTCACCATTAAGATCTGGCGAAAGGCTGTCGAGGCCTACATCGCCCTGTCGCGGTTCAAACCGCGCGAAGACCTGCTGATTCTTGACGGCATGCCGCGTAACGTGCACCAGGTCGAAATGGTCCGGGAATACCTTGACATCCGCAAGGTGATTTATTTGCGGTGCACGGACGAAGAGGACATGATCCACCGCATTCGTCGCCGCGCCATTCGCGAAAACCGCATTGACGATGCCAACGAGGAAGTCATGCGACATCGCTTCCGGGTTTATCGCGAGGTCACCGCTCCGGTTCTCGAACAATACGACTCGTCCATTATTCACGAAGTCGATGCCAACGGCTCCCCCGCCGAAGTCCTCCGCTCCATCCTCGATTGCCTCATCCCCGTTCAGAATGACCTTTTCGCCGCCAACCGACGGGAAGAGGAATCCGAAAGCTAGACAAACAGCGTTGACTCTTCGCCACCCGGAGCACCGGAAGTGCGGGGCTTCTGCTCGGCCACACCCTCCACCCAGTCCCCGGTGCCACTCCCATCAGGACACGAGGCTCAAATGTCAGCTCAGAAAATGCTCTCACATGTCGTCTTCTTCACCCTCAGGGATGCTTCTCAGGCAGCCATCGATCATCTGGTTGCGGAGTGTCATCGGTACCTGAAGAATCATCCTGGCGTGGTGGCATTTTTTGCGGGCACTCTGGCCGCCGAATACGCGCGGCCCGTGAATGACCACGCATTCCACGTCTGCCTGAACGTCGTCTTCGACTCTCGCGCCTCACACGACATCTATCAAACCGCTCCCGATCACCTGAAATTTATCGCCGACAATCGCGACTCGTGGGCCCAGGTCCGCGTATTTGACGCCGATGTCACCTGATCTGCCGCGGCACCGGATGTGATGCACGAGTTATAGCAATCACCACAGTCCCCGATTTGTGTGAACTCGTGATTCTTGTGGTCAATCACGCAGTTGCGAACCGCAGGTGTTGGGGGCCACAAATCACTCCGCATCCCGCTGTTCCAGCCAACTGGTCCCCGTCGTTACGTCCACCACCAGCGGCACATTCAGCTGCATCGCCCCTTCCATGCACTCGCGGATTTGCGGAATCAAGCCTGCCGCGGCGTCCTGTGGACACTCAAGGACCAGTTCGTCGTGAATCTGCAGCAGCAGCCGGGCCGGGCTGTGAGATTCATCCAGCAGTCGCTGCACGTTGAGCATGGCCTGTTTGATCAGATCCGCCGCCGTCCCCTGCAGTACTGTGTTGATCGCTGTGCGTTCGGGCATGTTGCGGTTGAGTCCCGTGGTGCGGCGAATTCCCGAAATCGCCCGACGGCGATTTCGCAGCGTCCGCGCATAGCCACTTTTCGCGGTCTCCTCCAGAACCTGTTCACAAAACGCGGCCACCCCGGAATACCGCCGAAAATACTGGTCAATGAACTCGGCAGCCGCTTCTTTGTCGATGCCGAGTGCTGCTGCCAGTCCCCATGGAGTCTGCCCGTAAATCACACCGAAATTCACCGCCTTCGCAATTCCCCGCTGTTCCGAAGTGACCTGCGTGAGCGGCACGGAGAACACGTCCGCAGCCACCGCCGCGTGAATGTCAAGGCCCTCGCGGAAAGCGTCACACAGGGCCGCATCGCCACTGAAATGAGCCAGTACCCGCAGTTCAATCTGTGAATAGTCCGCACAAATCAGCGTCCACTTGTCTGATTCCGGTCGAAACGCGGAACGCACCTGTCGTCCCTCCGGCGTGCGGACCGGAATATTCTGCAGGTTGGGATCGCTGGAACTCAAACGCCCCGTCGCCGCCACTGTCTGGTGAAACGACGTATGGATCCGCCCCGTTCGCGGGTGGACGAGCGATGGCAGGGCATCGAGGTAGGTGCCGCGGAGCTTGATCAGGTGCCGTCGTTCAATAATCGCGGCCGGAAGCGGGTGCAGGTGTGCCAGCTCTTCGAGCACCTCCTGATCGGTGCTTGCGCCCGTCTGTGTTTTGCGAATCACCGGCAGTTTCAGGTCCGTGAACAGAACTCCCGACAATTGCTTGGGCGAATCAATATTGAAGGTCCGCCCGGCCTGTCGGAAGATTTCGGCGGTAAGCGTGTCAATTCGCACGCCAATCTCTTTACTCTGCCGGGAAAGCTCCGCCGCATCCACGCGAATCCCGGTGTGCTCCATCCGCGCCAGCACTCGAATCAGCGGCTCCTCAAGTTCCCAGTACAGCGTCAGCAACCCTTCACTCTCGAGTCCGGTCTGCAGCGGCCGACGAACCAGCATCAGCAGTTGCAGCCGATCAGCGGCAGCCCTGATCACATCCTCCTCACCCACAGCCGCCGGTCCGCCGTCATCGTCGAACATCGTCCGCTGCCGCGGCTTCGACACGCTGGCCACGGACTGCAGCACGGCTCCGGTCGCATGCCGCTCAGCGATTTCATTCAGAGAATGACCGCGGGCACCTGCATCCAGCAGATAATCCGCGATGGAAGCGTCGAAGATTCTGAGGGGCAACGGGAGTCCCGCATTCAGCAGCATGTGACACAGCGGCTTCGCATTCACCACGCACAGTTCGCCACGAAAACTGCTCAGAAGTTTCAGCAGTGCCGGCCCGACCGCCGAAGTCTCCCCGCCCCGGTGGACGCCTCCGGACGCCCACCGATATTCAGTCCCGCCGGCTGTCAACACGACGCCTGCCAGGGTGCGGTCCCGGACCATACTGCCAGTAACCAGCGGTTCGACAAACAGCACGTCAGCAGCTTCCAGGTCCTGCTCCGCGGCGTTCACGGCGGCGACATCGGCAAGCATCACTCGCCGTGCGTTGTCTGGTTTTTCCGGAACGGCGACAGTCTGGCCAGCGGGCTGCTGAGCCGATCCGTGGCTGGCTGCCTGGCGATCGTCGTGAGCCGAGCGGGCTTCGACGTCAGCCAAGGTACCCTTCGCTGCTGCCGTTTTGCC
>JBEIEK010000418.1:0-4685 GCA_040382995.1 Planctomycetaceae bacterium
CACCCCCTGCCCCTCTCCCCTGGCAGGGGAGAGGGGAGCCAGATGCGGTTTCCGCCGGAAAGTCAACGCCATTGGGCGCGTGAGTCGGTGACGAGGCGGGAAAGTCAGCTGTTTTCTTTCTCCGTTCTCCCGTTTTCCCGTTTTCCTGCTCTGTTTTGGACACCTCACGCCCGGCCCTTCTCTCCTGGCAGGGGAGAGGGGGGAGAGCCGACGAGGCGGTCGAAGATGGGGGAGGCCATCAGGGTGGTGACGATGGCCATGATGACGAGCATGGCAAACAGCTGGTCGGAGATGACACCGCGTTCCCGACCGATGTTGATGATGATCAGTTCCATCAGGCCGCGGGCGTTCATGAGGACACCGATTCCCATGGCCTCGCGATGCGGCACACCGGTGGCGCGGGCGGCCAGCCAGCAGGAAACACCTTTGCCCAGCATGGCCACCACCAGCACAAGCAGGCTCATGAGCCAGCCTTCGGGAGTGTTCAGCAGTCCGATGCGGGTGTTGAGTCCGCTGAAGGTGAAGAACAGCGGGAGCAGCAGGGCGACGGTTAAGGGCTCTGTGCGGGCGGACGCGTCCTTCACCATCACTCCGCGCGGAATTGCGGTTCCCATCAGAAAACCGCCAAACACAGCGTGCAGCCCCAGGCGGTCCGTGGTGAATGCTCCGAGTGCCATCAGTGCAAGGCAAATCACCAGCCCCGGCTCGGTCAGCCGGCCATCGCTCACCAGACGATCTTCCAGCTTTTTCAGCAGGGGCCGAATGATCATGGTCACGAACAGCACAAAGAGGATTCCGCCACCGATGCTGCGGAGGGCGGCTGTTGGTGATCCATCCAGACTGGAGAGCACCACCGCCAGCAGGCACCAGGCACAGGCGTCGTCGATGGCTCCGGCGCCGATGGCGACGGTGCCCATGCGAGTGCCTGTGAGGCCCTTGAAGTGGATGATGCGGGCCAGCATCGGGAATGCGGTGATGCACATCGATGCACCAAGGAACGTGGCGGAGGCCCACCGCGTGGAGTTTGCAGGGAACAGATCGGTCGATCCATGGAAGTACCAGCCAAGGGCTGCGCCAAGGATGAATGGGCTGAGCATTCCCGCGAGCGAAACCGACGCGGCACTGCGCCACTGGGACTGCACAATGTCCAGCCGAAACTCCATCCCGACAATGAACATGTACAGGGCCAGCCCCAGCTGTGAAGCAGGGTAGAGGTAGCTTTGGGTGCTGGGGACGCCCTTTTGCCAGGGAAACAAGAGCGACTGCAGTTCGGGATAGACCAGTCCCAGCAGGGAGGGGCCAAGACAGACCCCGGCGATCATCTCGGCCACGACCTGCGGTTGTCCCAGCCGTTTGGCGACAATGCCCACGACGCGACAGACCAGCAGGATCACTGCAATCTGGATAAAAAACTGCTCAGCCAGTTGTTGATTTGTCATGGATTTTTCGTGATTTGGCGGAGTGCTGGTTCAGGCTTCCGCGGGGACTGGGGTAGCGGGCTCTGCAGGTTCCTGTCGCCCCAGCAGTGCGGCCACGGCTTCGACCAGCATGGCGGCAGCAAGGACCAGCAGGAGAACCGCGATCCAGACGACGGGATCAGAGGGGCTTTGGATGCGGGCACTGAGCAGGCTGAGGAGTGCCCAGAAGCTCATGATGTACATCACCAGACCACCGAGGCCGGTGAGATAAAAAGCCCAGACAACTCGACGTGTTCGCCACAGCCAGACCGTTACGGCAAGCAGGCTGAGGGCTGCGAGAAGTTGGTTGCTGGCGCCGAAGAGTTCCCAGAATTCTCGCCAGATCGGCTTGCCGGAAGTGGTTGGTCGAGTGACGAAGTAGAGCGGGATGATGGTGGAAATGAGCGTTCCCAGCCAGCGTCCGGCAGTTCCCTGCAGGCCCGTGAGTTCCTGGATGATAAAGCGACCCAGTCGTGTGCAGGTATCCAGGGTGTCATACACGAAGGTGTTGAAGGCCATCAGGGCGAAGAGCAGTCCGACAGCCGGGTTAAGGCCGAGCACCGCCAGAAAACTGCTGATGCCGTTGGCGTAGATGAAGTTCGGCGAGGCTTTGGCGAGCGGGGAATCCGGCGACAACAGCATTACGCAGCACAGCGACAGCACCGCCACCATGCCCTCCAGCAGCATGGCACCATAACCAATGGGCCGCGCACTGCATTCGGCCGGCAACTGCTTGGATGTTGTGCCGGAGGCGATCAGCGAGTGAAAACCGGAGCAGGCGCCGCAGGCGATGGTGATGAAAAGAAAAGGAAACAGCGGTTGAACGCCCTCCGGGGTCAGCCCGCGGAACATCGGCAGGTTGATGCTGTTGGTACCTGCAACGGACCCGCTGATGATTCCCAGGGCACAGGAGCCCAGAGCGGCAAACATAAAACCACCGCCAAGAATGCCGCGGGGTTGCAGCAGCAGCCACGTGGGCAACACAGAGGCAATGGCGCAGTACAGCAGCAGGAAGACGTCCCAGCAGCGAACGGCCAGAGCGGACGCTTCGGCAGGAGACAGGTCCGGTCGCCACCGCTGGAGCAGCACGTCGACATTCAGCGGCAGGTACGGTCCCGCAAGAATGGCAAGTGCCGCCAATGGACCAAACAACAGCAGTGCTGACCATGTCGTCAGGCGACCGCTTCGCAGCAGCGGTGCCATGAGGAATGGAAGCACGAGATAAAGCAGGGAAGAAGTGGCCACGCTGCCGGACTGAAAAATCATGGAAGGGTCGGCACCTTCCTGAGCCAGTGCTGCAGTCAGTGTGGGAAAGGCCTTGTCCGACTTAAGGTCAATGGCGCCCACGAACATCGTGGCCGTGATGTCCGTAAACGCCACAATGATGTACATCAGCGCCATGTAGACAAACATCTGAAAGACCATGTAGGCACGGCGACTGATGTGCGCTTTGACGACCATCGTGATCGACGTCGCACGGTGGCGAATGGACGCCACCAGTGCCGAAAAGTCGTGCACACCGCCGATGAAGACCGATCCAAGCAGGATCCAGAGCAGGGCTGGGCCCCAACCCCAGTAGAGGCCGGCCAGAATCGGACCGACAATCGGACCGGCGGCGGCGATCGCGGAGAAATGCTGATTCAGCAGTGACGGTGTCGCACAGGGGGAATAGTCGACGTCGTCGCGCATGGATACGGCAGGCGTCGGTCGCTTGTTGTCCAGCTGAAACAGACGCACAAGAATCGGGCCGTAGATGCGATAGGCCAGCGACAGAAAAACGGCCGTCCCAAGGACGATAAGCAACATATTCATCAATGAATCCCCCTGCTGCAGGAGCAACCGAGACGTGGGCCCTGCAGGCGGCTGAGTGCGGCTGATGCCGCCCGGGACGCCTGAGGGCTGAAAACGCTAACGCACACGGTAAGAATTGTCAAGACAATTGTTGTTGAAACATCTTTTGTTGGGCTTCGCCTGTCGCTGACCCAATAAGGTTCACATTTCCAGCATTTCGCTTTGCGCTACGGCGCCTCGGCGTGAGATAAAAGCCGGAATCGCCCCCACAATGACAAGGCGTGCAGTGGATGTCAATCCCCCGGTAACGGTGCGTGTCCGCGCGGCCGGCTGAACGGAATCCTTAAAAAGGATTGAACAACGACACTCCGGCATTTTGAAAATCGCTGATGTTGCGAGTAACGATCGTGAGCTGATGCTGCAGGGCTGATGCTGCGATCAGGCTGTCTTTCACGGGCATGGCTTTGCCTTTTTTTCTGAGGCGAACGAGCAGAGCAGCCCAGATCGATGCGGTGTCCGTATCCAGATCGATGACACGCAATCTTCGCATGCCTTCGGCAAACCAGCGTTCCAGTTCTTTTCGTTTGCGAATCGAAGTTGTCAGCCCAATACCGTATTCGATTTCCCCCAGCACGATGGGAGTCACGACGATGTCGCGTTCGTGCTTACGCAGCCACTGGACAACCGCGGGCTGGGGTTCAGGCCGAGTGACCTCGCTGAGCACATTGGCATCGACAAGAAACTTCATAGATTGTCGGTCGATTCAGAGGGCAGCGACTGGTACCAGTCACTCGACGGACACGACAGCAGCCAGTCAACGACTCCGGCGTTGTCTGCAGCGGGTATTCGCCTCAGCAGATACTGGCCAGCATCAAGCCGT
Organism: Planctomycetaceae bacterium; assembly: GCA_040382995.1. GTDB lineage: Bacteria > Planctomycetota > Planctomycetia > Planctomycetales > Planctomycetaceae > SXXK01. Next base: position 4,129 of record JBEIEK010000418.1, read on the forward strand.
TCGACCAGAAACTGCTGTCCGGGCAGGATGTGGTCCTGCGCTTGTAATTCAGCGGGCAGCACGAGTTGACCTTTGCTGGAGAGTTTTGTTTTCATGGAATGTAAGATATTGTCTTACGTCGGAATGGTCAGGATTTTTGCCTGGGATCAGCGCAAAAGGGCGTAAGTGTCGGTTCGGGCGATAGCCTGTTGAGGCATTCGCCGCATGGAGACGACGTTCCCGAGTCGTCACTGTCACAGTGCCCCGCAGTGGCGGGGCTGCCGACGCTGTTGGTTACTGTGCTGCCGGTAATTGTGCGTGCCCGCGCGGCCCGGGTGCGGGCCTGTGAACGCAAACCACCGAATCATGGATTGCTGTGGTTTCTGAACGTACCGGACGGTGGTGTGGGCCAGTTCCGGCGAATCCGACAACAGCACCATCAGAACATCTGACCTGCGGCCGTGGCCCGGAAGGCGTTGCGGTAGTGAGTGATCTGTGGTTCTTTTGAGTCCTGGGGCCAGACGATGGAGATGATGTCAAAGCGGGCGGGCTGGTCGAGTTTGTTGTGGAATTTGAGC
>JBEIEK010000419.1:0-4659 GCA_040382995.1 Planctomycetaceae bacterium
ACGAGTCCGAGTGCACAGAGAGCGATCAACTTCCTCATAGAGCATTACTCCACAGACAAAACAACCTGAACTGGGGACCACCGTGACACCGGACGATCCGGTGGAACAACCACGGGGCCTGACTACTTTGAGTATTATTGTGAAGACGCTGCGGATCGTCGAATGATTTCCAGCACATTTGTGGCGTCTTTTTCCGGATCGACGGCCGTGTTTTTCGCGATCACGCGACCGTCCGGAGCGATGACGAACGTCCAGCGACTGGCGGTGACGCCGCGCACGAGCGAATGTTCGACGCCATCAATTGATCGCGTGATTGTGTCCCCATCTCTGACGGGCACGCCAAAAGCCCGGGCAATCTGGCCGTTTTCATCACTGAGCAGGGGGAAATTCAGGGAATGGTGCTTTTGGAAGAGTCGCAGTCCGTCGGAGCGGTCGCCGCTGATACCCACGACTTCAACTCCGGCCTGCTGCAATTCGGAAAGGTGGTCGCGGAAGAGGCAGGCCTGTTTGGTGCAGCCGCTGGTGAAGGCGGCCGGGTAGAAAAATACGACGACGTATTTTCTGCCAACGTGGTCAGCTGACTTCCAGAGTCGACCGTTGTCGCCGGTTGCCTGAAAGTGCGGTGCCGAATCGCCTTCGCGGAGGCTGTTGGAGTGGGATTCGGGGTCTGCGGCGATTGAGTTGCAGGCGGCGAGTGGGGTGAACGCAGCACAGGTGGTCAGCAGCAGCAGGTGAGCGATCGAAGTACGCATACGGTTACTCCGCAAGTTGAATTCCCGCGGCATTCACGGGCAATCCAGCATGGCGTCGCTCCTTCAACGCGTTGGTGGGTGGGACTTTGGGGGTGGGCGAACGCGGGGCCTTCGTCAGTGTGTCGAGCGTTGCAGCGGTCAAACGCGGCGAAGGATGTCACAGGTGAGGGTCCAGTTGGGGCCGACTGGACTGTTCATCAGCATAAACTGGGGCGTTGTATCCGTCAAATACAGAATTTACGGAACAGAAAAAACGTGGTGAATGGGAGAATGTTGTCTTTTGCGCGGCGAAGGAACGACCTGTTGCAGAGCGATCAGTGACAAAGTCATTGCCAGTGGGAGTCAACCGCTGGGAAAAAAAAGACGTCGGATTGCGTGCAGCAGTCCATCGGGGGTTCCCGATTTGGCTTCATCGCGGAGGGCTTCAAGGGGGGGGTGCAGGAGTTTGTTGACGATGCGGGAGATGGTGGCTTCGATGGCGTCGCGCTGGGCGGTATCGAGTGTGGGAAGTTTGCGGTAGAGTCGATCGAGTTCAGAGCGGCTGATTTCCCCCCAGTGTTCGCGGAGTCGGTGGATGACGGGCCCGGTGGCTCTGTGGTGGATTTCCTGAATGAACGTCTGGGTTTGAGCCGCGATGATGTCCTCGGCACGTCGAATTTCCCCGCGCCGCGCCTGGCGGTTGCGTTCGCAGGTTTCTTCGAGTGCGTCGAGGTCGTAGAGGAACACGTTGTCGTCGATGGAGGCGATTTCCGGATCGAAGTCGCGGGGTGCGGCGAGGTCCAGAATAAAGACGGGGTGCTGCCGCGAAACTTTGCGGGTGGCGGCAAAGCGGTTGCGGGTGATGAGTGTCTGAGCGGCGCCGGTGGTGCTGACGATGACGTCAGCGGCGGCGAGCCAGTGATCGAGGGTGGCGAAGTCGACGGCCTGGCCACCGAATTTTTCGGCGAGCAGTTCAGCACGTTCGCGGCTGCGATTGGCCACGACGAAGTTGCGAACGCCTTCAGACTGGAGATACACGAGCGTTTCTTCGGCCATTTCGCCGGCGCCGATGACGAGGACGAGTTTGTTATCGAAGCGGCTGAAGATGCTGCGGGCAAAATCGCCAACTGCGACGCTGGCGATGGAAACGCGACCATCGGCGAGTGCGGTTTCGGTGCGGACCTGAGCAGAAACTTTCAGGGCGCGCTGGAAGAGGACGTTAGTGAGCGGTCCGCAGGCAGAATGTTCCTGGGCGATGCGGTAAGCTTCTTTTACCTGGTTCACGATCTGGGGTTCACCGAGCACCATGCTGTCGATGCTGCAGGTCACGTGGAACAGGTGTCTGACGGCGTCGGGCCCCGAGTGTGCCGTGAACGCTGCTGCGAAGTCGTCGGCAGGCAGGTTGTGGAAGCGGCTGAGAAAATCGATCAGGTCATCGGAGGCGATGCCGTTCGCAGACTGTTCATCGGCGGCGTAGAGCTCGACCCGATTGCAGGTGGAAAGAATCACAATTTCGGCGCCGGGGTGCAGATTCTTCCAGCGTTCGTAGGCTGCGGCGAGCACTTGCGGGGAGGTGAAGGCGAGTCGTTCGCGGAGGTTCACACCGGCCCGGTGGTGACTGCAGCTGAGAGCAAGAATGTTCATCGCGACTGCTCCCCTGACGCTGCGGCTGGAAGCGGGGGGGCTGGGATTGGTGACGCGGTGGCCGGTGATGTGGCCTGGGGGCTGCGTGTTAAGCCCTGCTGTGGATCGGGGGTACTGCGGGTGCCGCCATGAATGGTGTTGAGGCCTGCGCGTCCGGCGAGCAGCATCGGGCCAAGAATGGCAAGCAGCAGGAAGGCCCCGGCAAGAAATGACAGCTGTGCGACGGCGCGGCCGGTTTGGCGGTCGCTGCGAAGCACGCGAATCAGAATTGCACTGGCGGAAAGCCAGACGAGCACAGTAGTGATGATGGCGGGGTCATACCAGTTGATGTGGGCTTGCTGGCGGATGTTTCTGGAGAGGGCGATCAGGAGGAAGCCGGTGAGCAGTCCGATGGTGAGGCAGGGAACGGAGAAAACAACCATCCAGCGATTGATTCGGCTGAGGTTTTCGAGGCTGGGAAGGGTGAGACGCTGGAGCCAGCCGGAGCGAGCGCGGAGCCGCTGGTGATGCAGCAGGTACATGAGTCCTGAGAGAGCAGCGCCGGCGACGGCTGCGACACCGAGGACGAGTGATGCTGCGTGAAACATGCCCCAGCGGCGGAGGGCGGCTTCGCGCAGGCTGCCAGCCGATTGCGTGCTGGCGAATTCGGCAAAGACGACCAGCAGCAGGATGGCGGGGAGTATAAAGATGCCGGTGGCAAGTTTTTGGCGGATGAGCAGCAGTGTGAGATAGAGCAGGATGCCAAGCCAGGCGAGCACCAGCAGCCAGTCCTGCTGGCTGCTGAGGAGTGGCGGAAGTCCTGCGGTGCGGGCGCGCGTCAGCAGAAAGGATGTGTGGGCGATAAAGCCGGCGGCGGTGAAACCGATGATCACAACGCGAGTTGCGGGCGCGGGTTTGCGGAGCAGCTGCGCGAGTTCTGCGGCGAGCGCTGTGAGGTAGCTGAAGAGGAAGCAGTAGATCTGCACCTGGGCCAGAGACGCCATGCAGTCCTTCTTTGGGGAGCAGGGTTGACTGTGTGGGAGGTCAGGAGGCTTCGGAGGCCATGTCTTCCAGCACGTCGGCGACGACGTCGAGTCCTTCGAGCAGATCTGCTTCCGGGACGTTGAGTGCCGGAAGGAGTCGCACGACGGTCTCGTTGGTGGCATTGATCAGCACGCCGCGTTCCATGCATTTGGCAACGGCGGGTTGAGCGGGGATGGAGAGTTCAATGCCGATCATCAGCCCGCAGGTGCGGATTTCACGAATGATCGGGAGCTGCTGCTGAAGCTGTTGCAGGCGACTGCGCACCTGACGTTCCATTTGCTGCACGTGTTCCAGCAGACCTTCGGCTTCGATGGTTTCTCCGACGGCCAGCCCCGCAGCCATGGCCAGTGAATTGCCCCCGAAGGTGCTGGCGTGCATCCCCGGTCGCAGGTCGGCAGCGAATTCGTCGCGACAGAGCATGGCACCGCAGGCGACTCCGCCGGCAAGCCCTTTGGCGAGAGTGATCACGTCGGGCTGGACACCGGAATGCTGCCAGCCGAACCAGTGGCCGGTGCGTCCCATGCCGGTCTGGACTTCGTCAAAAATGAGCAGGAGTCCGTGTTCGTCGCAAAGTGTGCGGAGGGTTTGCAGGAAGCCGGGAGCCGGGATGCGGACACCACCCTCACCCTGAATCGGCTCGATCATGATCGCCGCGGTCTCCTGATCGATTAAGCTTCGCACGCCTTCCACGTCATTGACGCGGGCGTAGCGAAAACCGGCCATGAGCGGGCCCAGGCCTTCGTGGTATTTAGGCTGAGCAGTGGCGGTGAGTGCGCCGAATGTGCGGCCGTGAAAACCGTTTTCGAACGTAATGATGCGATAGCGTCCGCGGGATGATCCGTGCAGCCGTGCCAGTTTGATGGCCGCTTCGTTGGCCTCTGTGCCGCTGTTGCAGAAGAAGGCTTTGCCGAAACTGCGCGAACACAAAAATTCGGCAAACCGCCCCTGCTGCTCGATGTACCACGTGTTCGGCACGTGAATCAGTCTGGCAGCCTGTTCCTGCAGAGCGCGGACCAGACGTGGAGGGGAGTAGCCGAGGATGTTGCAGCCCCAGCCGGGGAACAGGTCAAGATAACGCCGCCCGTCCGCGTCCCACACGTGTGATCCCTGACCGCGGACCAGTGCGATCGGCTGGCGACGGTAGTTTGGGATGACGTATTCGTCGAACAGGTCAATGATTGCCTGACTGGCGGAGAGGGCTGTCTGAGTCATTTGTCGGGGGGCTCCTGCGAGGGCGAATTGCCGCGGAAAGCGACCGGGA
>JBEIEK010000420.1:0-4657 GCA_040382995.1 Planctomycetaceae bacterium
GCCAGGCATCAGGAAGCATCATGCTGCGGCCGCCACCGGTCGATTCTGCAAATCGCACCACGTCCAGCCAGTGTCGCCCCCAGCGTTCACCGTAGCGCGGAGAATTCAGCAGCTGGTCCACCGCAGTTGCCATCGCCGCTTCAGGGTCCTGAGCCCACGCGGAGGCGAAAGTATGCTGCTGTTCCAGCGTCGGCAGCAGGCCCGTCAGGACCCACGTGAGCCGCCGCAGGAGGATTTCCGGAGGAGCGTCGGCAGGAGGCTGCAGGCCTGCCTGCTGCCAGCCGGCCGCCAGAAACCGGTCAATCTCGGTCCGCGCCCAGCCTTCACCAGCCACCGGCACTTCCGGCCGCAGCACAGGCTGAAACGACCAGAACTGACGGCCCGCGGCCAGATCAATTCCCGTAGATCGCGGAACCGAGACGCTGCCGTCACGAGGGTCCACAGCGCCCGATTCAATCCACGTCTTGAAGTCATCGATCACAGCGTCCGAAAGCCGGCGATCCGGCGGCATTTCCACCGTTTCATGCCGCAACGCCGCCAGCAGCTCCCCGGCCGCAGCGTCACCAGGCACCACCGCCGGGCCGGAATCTCCTCCCTGGAGCAGGCCCTGTCGGGAATCCACCAGCAGCCCGCCGCGGATTTCTTTGGATTCGGCCGAGTGGCACTTGTAACAGTGCTGCACCAGCACCGGGCGAATTCGGGATTCAAAAAATGCCAGCTTTTCCGGGTCTGCAGTACCAGTCGCCGCTGCCGGTGCGGGGTCCTGAGCCATCGACAAAACAGCGCAGAACGCCCAAAGCAGCTGTGAAAGAAAAAGATGCACAGACTTCACCGATACGCTCCTGCCGACAGTCCTTACGAATGCCCTGGAGATCATACAGGGGAAATCGGGAAAATGCAGCGGCTTTGTGGCGGAAAGTTGGTCAGACAGAGGCCGGTTTCACCGCGTCCGCCGGCAGCAGCGGCTTCGAGGCATTCATCCCCAGCGCCGCAACCGCCGCCACTCCGTTCACCACGGCACAGGTGACAAATGCCATGTTCCAGTCCGTCACCTTCCCACTCACAAACATCCCGAAAAATGTCGGCGATAACGCCGCTCCAAAATTTCCCCACATATTCGCCCAACCCACCGCAGACGCCACAAAACGACCTCCCACGTCCTGACCAAATGCCCAGACCGCCGGAGTCCCCAGGTCTGTGGCCAATCCCACCACCGCCAGACACAACGCCGCCTGCACGTCACTCCCCGCAAACGGCACCGCCAGAAATGCCGCCACCACCAGCAGCCTGGATGATGCCAGCGCCACCGATCGGCCCCACTTCAGACCAAACGCACGCGTCAGACGGTCCGTAAACAGGCCCCCCGCAAACAGCCCCACAATCCCAGCCGCCAGCGGAAGACTCTGCAGCCAACCTGTGCTCCCCTGACCTGTGCCATACCGCTCCTTCAAAAACACCGGCAGACTGGTCACCAGAAACGCCCAGCCAAGATTGGCCGCAAACTGCACCAGACAATTCATCCACATCGGCACTGACCTGATCATCGCCCACACCGGCGGCAGCTCCAGCGACCGCGAAGCACGCACCGACACAGCCGCACGGTCCGGCTCGATCAATCGCCGCTCCGCCTCGTTCACCAGCGGATGCTCCTCCGGCCAGTCCCGAAAAAACACCACAAACACTCCCGCAATCAACACCCCCGCACCACCGTAAATCATCATCACCGGTCGCCAGCTGCGAATGTCGGCCGTGGCATCCTGCGGCAGATTGCTCCACTCTGCCCCATGGGTCCACCAAAGCATCATCTGGATCGTGAACACTGGAGCCAGCGCTCCGCCCAGACGCCCTCCCACCGCTATCAGCGAACTCGCCACGCCCCGCGAATGCAATGGCACCCACCGCCGCACGATGCCCGCCGCCAGCGGGTAAGCGCCCGCCTCAAACAATCCACACGAAAGCCGCAGCCACCACACACCCGCCAGCGTCGTCGCAATTCCCAGCAACCCCGTACTCAATGACCACAGCAGAATGAATAGTCCCAGCATCCAGCGGGCACCGTAGCGGTCGCCCAGCCACCCCGCCGGCAACTGCCCCAGCGCGTAACTCCAGAAAAACGCGCCCAGCAGCAGGTCCCGCTGCTCCCGCGTGATTCCCAGGTCCTGCTGCACAGATGCAATCGCTGTACTGAGGCAAATGCGATCCAGATACAGCAGCACTGCAACCAGGGTACCCATCAGGATCATCAGGTGACGCATCCGCGTCGCGCTGGTCGCGGGACCGCCGGCCGACGATAACGCAGCCTGTGAAACCGCATTCGGGGTGACTCGGTTCACCATCGCTCTACTCCGCTCGCCAGCTGATCGCCGGCTCAAAGGGATACATCGGCACCCGCCTCTGCTCAAATCGCAGACGCCCCAAATCCGCCGTCGTCACACCATCCGTGTTCACACGAATCAGACGGCTGCACACTGATCTCCACGCCGCCACCGGCGCATGCACGCCCTTCAACACCACCGCAGCAAACTCCTCCGGACGAATGCCGGCCGATAACACCTGCTGCAGACTTAACGGAGCCATTCGCAGAGTGGTCACTTCCACCGTGAGCCCCCGTTTTCCCCGCAACACCGCCGTACGGCCCTGGTCAAACCGCGAATAGCCACCGTGACGCGCTTCCGTCTCGTTGAATTTTCCATCCGCAAGGCCCACGACCGTCCACTCATCCTCAACCGGCAGACCGTGCCTCACCGGATCCACAAGTCCGCCAATCGGGCCCGACCAGCTGCCGCCAATCCCCGCCTGCTCTGATCGCTGGACCGCCGCCGCATCAGCCAGCACCACCAGACACGGACCACGCCCATGCTGCAGCCACGCATGAGCGATCCAGGTGCCGTCGCCGGGACTGCCGCCACCGACGTTGTCGCCCATGTCCAGCAGCCCCACCGGGCCACCATCCGCCCCCTCGTGCACCGCCTCAGCAATCGCCTGCTCCACCGAAATCAGCTGACCCGCAAAGTCCTCCCGATGCGACCACCAGAAATTCGCCAGATCTGCTGCCAGCCCCCGCGATACCTCCGCCGAGTCAGCCACCGCCAGCACCGTCGCTCCCATCTCCGGCACATCCGAATACGGAAAGCCAAACAGGTACGATATGCCCTGCACATCAGCCCCCGCTGCCGCCAGCTCATCCGCCCGCTGACACAGCTGCAGCCCCTGAGGCTCCTCCGTCGCCTGCCGCTCGATATTCACGCACAAAGGCAACCGCACCAGCGACATCCGTGGACGGATTCCCGTTTCCACCGCCCGAACCAGACACCGACCTGCCTGCAGGCCCCGCTCAAACTGGTCCAGATGCGGATTGCTGCGGTAACCAAACAACGCGTCACAGGCCGCCGCCATCTTCTCCGAAACGTTGGCGTGCAAGTCCAGCGTTCCCACAATCGGCAGATCCGGCCCCACAATCCGCCGCACCCGCGACAGCCAGTCCCCATCCGCGTCCGCAGCGTTCTCTGCCACCGTGGCACCATGCGGCGCCACCAGCAGACCATCCAGTGGCAGTGCCGCCCGCAAAGCTGCCTCCAGCTGCTCGCAGAGCTCGTTCCAGCAGTTGGCCGAAATCGGCCCATATGGCATCGCTCGCGCTCCGAAGATTCCCACCGACTCAAAGCCCGCCGCATCATCGATGGCCCGCAGAAAGCCTCCCACTTCGTGAGGCGTGTCACGGAATGCCGCACACACCGCATCACCCGTCGCCAGCAGATTCAACCGAAAATGCGACAGCTCCGTCGGCTCATTCAGAAATGTGTTGCTCTCATGCAGCAACGCCAGAATTCCGATCCGCTTCGTCATGCGTTCCTCGCTCCTCAGTGGTCCTCAACACACCAGCACCAGGGCCGAATTCCCGCTAGTCTCGCTAAATTCGTTACGGACAACAATTGCAGCAGGGCAAATCCGAAAACTTCCGTCCGCCCCCCCGGTTATTCCAGAAGTAGACTTGCGCTCATTCCTCGACTTCCATCAGTTGCACTGGCCCCGCTCCAGCCGCAGGAACGCAACCCCATGATCCGCCTCGTCTCGCGATTCCTCTCCCACGAAGAAGGCGTCATCGTCTCCGCCGAAATCGTGCTGATCACGACCGTCATCGTCATCGGCTGCATCGCCGGACTCGCCACCCTCGGACACGCCGTCAATACAGAACTGGTGCACTGCGCGGAATCCTGTCAGAGCATGTCCGGGTACTACCCGCAGCCCCCGGTCAATCCGTATCCCGGTGGCACGACGCCGACCTACCCAACCTACCCCACCAATCCCTCATACCCGGCGCCACCCGCCCCGTACGATCAGGGTGATATCGTGGGCACCGGACTGCTGCCCTAAAGCCTCCGCTACCCCTCCGCCTCCACTCGCTCACGCACCCGCCGCAGACGTTCCCGCTGACGCCCTCGTGACAGCATGCTCAGGTCCGGGAAGAAAAACTGCAGTCTGAGCGATCGCAGGTACATGCGGGCCTGAGCCGGTGTGAGCAGTCTCCAGGAAAGTTCGCCGGCCAGGAGCAGCGCACCCGCCACAATCGTCGCCAGCAGCGCCACACCCGACAACTCCGGATCCTCCGCTGCAAACTCACGCACGGCTCGCGACAAAGTCGCTCCCCGAGGCAGCC
>JBEIEK010000421.1:0-4634 GCA_040382995.1 Planctomycetaceae bacterium
CGTCCCAAGAACGCCAAGCTTCACAAGCCAGGCGCCGGTGTAGGCGCTGTCTGCTTCAGCAATTCCGGGGAAGTGCCAGCCGCCAAGGAACAAAATTGACGTCAGGAAGCTGATCGTGATCATGTGCGTGTATTCGCCAAGGAAAAACAACGCCCACTTCAGGGCGCTGTATTCGGTGTGCCAGCCACCGACGAGCTCCTGTTCGCATTCCGCGAGGTCGAAGGGCAGGCGATTGGCTTCGGCGAGCGATGCGGTGAAGAACATGAGTGCTGCGAGGGGCTGGAACCAGATATTCCAGCTGAGTATCCCGCCGGATACCTGCTGGTGCATGATGTTCTCGAGGTTAAGCGAGCCGGAGAGCAGGGCGATACCCAGCACTGACATCCCCAGCGGAATCTCGTAGCTCACCACCTGAGCACTGGCGCGAAGTGCACCGAGTGCACTGTACTTGTTATTCGACGCCCAACCACCCAGAACGATGCCATAGACGGCGAGACTGCCGACGGCGAAGATGAATACGAGACCAATGTCAATGCCGGGGGCGATGATGAACCGCAGGAACCAGGGGACGGCGGGGTCATCGACAGGACCGAAGGGAACAACTGCGAAAGCCAGCAGGGCAGTGAAAACCGAGATCCCTGGAGCCATCAGGAAGAGCAGACGATCGACGTGATCGGGAATGACCTCTTCCTTAAGCAACAATTTCACGCCGTCGGCAAGCGGTTGTAGGAGTCCGAGCGGTCCAACGCGATTCGGCCCGACGCGGTCCTGCATCCACGCGGAGAGTTTGCGCTCCAGCAGGATCAGATAGTTACAGATCCCGGGTATCGAAGCCACCACGAGGAGAATGGTGGTCAGTGTGGGAATCAGTGAGTCCATGAAAAACAGCCGAAGAGAGTGCTGTGGAGATTTGAACACAGGAAAAATGGGATCACGAACCGACGGCGACAGGCTGTGGTGAATTCAGCATGGTGCCGAGTTCGCGGAGTTCAGGTTGGGTGAGTGCAGCAAGAGATGGGATGGCAGTCGAGACTTCCCGACGCAGGATCTCGGTTTGAGGCAGTCCCGTGCGTTCCGCCAGTTCCCAGAGGATGCGGGTGTCAGGGCGAGTGCCATCGGGACCACGGACGGAGCGGCGAATGAGTTGTGCGAGTCCCTTGTGGTTGACGACGGTGCCTTCCCGCTCGACAAAAGTGCCCGACGGCAGCACATGCGTTGCGTGCTGGAGAACGGGTGATGGCAGGAAATCCTGGACGATGACAGACTCTACGTCGCTGAAGGCTTCTGCCTGCAATTCGGTGATCCAGCCCTCCGGATCGCCCCCGGTAAGATAAACGGTGCTGAACTGACCGTCCGATGCAAGCCGGAGCAGTTCCTCGAAGGGCATCACGTCCGCGTTAAAGTGAGTCAACACAGCTTGAACGCCAGCACGATTCGGTGCCTTCTCGGCGTGGATGGTGAACCTGGTGGGCAGGACGGGCTTTCCATGAATGTCTTTAGGGAAATGTTCGTCGCGTCCGCTGACGCGGACGGGGCCAAGCGCGAGCACCGCGGTTGGGCTGAGTGATTTAAGAAAGCTGCTGAGCAGCCACGCTTCTTCGACGGTCATCCACGGGGAGAACACTGCGGCGAGTTTCCCTTTACTCAACGCGGCCTTCTTGAGTGCATTGCGGGCGGACGTCAGGGTCTGGTCCCAGTCACGACTGGAGATCTGACCGTTGACGCGAATTTCCGGCGAAACAAGACGCTGGTCGGAATGTGTGTACTTCCAGCCAAACCGACCTTCATCGCACATGAAGTGGCCCTGAGCCTGCGGGTTGGTTCGGGGCTTGAGCCGATAAACGCGGTCTTCGTTTTGATCAACCGTGACTGAGCAGCCAGTGCTGCAGCCGGGGCAGACTGAATTCGTGCTCTTCAGCCACCAGACACGCTGCTGATACAGAAAGTCCTTGCTGCACAGTGCACCCACAGGGCAGATGTCGACGACGTTTCCGGCAAGCGGATTGTTGACGGGGTGACCGGGGAAGATATCGATTTCTTCGTGTGACCCGCGACTGACCACCTGGAGTTCGGCCGAGCCGCTGATTTCGCGGGTGAAGCGAACACAGCGAGTGCACATGATGCAGCGATCGGTGAACAAAGTGATCTGGTCGCCGATGTACTCTTTGTCGGGTTTAATGTTCTTGGGTTCATTGAGCCGACTGTAACCGCGACCGTAATTAAAGCTGTAGTCCTGCAGGTAACACTCGCCAGCCTGATCGCACGTCGGGCAGTCGAGCGGATGATTCAGGAGCAGGTATTCAAGAGTTGCCTTGCGGGCTTCCCGAACCTTGGGGCTGTCCGAGACGATAACAGTACCGTCTTTAACCGGCGTCTGACAGCCGGGCACAAGTTTCGGCTGCATGGCGACTGTACCGTCGGGCTTTTTATCGCCGACTTCGACGAGACACATGCGGCAGCTGGCGACGACGGAGAGTTCCGGGTGCCAGCAGTAGGCGGGGATCTCTTCGCCGACTTTGGCTGCGGCCTGAATGCAGTTGAGCCGCTCGTTGGCGCCGATTTCGACTTGTTTGCCGTTGACAAGAACCGTGGCCATTGGGAGTCCTGAGGAATTGAACCTGCCGATGTTGGGATGAATCAGTGGGCAGCCATCATTTTCTGGGCCGACGTGATGGAGGCTTTCCGGGAACGAATGTAGTCCTCAAACTCGGGCCGGAACTTATTAATCGCGTTCTTCACCGGCCACGCAGCTCCGTCAGAAAGGCCGCAGATGGTGGTACCCGGAATGATGCCCATGGAACCTGCGACCTCAAGCAGCAGGTCGAGGTCTTCGGATCGTCCGTTGCCGGAGCGGATGCGGTCGAGGATTTTTGTCATCCAGTGAGTCCCTTCGCGGCACGGAGTGCACTGGCCGCACGACTCATGGGACATGAATCGACAGCAGTTGTGAAGGACGTCCACCATGCTGGTCTGGTTGTCTACAACGACCACCGCGGCCGTGCCGAGTCCAAGACAGCCGACTTTTCCGGGACCGGCAAAATCGAGTTTTGTATCGAGCTCCTTATCGGACAGGAACCCCATGCTGATGCCGCCTGGAACTACGGCCTTCGCCTTTCGCCCCTTCCAGACGCCGCCTGCGTGCTCCTCTATCAATTCTCGCGCTGTAACACCCAGCGGAAGTTCAACGCAGCAGGGTCGATTCACGTGACCGCTGACACAGTAAAGTTTGGGCCCAAAACTGCCCGGGTCTCGAGGGTTATTCGGATCCGGTTGAACCCCAATCGATTTGAACCATTCTATGCCACGATAGAGGATGTGGGTTACGCAGCAGAGCGTTTCAACGTTGTTGACGATGGTTGGCTTGCGAAACAGCCCTTCGATGGCGGGGAACGGAGGCTTAATGCGAGGCCATGCGCGCTTTCCTTCAAGACTTTCGATGAGCCCCGTTTCTTCACCGCAGATGTAAGCCCCGGCACCCCGGTGGAGGACGATTTCGAGATCAAAACCTGTTCCGAGGATGTTTTTGCCGAGGATTCCGGCGGCATGGCATTCGCGGATCGCGGTGTCGAGCGTTCGGTAGCTGGTTCCGTACTCGTACCGGAGATACAGGTAGGCACGGTTGGACCGGATGGCATGACAGGCGAGAATGATGCCCTCGATCAACTGATGAGGATCCTTCTCCATCAGATAGCGGTTATTGAACGTGCCGGGCTCGCTTTCATCAGCGTTGATCGCCAGGTATATGGGGCCCGGGTGATCCTTGGGCAGGAAGGTCCACTTGAGCCCGGTGGGGAAGCCTGCGCCGCCGCGACCACGCAGCCCGGAATCCTTGACGATGTTGGTGACATCGCCCGGAGCCATGCTGAGGAACTCCTTGAGACGCGAATAGCCACCATCAGCCTGGTAGGACCTGAGCGATGTGCTGTCCGGCTTATTGATGCGAGCGAAAAGTACAGGTTCGAAGGCTGGCATGGTTATCAGAGCTTATCAATGAGGGCAGAGGTGGATTCAGGGGTCATGTCCATGTGGCAGACATCATTGACAAGAATGCAGGGAGCACCTTCACACGCGCCCAGACATTCGGCGAACTCAACCGTGAACTTTCCGTCGGGCGTTGTATGGCCGGGATGGACTCCGTAGCGGTGGCAAACGGACTCAAGAAGTTCTTCGCCACCACGGAGCGCACAGGAGATACTCCGGCAAAACCAAACCCGGTGTCGCCCCAGCGGATTGTCCTCTTCCTTGAAAAAGTTGTAAAAGGTCATCGTGTCGTGCACTTCTGAAGGGTGAAGCTCCAGAAGTTCGGCAATTTCAACGATGGCTTCGCGAGAGACGGCACGGAGGGTGTCGTGAACAAGGTGCAGTGCGGGCAGGGTGACGGCGCGCTTGTTGGGATATTTGGGGAATTCCGCTTTGATCTTTTCACGGAGTTCTGCAGTGAGGACGCTCATGGTCAGCCAGCCGGGTTGTTGAGTTGATGGAGGGGCGGATGGGATCCTGGTGCTGGGGTCGGGGTCAGCGATCGAGTTCTGCGGCGAGGATATTGATACTGCCGAGTACCGCCACCACGTCGCTGAGCTGGTGGTTTCGACTCAGGTGCGGAAACATGGAGAAGTGAATGAATGATGGTGGTC
>JBEIEK010000422.1:0-4631 GCA_040382995.1 Planctomycetaceae bacterium
CCCCGAGCGATTTGGACGACCGGGGTGGTAGTGGAGACCGCGTGATCGGTTCCACTGTACCGGCTGTTACAATCGCTACTTTCCCTATCTTCCGCTCCACCGCGCGGTGCACCGTATCCTCGGCGTCAGACCTGCTTTGCGGGGACAGTCTCTGCAGCCAGCGGCAGCCGCCGAGTTGGCGACCTTGTCGTCGCCGGTGGACACCGGAACGCTGAACGCCAAAGGGGACTGTCCCCGAGCGATTTGGACAACCGGGGTGTTAGTGGAAGTTGCACAGTCGGTTTAACTGTACGGGCTGTTACAACCCCTTCTTCCCCTCCACCGCCTCGTGTACCGCATCCCTGACGTCGGACCGGGTTTGCGGGGACAGTCCGTGCAGCTAAAGGGGTATGTTGGGTTGGCGAGGTTGTGACGACAAGGATGCTACGATTTGGGGGGCAGGTCGTGGCATGTGTTGGACTCGACCATTCAGGCGTATTCCTTTCCTGCGATCGGGCAGGCGTGTGTGATCGGAAAACGCTCCCCAGCCCATCCCCAGCCACCCAGGCTTCGATCGTTTCGCAACTGCATGGGCCGACCCTCTCAGCCGCAACACAGCACGCCGCGATTGGTCCACCGGTGACCAATCCCACGCATCAACAGGGCACAATCGATTCGCACAGACCCTTTTGGGAAATGCTTGACATCGTCGAAAAAGCTGGACTCCATCCGCTCCACCGCAAGTGTCTCTACGCTCCACGATTCGCAGCCCAGCTCAATCCCATAATAACGACCGCCGCTCGCGTCCGCAGAATACCCAAGCGCGCCTCCCTGAAAGAACTCAGATGCCGTGCCGAGGTCCTTGAACACGGAATCGACGGGAAATTCATCAGTCACGCAGCCCGCGACATGAATGACCGTACCGTCACTCGCATCACAAACATCCACCGAAATCCTGTCGGCAGTCTCGGTGACCTCGAATCGAGCCAGTTTCTGGACCACCGGAAACACCAGACCGCCAGCCATCGCATTCCAACGCGAGTTCGTGTGCCTGCGAGGAATAAACACGCCCTGCCTGAGTCCCCCTTCATCGTCCCACTCGACAGCTATGCGGTGGGCCGCGTTTTCACTGCGGAAACCAATCGGAAACGGCATCCAGGCTGGACGCATCTGCCCCAGACGAATCAGGCAGATGCCGCCGATCGCAAAACCACCAGCCAGTTTCGGCCGGAATGGTGCCGGCAGCAACCTCGACACAACTTCCGGTTCAATCCGATAGTTGGCAAGGATCCGTCGCTCAATCACACCGGAAATCGCTGACAGCGACATCGAAAATCTCCTGAAAGCCCTCAGTCTCAACACGCATTTGATCGATGCCATGCAAACCGCAATGCGAACCGGAAATCAACGCACAAAAGGCAAACCAATCAGTTCCGGCTGTGCAGACATTCCTGACTTTGCCACCTTGGCAGCCTTGCACTTCCGGAAGTGATCGAGGATTGTTCACTGGGCGATCTCGGAGGGCTTCCGCGCATCAGTTTTCACTGATGGCAGCGGCATGACCGACGTCCCACGAAGAGCCCCTCGCCCCAAACGCTGCTCCAAAGAATAATTCCATGAACAGAACTCAGATACTGGCGCTGACCACGGTGGTCTGGCTTTGCGCTGTGAAATACCCATTGGCCGCGCCCGATGAAAAGCGGGTTCAGCCGCCGGATTTGACGAAAGGGGAGGGTATCCCTGCGGCAGCAAAGCACGACTGGAACCTCGGGCCGACCGGACTGCGTGGCTGGATGTTCTGCGACAGGCTGGTGACCACAGACGCACGACAAATAGCCATTACCGCCGTTGATCAGGGCTCGCCGGCCGATGGCCTGATCGCCGTTGGTGACGTGATCCTTGGCGCGGGGGGCCAGCTGTTCTCGTACGACCCTCGCACCGAATTTGGGTTGGCAGTGAATGCGGCTGAGTCCGACAAGGGGGCTGGTCGCCTCGTTCTGACGCGTTGGCGTGCCGGGAAAACTGAAGACATCACGTTGAAGTTAACGGTTCGTGGCTCATTCAGCGCTACGGCACCCTACGACTGTCCAAAATCACACAGCATCCTTCAGCAGGGTCTGACAGCGCTCGCTGCCCGGATGCAGGCAGCAGACTACGCGGAGCAAACAGATCCGATTCCGCGCTGCCTGAATGCTCTCGCGCTGCTGGCCGGCGGGGCCCCATCACACCTTCCGCTGGTGCAGCGGGAGGCGCGGTGGGCTGCGGACTTCACGGCGTCTGATTTCAGGACCTGGTACTATGGGTACGTGATGATTTTTCTCGCCGAATATGTCATTGCCACCGACGATGTCTCAGCGTTACCAGGGCTTCGTAGACTGGCACTCGAAGCGGCCGGGGGCCAGAGTGCGGTTGGTTCGTGGGGACACACATTCGCACTGCCCGATGGTCGACTTCAGGGTTATGGCATGATGAACTCCCCGGGCCTGCCACTCACGATCGGGCTGGTCCTGGCCCGCGACGCGGGTCTTCAGGAGCCCGAAATCAGCCGCGCGATTGAACTCAGTTCAAAACTGCTGCGGTTCTACACTGGGAAGGGAGCCGTGCCGTACGGCGATCATGCGGCCTGGACAGAAACGCACGAAGACAATGGCAAATGCGGGATGGCTGCCGTGCTTTTCAATTCTCTGGCGGAATCCCGAAGTGCCGATTACTTCACACGAATGGCGCTCGCGTCGCATGGTAATGAGCGAGACTGCGGGCACACGGGCAACTACTTCAATCTGCTCTGGTCCCTGCCCGCAATCGCCCAGGCAGGGCCTCACGCCACAGGAGCCTGGATGCAGGAATTCGGCGGCTGGTATCATGACCTTGCCAGATGCTGGGATGGCTCATTCACGCATCAGGGCCCACCTGAACGCGATCACGACAGCTATCACGGCTGGGATGCGACCGGAGCCTATCTGCTTGGATACGCCCTGCCACTCCGAAAGATCCGACTCACCGGCAAAGGGTCACAGTTGGTCCAGCCATTGTCACTGGAAACGGCCCAGGCGATCGTCGCCGACGGACGGGGCTGGAACAACAAGGATCGCAAAAGCTTCTACGATCAACTGTCGAATGCAGAACTGCTGCAGCGTCTCAGTTCGTGGTCGCCTGTTGTGCGTGAACGAGCCGCCATGGCGATTTCGTGGCGGAAAGCGCCCCCATTATCCGATGTCATCGCATTGCTGGATTCAGAAAACCTCGACGCTCGAATTGGCGCCTGCCATGCACTTGAGCAGTTGAGGGGTGACGCGGCACCCGCTGTTTCCCAACTGCGTCAAGCCCTCCGGCACGACGACCTCTGGCTGCGGATCCGAGCGGCCTCAGCGCTGGCGGCGATCGGCAAGCCAGCGGCCGAAGCACTGCCGGAATTGCTGGACCTGATCGCCCGGCCCCCCGCGTCCGACGATCCCCGGGCTATGGAGCAGCGATTTGTCTCAATGGCCGTTTTCAGCACCCTGCTGCCCCGACTGCAGTCGCTCGACGACGTCGACAACGACCGACTGCGATTGGCCATCGCGCAGGGCCTGAAAAACCAGGATGGACGTGCCCGCGGCGAAATCAGCGAGATCTACCGCCGTCTTGGCTACCCACAGATCCGCCCCCTTCTGCCAGCAATTTTTGAAGCGGTGAAAACGCCCGCCCCCAGTGGCGAGATGTTTGCAGATGGCGTCCGGCTGAACGGCCTCAAGGTCCTGGCCTCCCATAACATCGTGGAAGGAATGCAGGCCACCGCTGACTACCTCCGCACGCAAAACCCGTGGGCCAGCGAACACCGCACTCCGGAGATTCTGCAGGTGCTCGATGCCTACGGTGCCGAAGCCCAGGCCGTCGTTCCGCATCTGGAAGAAACGGCAGCCCTGTTTGACAAAGGCGAAATCAACTTTCCCAAACACTTAAGCAGGCAGAAGGCGGGGGCAGTCCGCGAAACTATCAAAAAGATCCAGGCTGCAAAAGATCGTCCGGAACTAAAGTCCATTCAATAGACGACCCGGAACGTAATGCCAGAAGGTCAATGGTCAGGTGACGGCGTCAGCGTATAGCCCAGTTGAGTCGCCGGAGGTGTAATCGGCTTCGTGTCGACCACCTTGCCGCGACAGACGAGACTCACGCTTTGCGGCTGGCTTGATTCCGGGATGTTCACGTGGAACTTGTTCATCACCTTCGCATTGAACCGCTGATTTGCCAGCCGAAAACGCAGCAGGCCCCTGCGGGTTTCGACCAGCAGCAGACAGTCCCTGTCGGCGGCCAGACTCCCGTCGTCAGCATAGGTGAAGCCGTATGCGCCGTGCAGCGGTGGATAGACGTAACCTGGCAGCTCTCCGCGCGGATCGTAGTAGCCGACAAGTGTCGTCACCGGGACGCCAAACTCCTGTGGTCTGCGTTCGATCCGCTGGCTCTCAGCGGTGCCTTCCTTCCAGTTTCTGCCATCTGATGTGTAGCTCTGCCTGAAGCCCTGAGACATCTTTACCTGACGACCATTGAGTGACAGATACTGTCGTAGGTCGCCTCCTGATCGATGGTGACGACACGATTGCGATTGCCGGCCGAGGCAGCAGGGAGTTGAACGTTTTTCGTCCAGTTTCCGTCCTGCATCGAGATCTTCACAA
>JBEIEK010000423.1:0-4619 GCA_040382995.1 Planctomycetaceae bacterium
ACCCCGATTTGCTCGGTTCTGGCTGAGCAGCCGCGTGGCTTCAGTGCGGATGACTTAATCTCGGCAATCGACGAATTCCCCGCACGGCTGGCTGACGGCCTGCAGTTTCAGCCCGCAGCAGTCGCCGCAGCCCTAAGTAAAAGACTGCGGCTCTGGAGCGGGATGTTTGACACGTGGACGTAAACGACCACGTGTTCGGAGGACTGCTGGGCTTTCTGCCATTCCCCGGAGACTTCGGAGGGGTCAGGACATTGCTGCGAGGACAAAGATTGCCATCACCAGCAGAAACGCACCGATCACCAGCCCCACGATGACCTTGCCTGGTGTATCGAGCGTTTTATGTACCGCATAGCCCTCGGGAGCGGCGACGAGTCTGATGGCCACAACCAGGTTCAGGATTGGCACGATCAGCCCAAGTACCCACCACCCGTTGTAGCCCAGATTCTTCAATCGCAGAACCACGACGACGATCCCCGCCACAAAACTGAGAGCGGGAATAATGAAGGCAACAGGGGCCGCCTCGGCTGGCAGGGCAGCGACGACAGCAATCGTCAGCACGTTGGAGAGTAAAGAGTTCAGAAACGAATACCCGAAGTACGCAAGGCGACCAATCCCGCCAAATGCCTGCTGCGTAATCGGCTCGACCGCAGTTTCTCCGAAGGTTGAAGGCACGGAGAATGGATTTTGCTGACTCACGGAACTGCCTTTCAGCTTGGTTTCAGGAGGGCGAGGGAACACGAGAGGGAGCAACATGGGCTTGCCCCCGACGGTGGGACTCTACTGAACAGAGGTGTTATTGGCAACCCTGGTCGAACGCCGCCCCCTGGCGGCAGCGTGCACGTGTGTTTTTCACGGGCGGTGGCTACGCGAATCAAACCCATAGTCGCGTTTCGCTCCGTCGAAACGGACACCCACTGCTGTATCCGGCTTGAATTTCATGCCGCTCAGAGAGATACTTTCGAAGTTGCAGGGGAATCCAGGTTCCCCTGCACCAAGCGCCCGTAGCTCAGTTGGATAGAGCAGCCGCATTCTAAGCGGCAGGTCAGTGGTTCGAATCCACTCGGGCGCAGTCCCCTTTCTGCATGTCCTCAAAACGCTGCGATAACCCCATGATCCACGTAATTGCCACCATCGAACTCAATCCCGGTACTCGCGATGCGTTTCTGGTGGAATTCCGCAAATTGATCCCGGATGTGCATGCCGAGCAGGGCTGCATTGAATACGGTCCCGCGATCGACGCAGTGACCGACATTCCCAATCAGGCGAAGTACGGTCCGGATACGGTTGTGGTCGTGGAAAAGTGGGCCGACGTGGCTGCTCTGAAAGCCCATTCCATCGCTCCCCACATGGACGCATATCGCGTTCGGGTGAAGGACTACATACGAAAAGTGGACCTGCGAGTTCTCGATCCCGCCGGCTGATTGCTGTGGCGTTTACGGCCTTTCAGGCACGTTCTGCACTGGCCGGACAGGCCGCAGAGGCAGTCGCATTGCCACGACACTTTGCCCGCGGACTGCCGTCCGGCGGCTTAGCAGCGCTCGTTTCGATCTTGATTGGCGTGCGGGTGAAATGCCGCGAGAAGTGCGGATCGTTAATGCAGTCTACGACACAGACGGGGAAAACAGTCTGTGTCTATCCCTGCAGTTTTCAGGATTTTGCCACACGAGTGCGAAGATCCTTCAGAGCCGCATCCCTTCCGTGTCCTGAGATCAGCGATTGAAGAGGAAACCCGGGCTGTTAATGAGGGCCCACATCAGATCTTCGGCGGCTTCTTTGGGTGAAGGTGCTGAAGCGAAATAGGCCTGAGCCTGGGCGGCTTCTTCGGCGGTGGGGTTGCGGCAGAGCACGGACAGGTAGATGGTGTTAATCAGAGAGTCATTGCCAGCGTTGGCGGCGAGTGTACGGGCGATGAGTCCCTGGGGATGAGCGATGGCGTCGGCGATGGTGGAGCCGTTGACCATGTTCAGAGTTTGTCCAAGGGAAACGTCCGACGTCCGCTCGCATTCGCAGGGAGATTCGCGGGGGGCGCGGCCGAACATGTCGAGGAAGGCAACTTCGACCTGCGGGTCGGGCAATTCGGCGGCGCGGAACCCGGCGGGAACTCCAGGGAGTGCACGTGGGGCACCGGCAGCCTGAATGATGGAGTCGTAGAGCTGTTCGGCGGAAAGCCGCCGCGGGAGGGCGTGGGAGAAGTTGATGGTGTCATCTTCGTTCCACTGGTTGGCATCCAGACTCCGCTGGTAGGCCGCGGAATTACAGATGGTGCGGATGAGTCGTTTCAGGTCGTGCTGATTGGCGACGAAGTCTTTGGTGAGGGCCTCCAGCAGTTCGGGGTTGGAGGCGGGATTGCTGGCACGGATGTCATCGACAGGATCGATGATTCCGCGCCCGAAGAAGTAGCTCCAGTAGCGGTTGACGATACTTTTTGCGAAATACGGGTTTTCCGGGGCCGTCAGCCATTGGGCGAGCTGTGTGCGGCGGCTGCCGGAGGCATCAACGGCACCGGCGTGATTGAAGGGGAAGCTTGGTGCGGCGGGTTGATTGGAATCGGGATTGATGACGGGGGCAGCAGCACCCATGGTGAAGACGAATTCATCGCCATCAGGGAGCGGTCGGCGTCCGACATCGGCAAACCAGGCGGCCAGTTCGTAGTACTGCCGCTGTGTCCAGCGTTCGAAGGGGTGGTCGTGGCACTGATTGCAGTTGAACCGGGTGCCGAGGAACACCTGAGTCATGTTTTCCATGACGAGCTTGGGTTCGCGGGCGATGCGGAAGTAGTTGGCGGCGGGGTTATCGAAGGTGTTGCCGGCGGCGGTGATGAGTTCTGAGGCGAACTGATTGTAGGGGCGGTTGGTGGCGATTTGCTGTCGGATCCAGTTGCGGAAGGCCCAGACGCCGCGTTCGGTGACGGCTTTGCGGCGATTGAGCAGCAGATCGCTCCATTTGAGTGTCCAGTGTTCGACATATCCAGGGCCGTTGAGCAGCTGTTCGATTTTGGCTGCGCGTTTGGCCTGTGTTTCGGTGGGATCGGCGACGAAGGCGTTGACTTCTTCGATGGTGGGCGGTGCGCCAGCGATATCAAGACTGACGCGGCGGAGGAATTCGGCGTCGCTGGCCGGGCCGGACGGCAGGATCTTCATCCGCTGCAGTTTGTTATTCACGAGTGTGTCGATGAAGTTGAGCTCCGGCTGTGGCGTCCACTGGTAACCGTCGCGGTTGCCAAGGATGGAAACGGGAGCGGCGGCGTAGTGACCTTCGTAGCGCACCAGAGCGGCTGCTTCACCGCGCTGGACGGCGGTGATCAGGCCGCTGCGGGACACCGTGGCCACTTCAAAGTTGCTGGTGTCAAAGACGGCGTCGCGAGTGACATCGCGGGTGCTGCCGTCGGCGTAGCGGGCCGTGACGATCAGCTGTTGCCGGTCGTGCCGCAGCTGCAGGAGCGGCGTGGGGGGATAGATATCAATGCCGACCACGCGGGCGCTGTCGGGCTGGTAGCGGCAGCCTTCGGCAATCCACTGCTGCAGGACGGAGTAAATTCTTGACTCTTCGTCGAACAGAAAGCCACCTTCGTGAGGCACTCCCTGTGTGGGCTTAAGCAGCATCAGGCTTTGGGAGGGGACGGAGCGATTGAAGCGGCGACCGGAGATATCGTCGACAAGCGAACGATAGTCGTAGAGTGAATCGTAGCCACGAAGCGACAGTTTGAATCCATTGCGGCCATTGGCTGAGCCGTGGCAGGTGCCCTGATTGCAGCCGACCTTGCTGAGCAGTGGGTTGACGTCGCGGATGAAGTCCACGGGGACGGGATCGACGGAGGTGACGGCGACGGGCACTTCCAGCTTCAGGCCGGCGGCTTCGATGATGAGCTGACCTTCACCCGTGGCGACGGGGGTGAGGTAGACATCGGCATCAACGGTGAAGCAGGGGGCAGTGGTGGACGCTTTGGCGTCGGCAGTCAGATCGATTTTCTGACCGTCCGCCGTCGTCCCGGTGACCAGAAATCGTCGGGCGTCCCGGATGGAGGACATCTGGATCCGGGCGGGGAAGCATTCGAGGCTTTGGAAGACTCGTGTACCAGCCGCCGGGGCGTCTGGCTGCTGTGAGTATCCTGGGGTAGCCAGCAGGAGCGGGAGGAGCAGAGCGATGTGGGCAGCACGCAGCATGGGAACCTCAGACTGCAGTACGGGGATCAGGCGGGTGGGAACAGGACGACCGGCGATGCCAGCCATGCGGGGAAGAGCAGCTGTTTTGTCAGAAATGATAGCTGACTCCAGCTCACCTTGCCACCTGAAACCGCAGGAACTGCCGACGGATCGGTAAAAACCAGTGTCTCTGAGGAAGTTACCGGTCCCGCAAATTCGACAATTACACGACCAACCGGGCATCTGACGGGTGGCACGGGACTCCGGAACGGTAAGATTCGGCACTGCAACCAGCAAATACTCCGCACACAGCAACTCCATTTTTCCGGCAGTGCTCTATGTCAGATTTCCAGACAGTGGCTCGTGTAGGCGACATTCCAGAGGGACAGGGACGGTCTTTTCCGGTGGGCGGCACCATGGTCGGCGTGTTTCTGTCCCAGGGACGGTACCTCGCGATCAACGATTTTTGTCCGCACA
>JBEIEK010000424.1:0-4608 GCA_040382995.1 Planctomycetaceae bacterium
GAGTACCGCCATGAAGATTACGAGATGAACTGCCGCAGCATCTTTGTGCCGGTATTCCGCAACACGATGCTGGACCTGTTTGAAGTCTTCGATGCGGCCAACCCCAACAGCGTAACGGGGCGTCGCACCAGCAGCACCCGCCCTGCTCAGGCGCTGTACATGCTCAACAGCCCGTTCGTCACTGGCAGTTCGCGGCGTGCTGCTGAGCTGCTGCTGCAGCAGGCCACTCTTGAAAAGCTGGACCCGGCGGCCTGTGCGGACCGTGCTGTGCGGATGTGTCTGGGACGCCCGGCTTCTCAGTCCGAACTGCAGCTGCTCACCCCGACCCCGGCCAACGCGGGTTCAGTTGACCAATGGTCAGCAATCTTTCATGCTTTGTTTTCCAGCGTTGACTTCCGTTACATCAACTGATTCTCTTCAGGCTTCCCTCGGGCACCCCATGGCAAAGAACGTTTTAGGTGGCGACCTTGTGGTTTGTTCCGCCGATCCACTGACTGGCTTTTTTCGCAACGGCAAGTGTGAAACCGGTGGTGAAGACACGGGCATGCACACAGTGTGCGCCGAGATGACGGCTGAATTCCTGCAGTTTTCCCGACGTGTCGGCAATGATCTGAGCACGCCTGTGCCCCAATGGCGTTTTCCGGGACTCAACCCCGGCGATCGCTGGTGTTTGTGTCTTCCCCGCTGGCTGCAGGCGCTTGAAGCCGGCTGTGCACCGCGGCTGTATCTGAAAGCCACTCACATGTCGGCGATTGAGCACATTCCGATGGAAGTGCTCCTGGAATACGCGGCGGATGCTGAAGACTATGTTCCGGAGCCGCCGGCTGACGAAGCAGACTGACAGGTCCATTAAGACCGGTCCGCGGAGAGTGCACGGGCAGGACGGACTTTCAGTCCGTCGAGCCGCTGCAGGATTGAGTGCGGGCCGCGCCGGGCAATTGACGTCGGTGGCTGGCCATCCGGGCTGGCCTACTGCCGCGCCCGGATGGCATCCAGTGCTCGCTGAGCAGAGGATTTGCAGAGGGGATTATCGCCGGCAGCCAGCTGTTCCAGCAGTGGGATGCTTTTGGGGGTGCCCAGTTTCTGCAGCACTTCGATAAGTTCGCGACGCAGGATGTCGTCCGTGACGTTTTCCACCAGTTTCAGCACGGCCGGTTCGAGGGAGGATCCGATTTCGATGACTTCCGCAAGCACCTCGCGGCGAATCGAATAATCCTGCAGCATGCCGAAGACTTCGGTTCTGTCGGCGTCGGTTCCCAGCCTGACAACGACCCGAGCGACCTGCGGCTTGTTGAAACTGTGGTATTTATTCTGAGTATCGCTGAGGATGGTTTTGAGCTGGTTGATTTCGGTGGCTGTGGCCCAGTGGCAGAGGGCCTTAGCGGCACCGTTCCTGACGGAGGAGTCACTGTTTGAGATGTGATTACCGATGACTCGCAGGACATCTGGTCGCTTCTCAGGGACAATTGCAATCTTCGCCAGATACTCGAGGTGGCTGCAGGCATCGAAGCCACCTTCAGCTTTGCGGATGTCAGCGAGGATTCGGTCGACCACCAGGGGATCGGGAACGGTGGCTTCGTGCTGTTCCTTTTCCTGGCGGGCTTTGGTTTCCGCCGCTGCCTGCTGACGCTCTCGCAGTACCTCCTCGCGGTTCCGCAGATTGTATTGGACTGTAACAGGGAATTTGGCTTTTCCGGATTCGTCGCTGCGTTCGATTGTGGCGGAGTAATCGAGGCTGGCGGGAACGCCACGGGCGAGATCAAACACGACGTTTCCCGTTCCGCGAATGACCATATAGGGTTGACTGCCGGGCTTGGCTGCCACCAGTTCGTAGGTCTTTTGGAGTGCGATTTGATTGTTCAGCACTTGTCCGGTGCGGTAGGTTGAGCGTTCAACCGCTGGAATCTCTTCGATGACCTGTTCGGGTTCTTCAAATCCCGGGAGTCCGCCAAAACGCCCCGGCGGTCCGCCGAATCTGCCCGGGAATCCGCCGATGCCCATTCCGGGGCGGAATCGTGGTCCGAAGCCGAAGGCACGTTCCTGACGTTCAACACGCGTGATGGAGGTTTGATTCTCGACGGTCCACTGGTTGAGTGGCACGTCTCCGAGTGGTTCGAGTGCCAGCAGGGCCGCTGGTCCAAGAACGGCAGGTAGCTGTTCCTTCCCGGAAAACTCAACCACCCCGCCACGGTCGTTGACCTGCAGTGTGCCGTTTTCGTGGTGAGATTCCGGTGGTGTGAAGCTGCCGTTTGGTTCGTGGACAAACGACGTGAAGTTGAGGGAATAGGCGAGTTCCACAGAGGCCTCCGCTGATCGGCCATGGACGCGGATCAGAGCCACTGCCGGGACCACCTGCCGGGCCGCCTCTTCGCGAGCGACGGTCGCGGCCCGCGTGGTTAATGGAAGTGAAATCCCATTGGCTGCCGCAAGACTTCGCAGTTGAGTGACGGGGGCTGCAAATCCCACGGCCGTCACGTCTGCGCCGGTGAGCTTTGCACTGGCGATGCCCACCACCTGGCCAGCCCCATTCACGACCGGCCCGCCACTGTTGCCGGGGTTGAGTGCAGCATCGATCTGAATGCGACGGCCACGCTCGGGATCGCTGATCAGGCCGGCGACAGTACCGGTGGTGACCTTGACGTCTGTTCCCAGCACATCAGAGAGGGGGAAGCCCACCGCGAGTACTCCTTCTGCCAGCTGCAGCTGGTCGGAATCTGTCAGCGTCAGTGGTGTCAGGCCGGTGGCGGCGATGCGCAGCAGGGCGAGATCGGTTGCCGCATCGGTGGCCAAAACGGTTGCCGGATAGACTCGGCCCTGAAGCACCACCTCGATTGCGGTAGCGCGTTCCACGACATGCGCGCAGGTTGCGATCACACCATCGGCGGTGGCGATGAATCCCGTTCCGGTGCTGTCTTCCTCTGCGGGCGTACCGGCGACCGGTCCCCTGACAGTGTATTGCAGGGAGCCTGTCGTCCGTCGACCGTCATTGGCAGCTCCTTCCACGATTGAAAACATGTAAACAAATTCTTCGCCCTGCTGCCAGGTATAGCTGAGCTGTCTGCCGGCTGCGGGTGGGCCGGCAGCGGGCGGAGCGCCCGCAGGGGCCAGCGGTGGTGTTTGAGGACCAGACGGAGCGGGTGAGGGGGATTGGGCGAACCCCGGCGGGACCTGAGCAAACCCGGGGGGGACGGTTGAGGCTGGAGGTGGAGTCAGCGGAGCGGACGGGGCTGCGGCGGTGGGGTCTGCGTCTGGCAGGGAGGCAGCGACGAGTCCGGCACCGGCGGCGTCTGCAGCGGTTGCGGTGGTTGCTGTGGCGGGGGGTGGGCTGTTGGGGTCTGGTGTCGACTGCGTGATTGCGGCGGGAGTTGATTCGGCTGTGCCGAAGAAGAATTTGAGCCCGGCAGCGAGCCCTGCGAGTCCCAGCAGCAGCAGTCCGCCGACGATCGCGATTTCGCGTGTGGTTGATGACGATTCGGACGTCCTGCGATCCTGCGTGGCCAGCCGGTTCATTCCTGCCGTCCGGGAGGCAGGCTTTGGGGCAGCGGGTTCGGACCAGCTCTCGCTGAACGGCTGCTGTCTGGCCGCCGTGATTGGCACGCCAGTAGCCTCGTCAACTCCGTCCGACGGCATGACATCGACGCGTTCGCTGCAGTTTGGGCAGCGGAGGGCGATGGCACGATCGGCCATGCGAACACGCAGTTTGGCATTGCAGGCGGGACACAACACGATGCGGTGCGAGGGAGTCATTGGAGACGATCCTGTCTGCGGTGGAGCTATGTCACCGGGCCAGCAATGTGGCGGCATTCCTCAACTGATGATGGCGGTGATTGGAGCGCCGTGGTCGATATCGAGCCGTTTGCGATCGGGGATTTCAAGTTTTCGGGAATCCAGTCCCAGTTGCTGCAGGATGGTGGCGTGGATATCGGTGACGTAATGTCGATCTTCGATGGCGTGAAAGCCAATTTCGTCGGTGGCGCCGTGCACAATTCCGCCGCGGATGCCGCCACCGGCGAGCCAGACGGAGAAGCCGTAGATGTGGTGATCGCGTCCGTCTGAGCCCTGAGTGCCTGGGGTGCGGCCGAATTCGCTGGCGAAGACTACGAGGGTGTCCTGCAGGAGTCCGCGTTGTTTGAGATCCTGGAGCAGGCCGCCGATGGGTTTATCGACGGCGGCGAAGTTGCGTTCGTGGTTGGCTTTCAGGCCACCGTGAGCATCCCAGACACCTGCGCCGCCGGCTCCGTGCTGAATCTGGATGAAGCGTACACCGCGTTCCACCAGCCGGCGGGCAGCGAGGAGTTGCATGCCGAAGTCGCGGGTTGTGGGTTGGTCGAGCCCATAAAGTTGCTGGATTGCGGGGGTTTCTGCGCTGAAGTTGAGCGTGTCGGGGACGGACATCTGCATGCGATAGGCGAGTTCGTAGGACTTGATGCGGGCTTCCAGTGCTGAGTCGCCGGGGTAATTGCGGCCTCGGAGTCGGTTGAGCTGGCCGGCGAGTTGAAAACCGATGCGCTGCTGATCGGCGGTGATGCCTGCGGGAGCACGGCCGTAGTCGAGCGGATTGTTGGGATCGATGCGGATGGGGACGGCATCATGTTCGGGACCGAGGTA
>JBEIEK010000425.1:0-4593 GCA_040382995.1 Planctomycetaceae bacterium
AAGTGAGAAGTGAGAAGTGAGAAGTGAGAAGTGAGAAGTGAGAAGGCGTGCGGGGGGAATGTCAATCCCCCGGTAAGAGCCGTGCCGAGATTTTTCAGCCGAACGCTGTTTCCTCGTTGGTTCAGTTTCCAATGTTGAACACGTGGGAAGTGCCCTTCCGAGCCGCCGGACGGGAGTCCGCGGGCAAAGTGCGCTGCAGACGCGTCTGAGAATGCACTGGGGAAGTGGGAAGTGGGAAGTGGGAAGTGAGACGTGAGAAGTGAGAAGTGAGAAGTGGGACGTGAGAAGTGAGAAGTGGGAAGTGAGAAGTGGGAAGAAGGAAGTGGGAAGAAGGAAGTGGGAAGAAGGAAGTGGGAAGAAGGAAGTGAGATTGCGCGCGTTGTGCGATTGAGCCCCGGATGGGGCGGAATGATGTAGCCATGGGCGCGAGCCCATGGATGCCGGGCCCGACGAATCGCGAAGCCCCGGGAGGGGCGACATGAGGCGAGCAATGCCCGACGTATGCCGCCCCGTCCGGGGCTGAATCGCATGAGGAATTGTTGAGCGGCAAGGTCAAGAGATAAGCCGCCGGACGGGAGTCCGCGGGCGAAGGGCCCTGCCAACGCCCTTGCGGGACAGAGCAGGAGCAGAATGGTGAAGTTCTCTGAAATCCGCGAAATTGGCAGCTCACTCTCCCTCGGTTCCATCAGGCACTGGCAGCGACAAGTGCGTGATGGCGACGCAGGGGGCAGCTGCAGACCTGAGGAGCCGCGAATGGTGTGGCCTGGCCATGGTGAGGCGGATCAGCAAGTGCGCCCAGTGGAAGCGGACCGACGGTTGTGTTCTTCCCTCCGGGCGAGCCTGGGACTAGCGAATTTGTCCGCAAATGTCGTCGTACTGAGGAAGCGGAACCGTGGATTCGTCTCCGTCGCGGAGCCATTCAAGACGAAGTGCATCCCAATGTCTTTGGCGGCGGGGGCCATTGGGGAGTTGCCGGGCGTAGCAGAGGAACGATTCGACCAGGCGGTCTGGATCGTGATCCAGCAGTGAAGCGTCGAGCATGACCTGAGGGAATTCTGCCAGCAGTCCGTACTGGCGGTCACCCAACAGTCTGAGAAAATGGCCACGTGGCGCGACAATGACGGACCTGTCAGGCAGGAGCAGACCTTCACAGATTCGTTCGCCGACAGCGGTCATGGTGATGGATCCATCGACCGGTCGAACGGGAGGGGACTCGTCGGGGGCTCGTGTTTCTGCACTGACGCAGACGCGGATGCAGCCTCCCTGCGGGTGAAAGCAGGATTCGTTGAAGATGGATTCACGCATTTCGGCGACGATTCGCTTCGTCTGGCCAACCACCTGATGGAAATAGGTTTCCGCGGACCAGCCCGGGGCGTGGAGCGGGCGGTACAGGGGAATGACGAGACCGGAATGTGTCTGCGGGGAAACGCGGATTGCGAGGAGGGTGTAGGTAAGGGATTGTGTTGGAGGCTGAGGTGGGACGGGCGAATGGGAGGCGACAGCGGTGGATGGCAGAGGGGCAGTGGTATCAGTGGACTGGGCAACGGTGGACGTCATACGCTGACTTTGAACCAAAGGGGTGACTGGTTAGCTGTCATACAGGATTGGGCGACGCGAGCGATTTGCTGGTGTTCCGGGTGAGATCATACCAGAGAACCCGGAAATGCTGTGCAGTGGATAAGTCGGCCGCAAAAGAGGTTCGGGAATGCAAGGACATCTTTGTCGGAGTTGACAAGGGAAAGTCTACTGATATTCTGCATATTTTTCCAGCGATATTTCCCTGCATCGCTGATTCTACTATCCGACGTTAAAGGGCAGATAAGCAAGCATGAATCACTGTGCCGTTTTCAATTATCGACACGCGATCCAGAGGCTGATCTCGATTGTTTGCGGTTCAGTTTTCCTGCTTGCCTGTGCCTCTGAGCGTGTGTGGGCGGGACTGAGCAGCGAGGAACGGCAGGCCGTTTCTTTACTGCAGGCACTTCACCAGGAACTCTCCGAAAACGAGCTTTTTGGCACTTCTGCGGCCCCCTACATTGATCAGGCTGAGAAAAGTCTGTCCAGAAAAGTGGCTGTATCACCCCACGTTCAACTCGCGGTTGCTGTCGTCCGAATCGATCGAGGAATCAACGTCAAGCGTGACGCGTTAAGCGTGGCAGGTCGATTGAAGACAAGCTGGACCGCCTGGAAGACCGCACTGGTGGCTGAATTGGTGTTTGGCGATGCTAATGAGGCCGTCACGATTCTGAGTAAATACCAAAAATCAGTGCTCACTTCTCTCAAGGCCCCACAGACGGACGCAGCCACACGAAAGGACGCTTACCTGCAGTTGCTCTGGATTCGGGACGCTGCCAATCAGTTGGCGATCCTTCCCGCCGCTTCGGAGGTTGCGGTCAATCGGATTCTCAACAGCCCGGAGGCACAGGACGTCATCGATGCAAATTTGGGAAAGCAGGAGCTCGATATCGCGGCCGAGGCCCGCCGAGAAAAAGACGCTGAATTTTACGATCGATTACAGGCCGCGGTGGCTAATAAGACTGCCCTGATCGAGCAGGAACTTGACAGTCTTGAAACCGAAATTCCATCCGAAATCCGCGCCCTCAGCAGGGAATTCAATATCAAGGAAGCGGAACTCAAGCCGCTTGCGGCCGACTTGTCTGCGGCGCGGGCAGTGAGTTCTGCTGCTGACAGCGCCGTTAATTCCATCAGCCGTCGTCTGTCATCAGCGCGTTCAAAAGCAGCTGACATCGACGAGGAAGAAGAACCGGGGGCGAAGAAAGCCGCTGAAGCGGCCGTGGACGTGCTGGAGGGCCAGTTGGCCTCAGCCAGAGCCGATGCAACGGCAGCCAGGGCGGAAGAATCGCGTGCTGAAAGCGTGTACTGCTTCAAACTTGGGGAAATGCAGGAGATCTATGCAGCAGCGGCCAACGTGGTGAATTTCGGCCGGAATCGAGTGCTCCGGTTGCGACGAGAATTCGAGGACGTCATCTCTGGTTCAATACAGCTTCAGGAACGATTTAAGAAAACTGAGACGCTGATTGGAACGTTGCTAACAGAATTTCCACCGATGCCGGTATTCGTTCGGCGGAAAACTTCAAGGGAAATGGCGCTCGAGGAAACTCGCAGGATTGTTCAGAAACTCCAGCTTTCGGTCGACGACATCTTTTCAGAAATCACCCGATAGTGCCTCGCAAACGCAGGTTTCTTCCTCATGTCCTCCATTACCATCGCTCAGCGCCCCATCACTTCGCCTTTTGGTCTGATTGGCACGGACGAGAACGCGTTGTCCGCGGCGTTGGCGTGGACGTTTCGGTGCTGTCCCGAGCTGCTGCGGTGGTTTTTGAGTCAGGTTGGCATCACGGGAATTCAAACGCGACGGCTGGCGCAGGCAGAGATTGTGCTTCAGCGGTATGAACGCTTTGGACGGCGGCGTGGATTGACAGATATTGAGATCCGGCTGGGTGACGAGCTGCATGTGATTATTGAAGCCAAAGTCGGCCCGGCTGTGCCTTCGCTTGAACAGTGCCACAAATACGCAAGGCGGCTCCAGCGGAATCCTGCCGGAAAGACGAAGTTGGTGGCTCTGGTGCAATCAGAGGATCACAGCTTTACGACACGGTACGCCGAGGCCGATTCGGCACTCGGGGAGCTGCTGAGTCTTGTCACCTGGCAACAGGTTTTTGACGAATGCCGACGGCTGGCCGTCGCCCGCGGGACGGATGCAGAAGGTCGCGTCTGGTGTGGTCACCTCGCAAGTTTCCTGCAGCAGGAATACGCTATGAACACGTACACAACCGAAGTCTGGATTCTTGCGGCCAGCACAGAGCCGCTCTGGAAAAACGGCCTGAGCCACTGGGACATTCACCAGGAGTATCGACTGTGGTGGGACTACACCGAAATTCATGTCCGTCCTCTGTATCTGGCCTTCCGGGCCGCCGGTCAGGTTGACTCCATCTGGCGAGTGAACCAGATCGAGCACGATGTGCTGGTGGGCGATCGTGTACCGCCGTTGAAAAAGCAGGGTCGCGAGTGGGCGAAGAAACCGGCGACGATCTGGCATCTTGATCCTCCGGTGCCTTTGCAGAAGACGCTGCGAACGGGCCCCGGCATGTACAACCGTCGCGTGCGTTGTCATCTGGACTTGCTGTTGAGTTGCAGCACGGTGCAGGAGATTGAAGAGGCGATGCGGGAACGGCGCGGGTGATGGTGTGGCCGTTGCCAGTAAGAGGTGAGCGGTGCCCTGTGAGCCGCCGGACGGCTCTCCGCGGGCAACTGGAGGCCGGCAGGACCCTGTCGGGGGGTATGACGAGGAGCTCACGAGGAACCGGGAGTTGGCTCCGGCTCTATCGTGATGGTCATGTTTCTCATGAGTCTCATACGTCCCATTTGTCCCATTTGTCCCATGACGCTACGGCGGAAAACAACAGAGACGAGCGGCGCCCATGACGAAGCCGGCG
This sequence comes from Planctomycetaceae bacterium, assembly GCA_040382995.1. Lineage (GTDB taxonomy): Bacteria > Planctomycetota > Planctomycetia > Planctomycetales > Planctomycetaceae > SXXK01. Next base: position 4,458 of record JBEIEK010000425.1, read on the forward strand.
CACCCCCAGAGCGAGGGCTGCGGTTGAAGGTGTGGTGTATGTGGCGATGAGCGTGGGAAGTTAATGGTCTTCTTTTCACATTCTTTTTTCTCTGCTTGGGGGGGGGCGCCCCCGCCCCCCCCCACCCCCCGCACGG